>CAJBER010000199.1 GCA_903952135.1 uncultured Algoriphagus sp.
TGCATTTCAAAGACGTATTTACTCTTGGAAAAGCAGATGCAGCCTTGGCGGCAAGCATTTTCCACTTCAAGGAAATTGGTATTCCAGAATTGAAAATGTATTTGGAGAAGGAAGGAGTAGTAGTACGGAATTGAAATAAAGTAGATATAGAGTGGAAATAAGGTAAAAATACCTTGAAATAGAGTGGAAATAAGGTAGAAATACATTGAAATAGAGTGGAAATAAACTCCGCTTCGCTTCGTGAAATAGGAAAGATTGACGAGCGGGTAGACCTATTTCACCGAGCTTGCTCGGTTTATTTCAATTTATTTCCATTGTATTTCGTTCATTTAGTTAATAAAATTTGAAAATGAATATAGATTTTAAAAAAATGGAGGGCCTAATTCCAGCAGTGGTGCAGGATGCACTGAGCGGGAAAGTTTTGATGCTGGGCTACATGAATGAGGAGGCACTTGCCAAGACTCAAGAATCGGGGAGAGTTACCTTTTTCTCGCGCAGCAAAAATAGGTTGTGGACCAAAGGAGAGACCTCTGGCAATTTTCTAGAAGTCATCCGCATGCAGGAGGACTGTGATGGAGATGCTATTCTAATCAAAGCGAAGCCACTCGGACCTGTTTGCCATACGGGAGCTGATACGTGTTTTGACGAACCAAACACCTCTCAAACTGGATTTATCGACCAACTTCGGGCCATTATCAAAGATCGAAAATCAAATCCTACAGAAGGGTCCTACACCGCAAGTCTCTTTGCAAAAGGAATCAATAAACTAGCGCAGAAAGTTGGGGAAGAAGCCGTGGAATTGGTGATTGAAGCCAAGGATGACAACAAGGAGCTATTTTTAGGTGAGGCGGCAGATCTCCTATTTCACTACCTGGTACTTTTGGAGGCTAAAGGCTACGAATTGGATGAGGTAGTGGAAGTGCTCAAGCGACGGCATTCGAACTAATTTCGGATTGGATAGGAATAAAAAAGAGCTCGAATTTCATCGAGCTCTTTTTTCGTGGGTAGCAATTTCGTTTTAGAAAACAGGAAATTCTTGTTGCAATCCCTTGAAGGCATCGATGATTTCCCAAGTAGGCTTGTAGTAGGTATCTTTCATTCTGTTGCCCACAGTGCCCGTACGGATGTACTGAATAGCTGCAGCCAAACGAAGGTCTTTCACATCTCCCCAAGCAAACTGAGGACTATCTCCCACTTTAAAGTTGGCAGGAAACCCATCGAAATATTCCGCTTTACCAGCTGAGTTTGCAATGGCGAAGGTAATCGGCACTACTTCCACGTTATTGGCTTGTAGGATGCGGTTGTAGCTAGAAAGTGGGAAAGAACCTACCGGCTTGCCGTAGGTATTGTCTCCAATAAGCACTACCTGCATGTAAGGATCTAGAGCATTGATGATTAACTCAGATGCTGAGGCAGAGCTCCCCGAGGTAATGAAAATCACCCGACTCAAGCTGATAGTTCCAATTTTGCTGAAATTCCGAGAGGTATTTTGTGCTACTTTAATGGGATTCAACCTATTGGTATACATCAACTTATTATTATTTGCAGTCTGAATTAAGTAATTGCAAATCTGTTCGGCTACAGCTACTGAACCCCCACCATTGTAACGAAGGTCAATAATTAACTCTTGTACGCCTTGATTCTGGAAGAATTCCATACTGGTTTGCACTTCTGCACTGCGGGTAGGACTAAGTCCTGCGGTAGCTTTGAAACTTTGGTAAGCCCAGTAGCCCACCTTTTTGGCGTCCACCTGAATCACGCGCTGATCCAAAACGGAATTTGATTGGTACTCTGCTTTCGTGTTGGTACGGGTAGTAGTGGTTCCGTCAGGCAATTTGAAGGTAAAGGAATTGACGATGCCTGGGTCTGATCCTCCTAGTTTAAAGTCATATCCCCCAGTAACTTTGTATTCTGCGATGGGTTTGCCATTGATCTGGGTGATTTCCCAGCCTCTTTTCCAGCCATCTTTTCCAGCAGGAGATTCGGCAAATACAAAGGATACATAGAGTTTTTCATCTGCGGTAAAGGCAAATCCAAACCCATGTCCTGCATTTTTGCCTACAAAAGCATTGTTGAACGCTTCCTGTGTGGTTAAATAAGAGAATCGATCGATGGGCTTGTAAATGATGCCGTCAAGCAAGGCTTCGTTGGAAGCATACTTGGTTAAATCAACGGTCGCCGGAAGCTGTCCGTTCCAGTAATACCATTCCCGCATCACATCCACAATGGCTTTTTTGACTTCATCTACCACTGGTGTATCTGGGGTAGGGTTTACAGTTGTTGGTTCTTCTGTAGGTGTACAAGACCACAAGCCGATCCACAACCAAGCACTTATCCAAATCAATTTTTTCATAGGAGTAGTCTAATTTTTTAAATCTAACGTAAAATTGGGTTTCTTGTTTTATAGCATAATGTCATAAACTTTCACGGATTTCCAGAAGGAAGAATATTTGGCAATAAACTCCAAGTGAAGTGGATCCTTTTGGTAAGCGGCTTGCCCTTCCAAGGAGTCAAAAAAGAGACTGCAGGACACATGAAAACTATGATCTACGACCTCTCTTTTTTCGGTAGGAGCAGGGACACCCTGGTAAAACTGAGTCACATCCTTGCAGCGTCCCAACATAGGAACTGCATCTTTCAAAAATTCAGCAACATCCGATTCTTTATGTAGCCAGAAATATACTTGGTGGATGATTTTTTGAGTTGCCATAGGTTTGGAATGGGTCAAGTGAATAGGAACTAAACTTGCAGCACTTGCAAGCGTAATTGTTTGAATAAATTTTCGTCTACTAGATTTCATGATTTTTAGCTTCAGGCACTCATCAGAGATCCATTTGAGTTTTGCTGAGGCGGGATAAATATAAAAATTTATCTTGCTTTCTCGAACAGGGCTAGTAGATATATGCTGGTTTGAAAACTTCTAAATCAATTGAAACTATGAATTATCGTGTACTTGGAAAAACAGGTTGGTCTATTTCAGAAATTGGGCTAGGCACCTGGCAGGTAGGTGGAGGCTGGGGAAAGCCTTTTGATCCCAAAATAGCATCTCAACTCCTGCATGCTGCCTTTGATCAGGGGGTAAACTTTGTAGACACGGCCGATGTGTACGATGGAGGCTTAAGTGAAGCCGCTGTAGGAAAGGCGGTCCGTGAGCGTAGTGAAACGATCTATGTAGCCACCAAGTGTGGTCGACGTTTGCAACCGCATGATGCCGCTGGATATACTCCCAAAAATCTTCAAAAATTTGTGGAAGATAGCCTTCAAAATACCGGATTGGAGCGGTTGGATTTGATTCAGTTGCACTGTCCTCCAAGTCCAGTCTATGACCAAGATGAGGTCTTTGGGCTTTTTGAAGAGTTGATTCAACAAGGAAAAGTAGCCGCGCTTGGTGTGAGTATTGAAAAGGTAGACGAAGGAATTCGCGCAATGAATTACCCGGTGGTATCTTCCATTCAAGTGATTGTAAATCTATTTCGGCAAAAGCCGGTGGAGGAACTATTTGAACTAGCCGAGGAGAAAAATGTGGGATTGATCGTGCGTGTGCCCCTAGCAAGCGGATTGCTAACTGGAAAAATTACCAAGCAAACTACCTTTGACGTCGAGGATCATCGATTTTTCAACCGGGAGGGAAAGGCTTTCGATAAAGGGGAAACCTTCTCTGGAGTGCCTTTGGATTTGGGTTTTGAGGCAGTGGAAGAACTGAAAACTCATTTTTCAGAAGGACATGACCTAGGCGCTAAAGCACTTCGTTGGGTATTGATGCACCGACAAGTGAGTACGGTGATTCCTGGAGCCTCTTCTTTGGATCAGGTAGACCAGAATATTCGTGCAGGTCAATTGCCTCCCTTGAGTCCAAATCAGATGCAGGAGGCTTCCCGCATTTACGGGCAATACATCAAAGCACAAGTACACGCGCAGTGGTAACCACAAAAAAAATGTCCCCAAAAATTCTTGGGGACATTTTTAAAAGTTAGGTAAGGGAGGATTAATCCTCCTTCTTCGCCATGCGGGTACGCTCGTTCTCGTCCAAGTAGATTTTTCGCATACGGATGGACTTAGGGGTAATTTCTAAGTACTCATCTTTCTGGATGTATTCCATGGATTCTTCCAAAGAAAAACGCTTTGGAGGAGCAATTCGTACGTTGTCATCCGAACCGGAAGCACGCATGTTGGTCAATTTCTTGCCTTTCTGTACGTTGACCACGATGTCGTTGTCACGGGAATGTTCCCCGATTACCTGACCGGTATACAAGTCATCTCCTGGTTCAATAAAGAATACCCCACGATCTTGTAATTTGTCGATGGCGTAAGCGGTACACTGTCCGCCTTCCATGGAGATCAAAGAACCGTTGATTCTACCTGGAATAGGTCCTTTAAAAGGTTCATAGGCTTCAAAACGGTGGTTCATGATCGCTTCTCCTTGGGTAGCAGTAAGCACGTTATTTCGCAAACCGATCAAACCTCTAGAAGGGATTTTAAATTCCAAGTGTTGCAAGTCGCCTTTCGGTTCCATGATCAGCAATTCACCTTTACGTTGGGTAGCCAATTCGATTACTTTACCGGCAGTTTCTTGAGGTACATCCACCACTAGGGTTTCGATAGGCTCTGATTTCATGCCGTCGATATCCTTGAAGATTACCTGAGGCTGACCTACTTGAAGTTCGTAGCCTTCTCTTCGCATGGTCTCGATCAATACGGACAAGTGAAGGATACCTCGACCATAGACCAAGAATCGGTCTTCTGAATCTGTAGGTTCTACACGAAGGGCCAAATTCTTTTCAGTTTCCTTCATCAAACGATCTCTCAAGTGGCGGGAAGTCACAAATTTACCTTCCTTGCCAAAAAATGGAGAGTTGTTGATGGTGAAGAGCATGTTCATCGTAGGCTCGTCAATGGAGATACGCTTGAGTGGCTCTGGATTGTCTACATCCGCAATGGTGTCTCCAATTTCAAAATCTTCGATACCGGTTACGGCGCAAATATCACCTGCTGTTACAGTCTGAACTTTATTTTTTCCAAGACCTTCGAAGGTGTGCAATTCTTTGACACGCATTTTCTTGATGGAGCCATCCGCCTTGCAAAGTGCAATTTGCTGGTTTTCAGAGATGGTTCCACGCGCGATACGCCCGATGGCAATACGTCCCACAAAGTTGGAATAGTCCAAGGAAGTGATTTGCATTTGCAAGGTTCCTTCTTCAATTTTTGGTTCAGGAATGTGGTCGATGATCGCGTCCAACAAAGGAAGGATAGAGTCGGTTGGGTTTTTCCAATCTGGGCCCATCCAGTTTTGCTTGGCTGAACCGTAAAGTGTCTGGAAGTCAAGTTGCTCTTCAGTGGCATCGAGGTTGAACATCAGTTCAAACACGGATTCATATACCTCATCTGGTCTACAGTTTTCTTTGTCGACCTTGTTGACTACTACAATAGGAGTTAGGCCAAGGGCCAAGGCTTTGCCCAATACAAAGCGCGTTTGTGGCATTGGCCCTTCAAAGGCATCGACAAGGAGGATTACTCCGTCGGCCATTTTCAGCACGCGTTCTACCTCACCTCCAAAGTCGGCGTGACCCGGGGTGTCAATAATGTTGATTTTATGTTCCTTGTAACGAACGGATACGTTCTTGGAAAGGATGGTAATCCCGCGCTCCCGCTCAAGATCATTGTTGTCCAGGATTAGATCTTCAAATTGTTGGTTTTCTCTGAAGATTTTGGAAACGTGGATGATTTTATCCACAAGTGTTGTTTTACCGTGGTCAACGTGAGCGATGATCGCGATATTCCGAATTTGTTGCATGGTTTGCCTAATTGAAGCCGCAAAAGTACGAATATTATTTGGGAATAAGTTTATCCGCCTATGAAGTTTCTGTGCTCAAATCAAGATCTCTCATTCATGATCTTCACTTTTTGCTTGATAAACTGAATAAAAAAAAGGTACTTCCACTTCAAATTGTTTCCAATTTATGTTTCGGTTTTTAGTACTTCTTTCACTTATTCTAGCGCTTCTCAGTATTCCTTTTTTGTGGACGGATGGGTATGGAGTTGCTGGAATTTGCATGGTGCTGTTTTGGTGGACCCTCGCTCTTGGGTTTCGATATCGCGCTGCATTAATGCCCTATAGCTTCCCTATTGCCATCCTAGGGGTGGTAACCTTAGCTATGTTTTTTCCAAAACCATTCCAGGAGGTAGCAGGATTTACCTTAACGGGCTTGATCAATCCCTTGATACAGCTCATTATGTTTGGAATGGGCGCTACCTTGAGTTGGAGGGATTTTGCCGCAGTAGCGAAAAGTCCCAAA
>CAJBER010000200.1 GCA_903952135.1 uncultured Algoriphagus sp.
CCATGTCCGTTTCAAACAAAAAGTTTTGGTAGGCATTGGCCAACTCTTTTTTTCCTTTTTCGTCTTGTAAGTCATTAGCTAGGGCTAATCCTGATTCAAAGACTTGTTTTGCTTTTTGAAGGTCGTCTTCTTCGTAAAAAAAATGGGCAGCTGGGAAATATACGGGCAGATAATTTGGGAAATTGGACAGGACGAAATCAAATAATTCGGCTGCTGCAGGTTTGTCAGATTCACGGTATTCTAATGCCAACGCATAAAAATTGAAAGGATTTCCAGGTTCCTCTTTGCAGTATCCTTTTAGAAGTTCGATTCGTTCCAAATTGCGCATGAATAGTTTTTTTAATTAACGCTTGCCTGTTATTTTCACGCAAAATAAATCTAAATAACCAAACGCTAAACCAATGAAGATTCTTGTTTGTATCACCCACGTGCCCGATACGACTTCCAAGATTCAATTTACTGCCAACAATACCAAGTTTGACCCCACAGGAGTCCAGTTTATCATTGGGCCCTATGACGATTATGCCTTGGCTAGAGCGGTAGAATTGCGAGATCAAACCGGTGGAACTTTGACTGCACTGAATGTAGGCGAAGCCGAAACAGAGCCGACATTGAGAAAAGCATTGGCCATTGGAGCCGACGATGCCATTCGGGTAAATTCATTTCCGAAGGACAGTTTTTTTGTGGCCAAGCAAATTGCCCAAGTGGCCAAAGACGGAGGCTATGATTTGATTTTGATGGGCAGAGAATCCATCGACTTCAATGGAGGCATGGTTCATGGAATGGTAGGAGAGTTGCTGGGCATGCCTTCTTTTTCACCTGTAATGAAACTTGATTTGGAGGGAACGACTGTGAAGATGGCTCGTGAGATTGAAGGAGGTAAAGAGCAATTGGAGGCACAGTTGCCTTTGATCGCAGGATGCCAGGAGCCCATAGCGGAGTGGAAAATTCCAAATATGCGCGGAATCATGTCGGCACGAACCAAGCCTTTGCTGGTCGTCGAGCCAACTAGTCAAGAGACACAGGCTGAGGCGAGTAGTTTCCAATTGCCTCCGGCAAAAGGATCTGTCAAATTGGTAGACAAGGATCAGGTTTCTGAATTGGTTCGTTTGCTAAAAAATGAAGCCAAAGTACTTTAATACGGTTTTTTTAATTCACTATAAGTCAATAGAATATGTCGATCTTAGTATATGTAGAACAGGCTGCTGGGAAAATTAAAAAAACCAGTTTAGAGGCAGTTTCCTTTGCCTTTGCTTTGGCACAAAAAACAGGAGAAGGTTCCGTGGTAGCAATTGCCTTGGGAACAATAGACTCGCAAGAATTGGCTTCTGTTGGAGAAGCAGGAGCAGCCAAAGTGTTGCACGCCTCCGATGAGCGACTCAATGCAGGGGTGATCCAAGCACATGCTTCTGCAGTGGCACAAGCCTTCCAAGCGGTAGGGGCGAGTACCTTGATTTTGGCCAAATCCTCCTTAGGGGATGCCGTAGCGGCTCGACTTGCGATCAAATTGGACGCAGGTCTGGTATCCAATGTGGTGGAACTTCCTCGTTTGCAAGGTGGATTTGTAGTGAAGAGAAGTATTTATACAGGCAAGGCCTTTGCGGATACCACGATCACCACCACCAAGAAAATCCTCGCCATCAAAAAGAACGCAGTAGATCAAAAGGTAGATGGAGCAAAGGCTCAGGTAGAGGCTTTCGCTGTTTCGATCGCTGCTGCTGATTTTGCTTCTAAAATCACCGCTACCGAACGTGCGACAGGGGAAGTATTGCTACCTGAAGCAGACATTGTGGTATCTGGCGGTCGAGGAATGAAGGGTCCAGAAAACTGGGGGATGATTGAGGAACTAGCGCATACACTTGGTGCTGCTACCGGTTGTTCCAAGCCTGTTTCAGACATTGGATGGAGACCTCACCACGAGCACGTAGGACAAACGGGCGTAAAAGTGGCGCCAACTTTGTACATTGCCGTTGGAATTTCAGGTGCGATTCAACATCTTGCGGGCGTCAATTCATCCAAATGCATTGTGGTGATCAATAAAGATCCTGAGGCTCCTTTTTTCAAGGCAGCAGATTATGGAATTGTAGGGGATGCATTTGAAGTAGTACCTCAACTAACCGCAGCACTTAAGGCAGCACAGTAAAATTTGTGGAAAAACTGGTAGAAATGGAAATCTTGGGACTTTCGTCCAACCACTCGCAATCGGGGTCGTTTACCTTGGTGTTGGGAGAGGTGGAAGGAGTACGTAGACTTCCCATTGTCATTGGCATGTTTGAGGCGCAAGCCATAGCCATAGAGATTGAGAAAATCATTCCCAATCGTCCCATGACACATGACCTGTTCAAATCCTTCTCGGATAGCTTTCAGTTTGAGATCGAGAAAATTGTCATTTCAGAATTTAAGGAAGGTGTCTTTTATGCCCTAATTCATAGCAAAAATGAGCAAGCCTTAGCTGAAATTGATAGTAGACCCTCAGATGCGATTGCAATAGCAGTTCGTTTTGGAGCTCCCATCTTTTGTTCAGAGAAGGTGCTTTCAGAGGCGGGAATTGAATTTACAGAGGAGGATAAGCAAGAACCACCGAAAAAAACCAGTAAGTCTGTTTCCGGAAAAGGGGCTCCACCGAAAGAAAACTCCTTAAAGGATTTTAGTTTGGACAAACTCAACACCATGTTGGATAAGGCCATTGTGGACGAGGATTATGAAAAGGCTGCCCGTATTCGGGATGAAATAAATAAGCGAAACTAAATTTTTAAGCCCCGATTTCTCTCGGGGCTTTTTTCTTGCTAAAGATTGGCCTATTTTTAGAAGTTGTATTTACCCTAACTTCATGGACTACGCAAGAGGTGCATTCGGAATCCTAGTCATCGTATTGGTGGCTTATCTATTTTCATCCAATAAGAAAAAAATTGACTGGAGGTTGGTTGCTATAGGCATCTCCCTACAATTGGTTTTTGGATTCTTGATCACTCAGGTGACGGTAGTTAAGGATGCATTCCAATTGCTTTCTGAAGGCTTTGTAAAGTTCTTGAGTTTTAGTGAGGCGGGTGCACGTTTTATTTTTGGGGACTTAGCGGGAGATACCTTCGGATTTATTTTTGCTTTCAAGGTATTGCCCACCATCATCTTTTTTTCCACGGTATCCTCAGGCTTGTATTACCTAGGGATCTTACAAAAGGTCGTGTATGGCATTGCTTGGGTAATGGCACGATCTATGCGTCTATCTGGACCAGAATCTCTTTCTGCTGCTGGAAATATCTTTTTGGGTCAAACAGAAGCCCCGCTCTTAGTAAGACCTTTCATTCCTCAGATGAGTAAATCTGAGTTGATGTGCTTGATGACAGGAGGGATGGCTACCATTGCCGGAGGAGTACTCGCAGGCTATGTAGCATTCTTAGGTGGAGATAGCATGGAGGAGCAAAGTAAGTTTGCAGCCTATTTGTTGGGTGCAAGTATCATGAATGCTCCTGGCGCAATTGTGATGTCCAAGATGTTTATTCCAGAAACAGAGAAAGAAATCAAGCAGGACAAACTTGAAGTAAACAAGGAATCCATGGGAGTAAACATCATTGATGCGATGTCCATAGGAGCAGCCGAGGGCTTGAAGTTGGCCTTGAATGTAGGTGGAATGCTGTTGGCGTTTATTGCGGTCATTGCAGCGATAAACTATGGCTTAACAGGAATTATAGGAGAATACACCGGATTGAATGCTTGGGTAGAAAGCAGTACTGGAGGTCAATTTAAAGGGTTCTCCTTGGAGTATATTTTCGGACAGGTATTCCGTGTGTTTGCCTGGGTGATTGGTGTAGACTGGGTAGATACACTACAAGTGGGTAGCCTTTTGGGTCAAAAAACGGTCATCAATGAATTCGTGGCTTACTTAAGTTTGGCCGAAATGAAGGAAGCGGCTTCCATCAGTACCAAATCCATCATCATCGCTACCTACGCCCTGTGCGGGTTCTCGAACTTTAGTTCTATCGCAATCCAATTGGGTGGTATTTCCATCATCGCTCCAAACCAGCAAGGAAATCTTAGCCGCTTGGGCTTACGCGCCTTAATGGCTGCTTCCCTGGCCTGTCTCATGACCGCTACGGTGGCAGGGATGCTGGTTTAAATTGTACAAAGTACCAAGTACCAAGTACTAAGTACCAAGTACAATGTACCTAGTGCCCTGGCTACCTGCCGTAGCCAGTTGGGCACATAAGATTGTACAAATCTTAGCACTCTTTTTTCTCGCAAAGTAGAGAAGCAGCAAAGGAGTTAATCTGATTACCAATCATCCATCTTAAATCAAAAAACCACATAGGCACATAGAAAAATCTATGTGCCTATGTGGTTTAATCCGCTTGCCTATTCGTCGTGGGAGGTAGACTTCTGACTTATCTAGGTATAATAATTACTAGAAATCAAGTCTTAATCCTAACCTCTACTTTGTACTTGGTACTTAGTACATGGTACATTGTACTTAATTCCCATACAATTTCTTACTCACCTCTTCGTACTTGTCGCCAGCAACCCACTGCGGTTTTTGGGACCAGTTTGCGATTTTTTGAGTGGCCAAAATGTAGGATTTCCAATACAGCTGCGCATAATTCATATCAAAGCTCTCCACCTCATCGGCTGCTTTGTGGTAATACTTATTGATTTCATCGTCAAATGCAGTGAAGCCAAGGGTAAAGCTGGGAGCAGGAATTCCCTTACGAGCAAAGTTGACATTGTCCGAGCGGTCATACAATCCTTGTTCTGGAGAAGGATCAGCCTTGGCAGTCAATCCAAATTCGGCCACAGCCTCGTTGATCAAATAGTCTGCACTGGTTCTACCCAACCCAATCACCGTGATGATGGAGGTGTCGTTGTAGCCCGCGTTGTCAATATTTAGGTTGTACACGATTTGATTCAAGGGAATCAACGGATTGTTAGCAAAATAGGCACTACCCAACAGTCCCTTTTCCTCTGCGGTCCAAAGGGCAAATAGGATGGATCTTTTGGGCGGGTTTTTAGAAAAGTACTGCGCTGCATTGAGAACAGCCACTGTTCCTACAGCATTGTCTCTCGCGCCATTGTAGATCGAATCGCCAGTTGCATCTGGGGTTCCTACCCCCACGTGGTCATAGTGTGCCGAAAGGAGGATGAATTCATTTTTTAGTTGAGGATCTGTTCCTTCAACCCAGGCCAAGACATTTCTGCCGTCGATTTTTGTATTTACCTTTCCTTCTACGGCTACAGTTGCATTGCCTAGGTTGGTACCGGTCAACTGGTTTTTCACATCTTCTACCCAGAGGTAGGGAAGGTTGCTGGTCTCGCCTTGATCCATTCCCATTTGAGGTCTATTCAGAAATCCGGATACCAATTGCCAAGGTACAGAAGGGACATTGAATCGTTCAATCAAAGCCACGGCCCCTGCTTCCTTGGCGCGAACGGCCTTTGCTCTGCCCTCAGAAAACAATTGATTCGGGCTGAATTTATTGGGTGCTCCCACATTGGTGATTGCAATCTTTCCCTTGAGGTCTTTGCCTGCAAATTCTTCTGCCGAACCAAAGCCTACTTCCACTACTTCGTAGTTGCCGGAGAAGGAGCGACCATCCAATACCAATAGGTTTTGTCCTTGGGAAAAGGAAAAACTGCCCATCTGTACGGATCCCTTGGTTGGAGGCGAGGATAAATTGAAAGGAATATTTTGGTAGTATCCATTGCCTCCAGGGACCGGCTTGGCACCTGCTTTTTTAAGTTGCTTTGCGATGAAGGTATAGGCCAATTTCATTTCGGGGCGAATTGGATCCCGTCCCATCAGTTTATCCGATGCCAGATAGGAAAATTGTGTAGTGGCTTTCTTGGATGAAAATTTGTTTTCAACATCCTGCTTTTGAGCGAGGAGGGGAGAGCTGCCAAGGATGAAGGCAGATAAAATCAATAGGTGTTTTTTCATAGCGGGGAAAATAGAAGGTACTAAAGTAAATTAAATTTTGAATTCAATCCTGCACTTTACTTCAATTCATTCAGGTTCCAACCTAGTAGGCTGGCAGTACTTAAAAAATGTGCAGGAGGTGGACAAACCAATTGAATGGAATCAGTGGAGTAGGGAGGCGTAAAATTCAGTTTCCAGGAATGAAGCAGCAGATTTTGCAAGCCAAAATGATTCTCAAAATAATTATTTTGCTTGTTGTCCCCATGCTTGCGATCTCCTAAGATGTAATGTCGAATATGGGCCATGTGCCTACGGATTTGATGCGTTCTGCCAGTAAGCAATTCTACTTCCAGGAGACTGTAGCGACTGGTAGGGTAGCGCCCTGTGCTGTCAAAGGGCTGCTCGGATTCCCGTAATACGCGGTACTTGCTTTGTGCCTCTTGCAGCTTGCCGGAGCGTTCACTAGTGAGGGGATGATCAATGAGGCCTTCGGATTGTGCAGGAATCCCTCTCACGATACAGAGGTATCTTTTTACGATCGCTCGGTCCATAAACAAAGCTTTGAGCGAGGGAAGGACTTGTTCGTTTTTTGCAAACAACAAGCATCCGCTGGTCGCTCGATCCAGGCGGTGTACGGGAGCCACCCAGTTGCCCAACTGATCCCGGAGTTGGATCAAGGCGTTTTCTTCTTCCCCATAGGCCTGTTGGGTTCGGTGCACTAGTAGACCGGCTGGTTTGTCGATTACGACGAGTTTCTCGTCTTCAAAAAGGATGGGTAGCATCTAGCGGTCGAACTTGTTAATCAATCGTTCCCGATCCGATGCATTCATTTCCTTGGTACCAAGCAACAAATTGCCCAGAAGCAATTCCTTTTTGTGCCTGTTCAAAGACCACATAGAGGCCATGAGGGAACTGGATCAGGGTAGCTTTCGAAAGGGGTTGTCGGTAGCGAATTCGAGCGGAATAGACAGCTGATTCCCCAGGTTGCAATTGGAGATCCTCCCGAATCCAATGCACTTGATCTTGGGGTACAAAAAGTCCAAATCGGTTTAAACCAGGATGTTCTTCCCCCAAACCGGTGTAAATGACGTTTTCTAGTGTATCGGTAGCAATGACAAACAGGGGTTTGCCCGTACCACCTACCTGCAGCCCTTTGCGCTGCCCTACCGTGAAGTAATGTGCTCCAAGGTGCTCACCGAGAACTTTTCCTTGAGAAGGAATGTAAGAAATGGGGGTACAAATTAATTCAAGCTGTTCTTTAGTCCATTCTTGAGGAGGGATTCCCGAAGGAACAAGTTGGGTTTGGTAGGCGGGTAGTTCTTCAGGAATTTGAATGATTTTTCCTGTCTTGGGTTTCAGTTGCTGCTGCAAGAAGTCCGGCAGGCGCACTTTCCCGATAAAGCAGAGTCCTTGGGAGTCTTTCTTTTCGGCGGTGATCAGGCCTGCTTGCTTGGCGATCTCCCGAACTTCAGATTTTTGGAGGTGACCGATGGGAAATAAGGCCTTTGCCAATTGCCCTTGGGACAGTTGGCAGAGAAAGTAGCTCTGGTCTTTATTGGCATCTGCACCGGCAAGCAATTGGTAGGTGGGCTTACCTTCTTGCATAAATTCCCCTTTCTGGCAGTAATGTCCAGTGGCCACAAAGTCGGCCTTTAATTGAATGGCGGCCTTGAGGAAGATGTCAAATTTGATTTCTCGGTTGCAGAGGATGTCTGGATTGGGCGTACGGCCGGCGCTGTATTCGGCAAACATGTAGTCTACGATCCGCTCCTGGTATTCCGCACTCAGATCAATGGCTTGAAAGGGGATGTTGAGGGTTTCTGCGACTAGCATGGCGTCGGTAGAATCCTCTAGCCAAGGGCATTCATTTGAAATGGTAACCGACTCATCGTGCCAGTTTTTCATAAACATGCCGATGACTTCGTAGCCTTGGTCGATTAAAAGTTTGGCAGCGACACTGCTATCTACGCCGCCTGATAGGCCGACGACAACTCGAGGTTTTGTTTTCATAAGGTAGTGGTTAATGGAGTAAAGGTCCATTAGGGTACACTAGAAGGTTGACCCAAATGAGTCAACACCATGCAAAGGTACGGAATGCTTCCTTGATTTGAACAAATCAAAAATCCTCATTGTTCTAATACTTACAACTCATTTTTTCTGATGTCCTTCAATTCCCTACAATCTCGAATCAAGCGTGGTGATTTTTTACCTGAGTTGGACTTTCTTACTTCTCGATCTGGGGGAGCAGGAGGGCAGCATGTGAATAAGGTAGAAACGAAGGTGCAACTCAAATTTGACCTGATGCAGTCACAAGTATTGACGGAGGAGGAAAAATTGACTTTTATTCAAAAAAATCCAACCAAGGTTGATCAATCGGGATGTTTGCAACTTACTTGTCAAGAAACCCGCTCCCAGCTTCAGAATAAGGAACTAGTCATCCGTAAATTCCATGATTTGCTAGCCACTACCTTCCAAAAAAAGAAGGTACGACAAGTGACTCGACCGAGTAAGGCCGCGCGGGAAGAACGTCTGAAGGACAAAAAAGCAAAGGCTGAAATCAAACGAAATCGTTCCAATTTCAGGCCAGGTTCTGACTGATATTTTTTCCGTTTTTCCTCACTTCCTGGGTTTAAAGATTAAATTTGGATGATGGCCTACTCCATTTCCTTATGAAATCAACCGTATTGTCAAATTCTACCCGAGGGATGCTTGGCTTACTCGTCGGATCTTTCCTTTTTTTGGGAAGTTGTCAATCCAAAAATCCAAGCGAGGGCATGGAATCTACCGCCGAGATGACCACTGCTAGCCCTGTACTCACTTCGCTGCGATTTCAGCAAGCAAATGGGGAAGAGTTTGGCTTCCAAACAGCAGATAAAAAATGGACAGTGCTTCATTTTTGGGCGACTTGGTGCAAGCCCTGCCTTGCAGAATTCCCAGAACTAAAGGAGGCACTTCCTAATCTTCAACAAGCCAATACCCAATTTATTTTGGCCTCTGAGGAGGATTTGGAGCAAATTCAAGCCTTTGAAACCAGGCACCAAACTGGCTTAAACTTAAGCCGATTTGTCCAAGGATCTTTGGCGGATTTTGAAATATATGCCCTTCCTACTACGCTTGTACTCGATGCACAAGGAAAAGAGGTTTTTCGTCAGGTGGGATTAGTGGAATGGAAAAATGTAAAAAGCATTGAGGAACTTATTCAAAGCAAGCCATGAGGAACCTTTCAATTCCCAGTCTTTTGCTCCTTTTCTGGGTTTGGTCTTGCAAGCCAGCCGCTCCCGAATTGATTGAATTGGAATCCATTCCTTTTCCAAAAATGGAAAATGCGGCCATGCCCAGTTTGTTTGCCAGCGATTCCAATCTCTATGTTTCTTGGGTGACGATGGGGAATGACACCAGTTCTGAGTTGTATTATTCCAATTTGAATCCGGAAAAGCAATGGACTGTTCCTCAATTGATCAATCAAGGATCGAATTGGTTTGTCAACTGGGCGGACTTTCCAGCGCTGGTTGAAAATCAAGGGGTTTTGCTCAGTCATATCCTTCAAAAATCTTCTCCAGAAACTTTTTCCTACGATGTCAAACTCCAAGTACTTCCCAAAGGTGCTAGCCAATGGAGTTTGAATCTTCCTTTGCATCAGGATAGCACACTGACCGAACATGGATTTGTGTCCTTGGTACCTTACACCTCGACTAGTTTTTTTAGTTCTTGGCTTGATGGTCGTGAAACAGGCGGGGGAGGACACGATCATGCTGCCCATTCAGGAGGGCCAATGAGCATACGGGCTGCGGAAATTGATTTGAATGGGAAGGTACTTTGGGACGAACTTTTGGATGCTAAAACCTGTGATTGCTGCCAAACGAGCAGCGCCATCACCGATTTGGGTCCTGTGGTAGTTTACCGCAATCGATCCGATCGAGAGATTCGAGACATTGCCATTACAAGGCTTGTGGACGGCAAGTGGACCGAACCAGCCATTATCCACCCAGATGGATGGGAGATTACGGGATGTCCGGTCAATGGGCCCAAAGTGTCAGCCAAAGGTTCTAACCTGCTCGTAGGCTGGTTTACTGCGCCTAAGGGTATACAACAAGTCAAATTCGCCTTTTCTACGGATGCAGGAGCATCCTTCGGCAAGCCGGTGGTGATTGAATCTACTGGGCTGATCGGCCGCGTAGATGTAGCGCTACTCAGCGAGGACTGGGGAGTGGTTTCCTGGATGGAAACCAAAGGAGCGGACACCTTCCTTTATGCGGCGGGTATTGACCAAGCAGGAGAAATGGGGGCCGCCCTTCAGATCACAGCAGTAGATCCGAGCAGAAAAAGTGGTTTCCCGCAACTTGAAGTACTCGGTGGCCAAGTTTATTTTGCCTGGACCGAAATCGAAGGGGAGAATAAAAATGTCCGAACAGCACGAATCCCTCAGGAAGCCTTTTTGTTCTAAAAAGACTTCCTGAGGTTTATTCTTTAATGAGCATGGGAAGAGGAAGGCTTTGCTTTCGACTTTTCGCCCTGACTTTCACTTGGACTCATCATACTTTTTTTACCTGATAGCTGTGCGGATGCATCTACAGCGAAGGCTCCTTGAGAGACAATTTCTTCCCCTGCCTCTAAACCAGCGGTGATTTGATAGTTTTCTCCGAGCCTATTTCCTAAAGTTACTTCCCGCATTTCAAAACTAGGCACTTCGGCATTGGGAACCTTTACGTAGACCACGGAGCGCTTGCCGGTCCAAAGGATGGCCGTTCTCGGGACTACCAAGTCAGTAGTCGCAGTTGATTTTTCTGCTGAAATTTTTGCTGTCACAAACATTTCTGGCTTCAACACCATCCCCCCATTGGAGATTTCTGCCCGGAGGGAAGCGGCACGCGTGTTGGGATCGATTAGGGGATCGATAAAGGATACCCGCGCTTGAAGTGTTTGGCTTGGCCGTCCAGCCACGGTAAATTGGATATTGTCCCCAAGGGAAACAAATGGCAAGTCCGTCTCATATACATCCAGTCGTAGCCAAAGTTTGGAAAGGTCTGTTACCGTAAAGAGGACCGAACCCGTTCCTACATAATCGCCCAAGGCCACATTTTTTTGGAGAACTACTCCAGATTGATCCGCCAAAATATCCCACTTGTCTTTGACTACCCCGGAACGCTCGATTTCAGCGATCTGTGTAGCCGTGAGTCTCCAAGAAGCCAACTTCTCCTTGCTCGCTTGGTATAATTGCGGATAGGTTGCCTTGGTCTTGATGGCTTCCAATAATTCTTTCTGAGCAGCAATCAACTCTGGGGAATAGATGGTTGCTAGTTTTTGCCCTGCCTTGATTTGCTCCCCGGTAAAAGTGACAAACAATTTCTCTATCCTCCCTGGGAATTTGGCCGTAATGGAAGCATTTTCGCGTTCGTCCGCTTGCAACTTTCCAGTAAGCAGGAGTTCCTTTCCGGAGGTAGAGCCACCCACCACCTGGGTTTGCACTGCTGCCATGGCGATCGCTTCCTCTGTCATTTGGATGGATTGGAGGTTGCTGCTTTCTTCAGTTCCCTGTGCCACGGGTATCAAGTCCATACCACAGATGGGACAGTCTCCTGGGGCATTTAGTTTGACCTGTGGATCCATGGAACAAGTCCAAAGGGTGGGTACCCCCTCAGATGATTCGTGATCGTGTGATTCAGCACTGCTCGAGCTGAGCGAATGGAACATCCATCCCAAAATCAACCCAATAAGTAAGGTGATGGAAATCAATCCAATTTTTGAAGCGAATAGCTTTTTCATGTCTTTTCTAGTTTGAAGGAATGGAGGAATTTTGAATCAAGGCTTCCAGTTCCGCTAGGCTCTGGTGTCCTTGATAGGTGGCGTATAGCACCTTTCGCTGGTATTCTAAGGCCTGCTGCTGAAGTTGAATGACTTCCAGCAGGCTGCTATTTCCTGTGGCTAATCCTGATTCGAGCAACTGCAGTTGCTGATTAATTAAGGCTACTTGTTCCTGGTAGAGTTTGAGGTTTCGATTGCTTTCTTCCCAATTGCGAAATGCCGCAGCCCACTGCATGGAGAGACGATTTTCGGTTTCCTTTTGTGCCATTTCGGTAGCAGTTTGAAGAAAGGCGGTTTCCTTAATTTTCGAATCGATTTTTTTGCGGTAAATCGGTAGACTTAAGGTCACCATGGGCATCACCATGTCATCACCACCCATGGGCATGCCTTTCTCTATCCTTGGGGAAAGTGGCATGTAATTGACACCGGCGCCCAACATGGGTCTGCCTTCCAATACAGCCATTTTTTCTTGCTGGGCTAAAGCCGATTTTTCGGCTGCAAACATGGCTAACATGGGATTGCTCTCCTTGATTTTTTCCAGATAGGCCTGTTTTTCTAGAGGTAAGGAAGGCTTATCCATTTGCTCAGGAAGGGAAACAGGGCTATCTATTGACCTGTTGAGCAATTGGTTGAACTGAATTTTGAGTACTGCTAGATTTTCTTGCAGTTGCTTTAGGATCGTCTCCTGCTCATTGAGTTGGAGTTTGAGTTGCAATACGGCAGGCATGCCCACATAAGCGGAATTCATGGATGGAATGGGCATTCCCAAACTCATTCCTTGGCTACTGATTGCTGCGGTGGATGCATTTCCCATGCTAGGCATTTCGGAGCCAGTGGACCGTGTAGGCTGTTGTAGGGGCATGCTTTTGGTAGGGGAACTCAACCCCGTAGAATTCCCTACCTGGTAGTTGATCAGCATGAGGCTTTCCTGCTTCTTGAGGTAGTCG
>CAJBER010000201.1 GCA_903952135.1 uncultured Algoriphagus sp.
GGACCTACGCTACTGCACAACTCTTGCTGGTCATGGGAATTCGCTCTTACCTCGTCGGCACTAAATAAAAAAAGGTCATTTTGGTCAATGGTCACAGTATCAAGTAGCAAGTATCAAGACGCTTCGAGAAGCCTACCTACCGTAGGCAGGCAAGAAACGAGATCATATTCCGTGGCGATACAAAATTCGAATATTCAACGAATCCCCAGTTCTTCCTTCATTATTAGGAGTTGGACATTCGATATTGGTTTATAAAATTTAGATTCTAAACCTAGTCACACAACGACCCGGCTGCCGTCTGTTGACGGTTGACCGTTAGCAATTATTTCTTCAAGGCCACCCGAATTGACAACTCTTCCAATTGTGCATCAGCTAGCGTGCTAGGCGAATCAATCATGACATCTCTGCCTGAGTTGTTTTTAGGGAAAGCGATGTAATCGCGAATGGAGTCTGAGCCTCCAAAAATGGCGCACAGTCTATCGAATCCAAAAGCAATCCCTCCGTGCGGTGGGGCTCCATATTCAAAGGCTTCCATCAAAAATCCAAACTGCTTTTGCGCTTCTTCGTCCGTAAATCCTAGGTGTGTAAACATCAGTTGCTGAGTGGCACGATCGTGGATACGAATCGATCCTCCGCCCACTTCTACTCCGTTGATCACCAAATCGTAGGCATTGGCTCGTACGGAACCTGGATCTGATTCCAGCAAAGGAATGTCCTCTCGCTTGGGAGAAGTAAAAGGATGGTGCATGGCATGGAAGCGCTGAGATTCCTCATCCCACTCCAAAAGCGGGAAGTCTACCACCCAAAGTGGCACAAATACAGTTCGATCGCGCAAGCCTAGGTCTTCACCCATCTTCAAGCGAAGTTCTGAAAGTTGCTTGCGTGTAGATTTTTCATCCCCAGAGAGCACCAACATCAAATCGCCTGGCACAGCGCCACAAGCATCTGCCCAGGTCTTCAATTGGTCTTGCGTATAAAATTTATCCACACTGGACTTGAGCACTCCATCTTCTTGGTAACGCACATAAATCAAGCCTTTGGCTCCGATTTGTGGTCGCTTGACCCAATCGGTCAACTCATCCAATTGCTTGCGCGTGTACTCTCCTGCTCCTTTGGCACAGATTCCGAGGACAATTTCCGCCTGATCGATTACGGCAAATCCTGTGCCTTTGGCAAGGGTGGTCAAGTCCACAAATTTCATGTCGAAACGCAAGTCGGGCTTGTCGTTGCCGTAGTATTTCATCGCATCGGCAAAAGTCATGTGCGGTACATGGCCAAGATCTACCCCTTTAACAGATGCGAACAAATGCTTGATGAGCCCTTCAAAAGTGTTGAGAATGTCCTCTTGATTGACAAAGGCCATTTCGCAGTCAATTTGGGTAAACTCAGGCTGCCTGTCGGCGCGCAAGTCCTCGTCTCGAAAGCATTTGACAATTTGAAAGTAGCGGTCAAATCCACTGACCATCAAGAGTTGCTTGAAAGTCTGTGGGGATTGAGGTAAGGCATAAAACTCACCTGGATTTACACGGCTTGGCACCACAAAATCTCGCGCCCCTTCAGGTGTAGACTTGATGAGTACTGGCGTCTCCACTTCGATAAACTGCTGTTTATCCATGTAGGTCCGGGTTTCCTGCATCATGCGATGACGGAGCTGTAGTTTTTCACGGATTACATTTCTGCGAAGATCCAGGTAGCGGTACCGCATCCGAAGTTCATCCCCTCCATCGGTCTCGTCTTCAATAATGAATGGAGGTACCTTTGCCGGATTCAATACGGACAATTCCTCCACCTTGATTTCAATGTCTCCGGTAGGCATTTTATCGTTCTTGGAAGTTCGTTCCAAAACCTTTCCGGTAGCTTGTACCACAAATTCCCGTCCGAGTTGAGCTGCTTTTTCCAACAAGGCTTTGTCGGTAGAGCCTTCTTCAAAAATCAGTTGGGTCACCCCATAACGATCCCTCAAGTCCACCCAAATCAGGCCTCCTTTGTTTCTGACACGCTGTACCCAGCCGGCCAAGGTGATCTGTTGATTGACATGATGAAGGCGAAGTTCGCCACAGGTATGCGTTCTTAACATGACTATTTCCTAATTTTTGGGAGGTCAAAGATAAATAAATGCTACACAGAACGATAGCGGTCGGTGAAGATTCGCCAAGGTAAAGTTGTTTTTCTTTACTTTTTTAACCTCAAGACCTCATATTACTCGTTGTGATTTCTTTTGATACTATCGGCTCCTTCAAAAATCATTTAGAAATAGGAAGGAGAGTCTAATTCAGAAAACCTTTACATTCGTAGTCAGCAGATAGTGCGCAAAAGCAAGCTATAATTCCACTGGTTGAAAATCAATAATCGAACTTAAATAGGGTTAATCATTAAATTACCTAGTTAATGAGTCAAGAATCCTCCATCCGGATCAATAAATACCTAAGTGAAGTTGGCTATTGCTCACGCCGTGCTGCTGATGGGCTTTTGGAACAAAAACGAATCACCATCAATGGCAAAATCCCAGAGTTGGGGACTCAGGTCTTTCCCCAGGATGAAGTTCGGGTGGATGGCCAACTGATCGGAAAGCCCAAGCAAGAGCACGTTTACATTGCCTTCAACAAGCCAGTAGGGATCGTGTCCACCACAGATACCCAAGGGGAAAAAGACAACATCATCGATTTTATCGGCCATCCCGAGCGCATCTTTCCGATAGGCAGACTGGATAAAGACAGCGAAGGGCTGATTCTTTTGACAAGCGAAGGGGATCTGGTCAATAAAATTCTCCGTTCAAAAAACAACCATGAAAAAGAGTACGTGGTGACTGTAGACAAGCCCCTCCATCCAAGTTTCGTTCAAAAAATGAGTGCTGGAGTTCCCATCTTGGATACCATTACAGCTCCCTGCACCGTAGTGGCCATCAACCGATTTAAGTTCCGCATCATCCTTACCCAAGGGTTGAATCGGCAGATTCGACGCATGTGCGCGCACTTGAGCTACCAGGTCACGCAACTCAAACGGATTCGAATCATGCACATCCAACTTGATCTCGCTGTAGGCAAATGGAGAGATCTTAGTGAAAAGGAATTGGCTCAACTCAATCTCCTCATTCAGGATAGTACCAAAACTACCTAGCCAAGTTTTCTACAAAATTGGCTAACTTGAAAACTGACATTTTCCCAATCCCACTACTCCCATGCTATCTGACCTTCGACTCAGTCCATCCGAACTTTTTGCTAGCCAATTGCCTACCTCCATTGCCTGGAGAACCTCCACGCTAGTCGAGCGAAAGGAACGATTACTTAAGCTGTTGAATTGGATCAATTCCCATCAGGAAGCCATTCACGAAGCACTTTGGTTGGATTTCAATAAACCCGCGATAGAAGTAGACCTCAATGAAATCTTTCCGGTCACCTCTGAAATCAAGCATTGCTTGAAAAATTTGTCCAACTGGATGCGCCCTCAGCCGCAACCCACTCCACTCCCCATGCTGGGGACTTCTGCCTTTGTGGTGGCCGAGCCAAAGGGGAGAGCGCTATTGATTTCTCCATGGAATTTTCCCTTCAACCTTGCCATTGGACCATTGGTATCTGCACTTGCAGCAGGATGCCCTGCCATTTTGAAACCGTCCGAGTATGCCCCACATACAGCACAGTTGGTTCAGGACTTGGTAAGCGAGTTATTTGCTCCCCATGAGGTAGCCGTATGTTTGGGTGAAAAAGAAGTGGCTTCAGAACTTCTGGCATTGCCTTTTGATCATATTTTCTTTACGGGAAGTCCAGCGATTGGGAAAATTGTGATGCGTGCCGCTGCACAACACTTGAGTTCGGTGACCCTAGAATTGGGAGGCAAATCTCCGGTGATTCTAGATGATTCGGCTGACATGAAGGATGCTGCAGAAAAATTGATTTGGGGCAAGTTTGTCAATTGCGGGCAAACCTGCATTGCACCCGATTACATCCTAGTTCCTGAAGACAAGAAGGAAATCTTTCTTGGCCATGCGCGCGAAGTGCTGAACCGCTATTACGACCCGAATGGAAAAGGAATCATGCAGAGTCCAGACTATGCTCGCTTGATCAATGCCAAACATTTTGACCGAATCCGGCAGTTACTGGAAGATGCTCTTCAAAAAGGGGCGCAGGTGGAAGCAGGAGGAGAGTTGGATGAAGAAACTCGGTATGTGGCCCCTACCTTGATATCTGCCATAACTGAGGATATGCAAGTCTATCAGGAAGAAATTTTTGGTCCTATCCTACCAATTCTTACTTACAGTCATCTTAACGATGCCCTAGCCCTGATCCATTCCCAGCCCAAGCCTTTGGCCTTGTACTTTTTTGGCAATGATGAGGGACGAGCCAAGCGGGTAATGGCGGAAACTAGTTCTGGCAACCTGGTAATTAACGATTGTGTGCTTCATTTTCTACATAGCGAACTTCCTTTTGGTGGGGTCAACAACAGTGGAATTGGCAAAGCTCATGGCAAGTATGGATTTATGTCTTTCAGCAATGAGAAGGGAGTGTTGAAGCAGCGGATTGGTTTCAACAACGTCAGCTTGCTACGCCCACCTTACGGGATGCGGGTGAAGAAGTTGATTGCTACGATGATGAAGTGGTTTTAAATTGTCCACAGCTAAAGGTCCACGGTTGACAGCAGACTCTACTAAACTTCAACACTGGCTTACCAACTAATTCAATTCTAAAAAAAGAGTGGGGTTGAGCCTAAGGAAAAAGAAAACCCCGCCATTGGACGGGGTTACCTTAGGTCAGACTTGTGGAAGTCTCGTAGACTGGGCCATTTTTTTGATGGCTTTCACTACTTTTTCGGAAGGCTGCAATTTTACTTGCTCCAAAAACTCCACGGTGCTCAGCAGTTCAATGTATTCTTGCATCAAGGCGTCATCGCTGTGCAAGGCTTGCATTAAGAGTTCTTGTTCTACCTCCGACATTTCCTGATAGATATATCTGATCAGGTCATTTGGGGTAAATGATTTTATCATAGGCACTGTTTACTTGTTTCATTTTTTTACGAATATGGTTGAGCGCATAGCGCATTCTACCCAAGGCTGTATTGATACTAACGCCGGTTTGTTCGGCAATTTCCTGGAAACTCATGTCTAAGTAATGCCTCATGATGACCACTTCCTTCTGAGCTTCGGGAAGTTCATCGATCAAATTGCGTACAAAGGCCAGGGTTTCCTCTTTTATGCGTTGCTCCTCAGAGGAGTCTTCCGCAAAACTTAAGGAATTGAACACATTGCTGCCATCTTCCAAGAGGATGGTAGGGTATCTTTTTGCCTTTCTAAAATGATCGATCGCTAGGTTATGCGCAATACGCATCACCCAGGGTTGAAATTTACCTTCCTCGTTGTACTTGTCAGAATTCAAAGTGTGGAGCACCTTGACAAATACATCTTGTAACAGATCTTCTGCTACATCTTGATCTTTGACGATCAAGAAGATGGTGGTAAATACTTTACTATGATACCGATCTACTAGTAGATTAAAGGCGGCTTCATTACCATTGCGATACAGCGTGATCAACACACTGTCGTCCGGACCTAATTGCTTACTCATTTTTAAGTTGGTTTATAAACAACGTAAAAGTCTAGGCCATAGTATCGGGTTAGGTGAAAAGATTTTTTGAAGCGTGTGAACGTAAACTAAAAAGGAATCAAAACTACGGCCAAATTTGTGAATGTTGCAACTTTTGTATCAAAATCAATACTTAATTCTTTTTTTAATTCGAATGATTAGTATATAATCTTTTTTTTAAATTAATGCTGCTTATTTATTCTGTTTGACTAGGTCCCATATCGGAAGAAGGAAGGGAGTCAAACACCGAGGAAAGAGGGGAAATAACTAGAATTATCGATACCGATGGTTTTAAAAAAGTAAGACGCATTGCTTACCTTCGTAGTCTTACCTAGAAAAAACGAATTATGGATTTAAGCGGAAAAGTAATCACCCAACTAGCAGAAGTGAGTGGGAGTTCAAAGAGTGGCAATGCTTGGCGCAAGCAGGAATATATTGTAGAAACAGGGGGGCAATATCCCAAAAAAGTCTGCGTCTCCATCTGGGGCGACAAGATCGACCAATTTGGATTAAAGGTAGGCGAACAAGTCAACCTTGGGATAGAGGTAGAAAGCCGGGAATACAACGGACGTTGGTATACGGAAGTGAAAGCATACAAAGTAGACCGCAGCCAAGGTGGTGGAATGCCAGTTGGTCCTCCAGATGTAGATACCTTCTACGAAGCTTCCGAAGATGACAAGCTTCCCTTTTAAGTTGGAGTTGGAGGGAATTATCCATCTCATTTCGTAAACAACTACGCAAAAAAAAAGCGAGACTTACTCAGTCTCGCTTTTTACTTTTAGTTCGATTTCTTCTCCAGATTCATCTAGGAATCTGTATTCCGTCACGGGTAGGGAAGAATCTTTGATCAGTCTTATCCATTTGGTATACTTAAAAAACCACTTTACACGTCGGCTAATCAGGCCAGTGGTAAAGTAGGCATGCAGATACGGATGCAAGCCGATGTGGATTTTGTCCACATTTTGAATGGTAGCCATGTGCTCCAAATCCTTTTCCAACTTATCGGCGACTAGAATAGACGCTTGGATTTTGCCGGTACCGTTGCAAGCTGGGCAGGTTTCCTTAGTCACAATATTGACTTCAGGACGTACGCGCTGTCGGGTGATTTGCATCAACCCAAATTTGCTCAAAGGCAATACGGTATGCTTGGATCTGTCGTATTTCATCTCCAGCATCATGGCATCGAAAATCGCTTTTTTGTTTTCAGCTTTTTTCATGTCGATAAAATCGACCACGATAATTCCTCCCATATCTCGGAGGCGGAGCTGTCTAGCAATTTCTTTAGCAGCTACCAGGTTGGTTTTAAGCGCTGTAGATTCCTGGTCGCTTTCTTGATTGGACTTGTTGCCACTATTGACGTCAATGACGTGCAGGGCCTCGGTGTGCTCTATAATCACGTATCCCCCCGCAGGAAGACTAACGGACTGTCCAAACAAGCTTTTGATTTGCTTTTCGATTCCAAAACTTTCAAATAGCTTGACTTTACCGTTGTAAAGTTTGACAATTTTTTCTTTTTCAGGCGCTATAGACCTGATGTAGGAACGGATCTGATCGTAAGTAGACTCTTCTTCTACGGTGATTGCATCGAATGATTCATTGAGCAGGTCTCTCACAAGTGAGGAAGCCATGCTCATCTCTCCAATGATTTTGTCCCGACTTTTGGCTTTCAGCAATTTGCTCATTCCCTCTTCCCAGTTTGTGAGAAGATTTCGAAGGTCTTTATCAAGTTCCGTCACGGACTGTCCTTCGGCCACTGTTCGGATGATTACTCCAAAGTTGGCAGGTTTGATCGAATTGATGAGTCTGAGCAGCCTTTTGCGCTCTTCGTTGCTACGTATCTTCTTTGACACATTGACTGTGTCGGAGAAGGGAACTAGCACGAGGTAACGCCCGGGTAGAGAGAGCTCACAGGATAGTCTAGGGCCTTTGGTTGAAATAGGTTCTTTGACAACTTGAACCAACACTTGGTTGGTCTTGGCTAGAATCTTGTCGATTTTTCCGACTTTTTCTATTTCCGCTTCGTTTTCAAAGCCCTTCAAGAGGTGGTTGTTGTAGTTGTTGTTGCGTACCATTTTGGTAAACTTCAACAAGCTATTGATATTTGAACCTAGGTCTTGGTAATGCAGAAAAGCATCTTTCTCATAGCCTACGTCGATAAACGCGGCGTTGAGTCCATTGACAATTTTGCGGACCGTTCCTAGATAAATGTCACCCACCTTAAACTGGTTGTCCATCCCTTCGGAATGAAGTTCCACCAGCTGCTTGTCGTGCAATAAGGCTATTCGACTTCCATTTTGAGCAGAATCGATTAACAATTCCGTACTCAAATTTTCTTTTTACTTCTGTAAATGAACGTACTTTACTTCCACTAACTCAAAAAGAAAGGATTACTTCTTCTTGTGTCTGTTTTTTCTAAGTCTTTTCTTACGCTTGTGCGTAGCGATCTTATGTCTTTTTCTTTTCTTACCGCAAGGCATAGTTTTTAAATTTAATAGTTTATAATTTTATTATAGCTGGTCCAAGTAGCCTTGAATACTCTCTAAGATCATCGGATCCTCGGTCATTTTCTTGACTAGCTCAAACTGTGCTTTCGCTTTATTTTTCTCTTTGGATTCAAAGTAGCTTACCCCTAGGTAAAATTGCCCCTGAATGTTTTGTGGATGTGCTTTTACCAATTCTTCAAAACGACCAATGGCTCGATCGTATTGTCCGGATTGCATGGAGAGTACCCCCATGTTAAACAAACCTTCTTCATTCTTCGGGTCCTCCTCCAGAATCTCACGCAACAAGGTGATTCCTTGCATCGGATTGGATGAGGACACGTAGGTCATCGCTATTTTGGATTTCAAATCGAGACGGGTGGGATCTTTTTCCAACACCTTTGTTAAGAAGCTTCTGGTTTTCTCTGCCAGTACTTCTACTTTGTTTTTGTCCAAGGCAAAGGAAAATGCATCGTAATTTGCTTTTCCAGCTTCCTCAGCAAGAAATAAATTGTCTGGCCAGAGCGTACTTGCCTCAGTCCAGTAATAGGCGGCAGAATCAAACAACCCTTCTTCCTTGTAGATACCTGCAAGAACTTGCGCGGCTGCTACTTTTTCTTCTGGATTAGGAGCAGATCGAAATTTTGAAATCAACTGATCTGCTTGCTCTCTATTTTGGGAAGATAGCTCATTCTCATGCGATTCGGTAATGGCTGGGGATGCTTCCGCACCACTTTCCATTTTTTCGCCTGTCGCTTCGTTATCAACCACCACTTTTGGTAGTAAATAAAGACCTGCTACAGATGCGATACCGATTCCTATAAGAACAACCTGTAGTTTTTTCATGCCCTTCACCCAGGCTTAGGCCTGAGTAGCCAATTGTTTGATTTTCTTGCTGTTTTTGATTTTCTCTACAAACACCTTAGATGGTTTGAATGCAGGGATATAATGCTCGTCAATTACAATTGCCGTATTCTTGGAAATATTACGGGCAATTTTCTTTGCTCTTTTCTTGTTGATGAAACTTCCAAATCCTCTGACATAGATGTTTTCTCCATCTGCCATGGAATCTTTTACTACTTTGAAAAAC
>CAJBER010000202.1 GCA_903952135.1 uncultured Algoriphagus sp.
CAACAAACCTTGCAATTGAGTAAGGCACGATTGGAAATAGCAGAAGCCCAGTACGATTTGGGAGGAGCAGGAAAAAGAGACTTTCTTGCTGCACAAGTAGACTACAATGGAGATTCCAGCTTGTTGATCACGCAGATTCAAGTCATCCAAAATGCACGGGTCAACCTAAATGAGTTACTCGCTCAGGATGCAACGACAGACTATGTGATTCAAGACAGCACCATTAACATTGGGGACCGCTTGGCCATCGAAACCCTTTATGAAAGCGCATTTCTTGAAAATAAACTCCTGTTGGTCAATCAACGAAGAAATAACGAGGCCTTTTTGCGGGTTAAAGAATTGCAGGCATCTCGGCTTCCTGGAATCAACCTAAATTCAAGTTATACGAATTCCGTTTTCAACTCAGACGCAGGGTTTTTGATTCAAAATGAACGGCAAGGTCTTAATTATGGAGGAACCATCACCTTCAATCTATTCAGTGGCCTCTCCCTCAACCGACGGATTCAAGGAGCTAAAGTGAATCAACGCATACAGGATTATTCGTTGGAACAGTATGAAATTCAATTGAAGTCAGATATCCAACGGGCTTACAATACCTACGATACGAACTTAGGGTTACTTTCTATTGAGGAAAAAAACTACCAGGTAGCCAAAGAAAACTCAGAAATAGCATTGGAACGTTTCCGCTTGGGAATTGCCTCCTACCTCGAATTTAGAGATGCTCAGGTCAACCTACTTTCAGCTGAGAATAGACTGATTACCTCTATTTTTCAAATCAAACAACAGGAGATCGAATTGCTCCGCTTGTCTGGGAAAATATTCTTTACCAACAGCATGGAGGACTTTGAGGGTCCCGCAAATTAAATTAAAAGGAGGTTTAGGCCTCCTTTTTTAATTTAAACCCAAATCACAGAATTTAATTTGGCATAGCCTTTGCCAAGGTTACCCAAACTAAGCGGAGTTAGGCTCCACTAGAATGGAAAAAAAGAAAGGAATACTACTTGCCGTTGCAGTAGGGATTTTTTTAGCAATAGGAGTCCTAGGTTACCTGAATAATTGGTTTAACAATTCCTCAGAATCAGAATTTATCCTTGACAAAGAAGGGATTCAAGCCCGTGGAACCCTTCGCGTGGCCGTAGATAACAATTCCAGCAGTTACTACATCTACCGAGGGAGGAGAATGGGCTTTGAATACGAACTTCTTTTAGATCTTGGGAAGCGGCTGGGTGTTCAGGTAGAATATATTGTGGCAGCAGACATTGACGAGGCTTTTGCTCAGTTAGAGGATGGCCGAGTGGATTTGATAGCGATGAACCTGCAGCAAAACACAGACAGGGAGCGTGATGTGACCTACACGGAAGCGATTGGCTCAATGAGCACAGTCCTTGTGGGAAGAGAAAAATTGCGCTCTTGGGACAGTTTGGGAAAAGATACGGTAGTGGTACGCAAAGGGGCGGTGTACAGCAGCCAACTCGCACAGTTGAAGGATTCATTAGACCTCGAGTTTAGCATCTTGGAGGTTCCAGACCACGAAGAGATCCTCCTGGATCGACTAGTGGAAAAGCAGGTCAATTGGACTGTAGCAGAAAAAACGGTGGCGCAAACCAATGCAACGTATTACGATGAACTTCAATTGGGTTTAGACCTGTCTCAAGAAGAGCCTGTCTTCTGGGCCATGCGGAACACGTCCACCGAAATGCTGCAAGTGTTCAATACTTGGCTTCTAGAAAAAAAGAAACGCTTCATACCCGATCTCTATACTAAGTATTTTCTCAACTCAAAGAATCAACATTTTCGAATGACCAGTGCCTATTCCTCTTTGGGAGGGAACCGGATTTCGGTCTACGATGAATTGATACAAGAAAATGCCAAGACCTTAGGCTGGGATTGGCGCCTACTTGCCGCAGTAGTCTACAAGGAGTCCGCATTTGATACCACCGCACTTTCCTATGCAGGTGCACAAGGCCTGTTGCAGCTAATGCCCGTGACGCTGGAGCGATTTGGGGTGACCAACCCCAATGATCCCGTAGAGTCACTTCGGGGTGGAGTAAAATACCTGCAGTATTTGGATAAATTTTGGCTGGAGCGTGTCCCTGAAACCAACGAACGGATCAAATTTATTCTAGCTTCCTACAACATCGGCCAAGGGCATGTGGAAGATGCCTGGAGGTTGACCTTGAAGTATCGAAAAAATACCCAAAGCTGGCAGGAGGTGTCTAACTTTTTGAACCTTAAAAGTGATCCAAAATACTACCGCGATCCTGTGGTGAAAAGCGGATATGCCAAAGGGCACATCGCCGTGAACTATGTCCGCGATGTGCTGGGCTTGTTTCAATCCTACAAGGCGTTAGTAGACCCTTAAGGGATTAATGAAGTTCAAATAACCCCTCAATTTCTACGGGGATATTGTCTGGCAGGGATCCCATGCCCACTGCAGAACGAACTCCAATTCCCATTTCTTGCCCCCACACCGCTGCAAAAAGTTCGCTGCAGCCATTCATGACGTAGGGATGTCTTTCAAAAGAAGGCACGCAATTGACCATGCCTAGAACTTTAATCACACGCTTTACCCTATCCAAGGAGCCGAGAGAGGATTTGATGGTGGCTAGCATGGCAAGACCTACTTGTCGTGCAGCTAGCTTCCCTTGTTCGATATCCAAGTCTTCCCCTATTCTTCCTATAATCAGACTCCCATCGGTTTTTACCGTTCCATGGCCAGATAAGTAGAGAAAATTACCTACTACAAGGCTAGGGGTATACACACCCAAAGGCTTTGGTGCTGGCGGAAGAATCAAGCCAAGTTTTTCAAAATTCTGTTCAGGACTTTGCATAGGGTTTGGTATTGAGTTGGTAAGTAAACGAGTTTTTCCCGGGATTGGAGGAAAATTAAAGGTAGTATTTTTCTCTGGTTTGGAGGAATCGATTGTTCCGCTAAAGGACTTTAAGGAGCAAATCCAAAAGCAGCACTCCACCCAAACCCGCTACTGCTACGATGGTCTCCATCAGTGTCCAAGATTTCAGGGTATCCTTGATACTGAGGTTGAAGTATTCTTTACACATCCAGAAGCCTCCATCGTTGAAGTGGGAAAATACCAAACTTCCCGCCCCAATGGAAAGCACGAGCAAATTGGGATCTACATCCAGTGTGGGTACCAAAGGAGCAAGGATG
>CAJBER010000203.1 GCA_903952135.1 uncultured Algoriphagus sp.
ACTTGATTCGTATTTTCAACTTGTTTCATAACTTGGGGCTGTCTCTTTATGCCCCAGAACTTCAAGAAGAAGCCTTGCTTCAAGGCTTGAAAGAATTTCAGGAGCACCTAGGCGGCAAGCTGACAGTCATGTTACTCGATGCCTTGGGAAGAGGCGTGGAAGTGCATGAGATGGATTCCAATTTGATTGTGAAAGCTTTACATCTCCTTCAGAACTGGGAAGACCGGCATGCGCTCCGGTGATGCGCTAATTTTTGCCTATGAAAATTAAGGACATCCACCTAAGCTATTGCAGCAACATCCATGCTGGGGAAAGTTGGGACGCCACCTTTCGAAATCTGAAAATATACATTCCTGAAGTAAAGAAACGCTTGGAACACAAGGGCCCTTTTGGGATTGGTCTTCGGCTTTCTCATGAAGCGGCAGTGGTATTGGAGCGGCCTGATATCCTTCAAGAATTTCGAGATTGGTTGAAACAGACCAACGCCTACGTGTTTACGCTCAACTGTTTCCCTTACGGGGGCTTTCATCGTACCAAGGTGAAGGAACAGGTTCATGCTCCAGATTGGACCACGGAAGCTAGGCTAGCCTATACCCTCCGATGCTTCAGAATATTGGCCCAGCTGCTTCCCGAAGGGGTAGAAGGTGGAATTTCTACTTCTCCGCTATCCTATAAACATTGGTTTGTCTCTGATTTGGAAAAGAATGAGGCCTTTGAAAAAGCAACCACGCATTTGATGGCCGTAGTAGTAGAACTCGTAAGACTGCAGCAGGAAACTGGAAAATTTCTTCATCTGGATATTGAGCCTGAGCCGGATGGATTGCTAGAGAATTCAGAGGAGCTTATCCGCTATTTCAAAGAATGGCTAATTCCAATGGGAAAAACCAGTTTGGCAAAGCAGCTCGGGATTACAGCAAAAGATGCTGAAAAATTGATTAAGGCTCACCTTCAGGTATGTTACGACGTCTGTCATTTTGCCATTGGATACGAAAAGCCAAAGGAGGCTTTTAAAAAGTTGAAGCAGGAGGGGATTGGTATTGGAAAGATTCAACTTTCTGGTGCGCTCAAACTGTTAATCCCAGAATCTCCTTTTGAGCGGTTTAGCATTGGAAAAAGGCTTGGAGAATTTGCAGATACCACCTACCTCCACCAAGTAGTGGGGAGGACAAAAGAAGAAGGATTGACTTCCTATCCCGATTTGCCGCAGGCCCTTGCCCAACTTGGGAATACCCAGGATTTGGAGTGGCGCGTACATTTTCATGTTCCTATTTTTTTAGCAAATTATGGAACCTTTCAGGCAACACAGGAGGACATTGTGGAGGTGTTGAAATTGGTCAACGCAAATCCAAGCATTACCAACCACTTGGAAGTGGAAACCTACACCTGGGAAGTTCTTCCACAAGACACACACCTTACCTTGGGGGATGCAATCTCCCGAGAGTTGGGCTGGGTCATGGAGCAGCTCCAGTAACAGCCCTAGGCATTCTACTTTTCTAACCCATGAAAAAAACCGTTGTCCTCGATATTGTCGCCCTATCTCCAAGAGTGATTGGGGAGCATACCCCATTTTTGAAACAATGGATTGCATCCAAGCACC
>CAJBER010000204.1 GCA_903952135.1 uncultured Algoriphagus sp.
AAAAAACAGGCTATTTTTTTAACCTGAATTTCCAAAAATCAGAAACTGGACGCATTTTAACCTTTCCAAGAACCACGGTAAAATCCTTTTCCCAAACTCATCCGATTGGAAACAAAAAAAGCCCCGAATTCGGGGCTTTTTTGTTAGTCGTTATTGATTGGCTTATTGCTTCTGTTTTGCAAAATCCTTAGCAAAGTAGGTCAAAATCACTTTAGCACCAGCTCGCTTGATCGAAAGCAGCATCTCATTCATGCTCCGTTCGTAGTCCAACCAGCCACGTTCTGCAGCAGCCTTAACCATGCTGTATTCACCAGACACATTATAGGCCGCAATAGGAAGTGGATGTGCCTCACTAAGCGACTTGATGATATCCAAGTAACTCAAGGCGGGCTTCACCATCAAAAAATCAGCTCCTTCCGCAGCATCTAAAGCTGCCTCTACCAAGGCTTCCTTGCTGTTGGCTGGATTCATCTGGTAGGTTTTTTTATCCCCAAACTTGGGAGCAGAGTCCAACGCATCACGGAAAGGACCATAAAAGGCACTCGCATACTTGGCCGTGTAGGACATGATGGAAGTATCGATAAATCCATGCTGGTCTAGCAACTGACGGATGTAGCCCACACGCCCATCCATCATGTCGGAAGGACCCAAAATATCTACACCTGCCTCGGCCTGAGCCAAGGCCATTTTTCCCAAAATCACTAAAGTCTCGTCATTCAGGATCTTGCCATTTTTGACCAATCCATCGTGTCCATCGCTACTGTAAGGATCCATGGCTACATCAGACATCAAGCATAGTTCAGGGAACTCCTTCTTGATTTGTCGTAAAGCCTTCAGGTAAAAAGTTTCGGGATTGTAACTCTCCGAAGCCACTGCATCCTTCAAGGAATCGGGATAGGCCGGAAACACATCCACTGCACTGATTCCCAACTTCATACAAGCCTCAATTTCCCGAAGCATCCCATCCAAAGATCTTCTGTAGATACCTGGCATGGAGGCCACTTCACTTTCCTGATCGCGACCTTCCACTAGAAACAAGGGGAAAATCAAGTCCTTGACGGACACCTGCGTTTCTTCCACCAAGTTGCGGACAGCTTCAGATTTACGGTTTCGACGGGGTCTACGGGAATTCATCAGGGAATGAGTTGGTGTATCAAATCGTGGCCAATTTCGGAATAATCCTCGATATACCAGTCACAGGGAGGTAATTCGGATTTTTGATGGGAAGAAAGTACGGCCACTACTTTCATTCCTGCATTCTTTGCAGCACTGACTCCCGAAAAGGAATCCTCAAACACCAAGCAGCGATCGGGAGGCAGGGAGAGATTGCCCGCAGACTTCAGATACACTTCTGGGTCGGGTTTGTGCTTACTTACTTGCTCACTAGCCATCGCAGATTCCAGGTGAGGAAAAAGATCCAGCTTTCCTGCAATCAGCTCCATGTTGGCAAAAGGCGCAGAGGTGGCGATGCCTGTTTTCAGACCCGCTTGCTTCAGCCCATGAAAAAAATCTAAAAATCCAGTTATGGGATTCACATGGTGCTGGTAGATCTCGCGAAACAAACTCTCCTTTTCAAATTCCAAGTCAAGGAGCTCCTGCCCTTCAATTTTTCTTCCCAGGAAATGACTCAAGATGTAGCCGTTATTTTTTCCATACATGTGATGGAAGTATTCCTCCTCAGTGGGAAAGAGGTTTCGCTTCTCAAAAAAGCGGGAAAAGGCTTGGGCATGGTAGGGATTGGTGTGGCAAATCACCCCATCCATGTCAAAAATGACTGCTTTAGACACAACTCGAATTGTTTATTTGGAAAACAGGGAAAAGAGGATTTTTGTTGCCTCAACCGTAGGTGGCGACCACAGACTCGATGATGTCTACGCATTCGTGCAACTGCTCTTCAGTCATAACCAAAGGAGGTGCAAAGCGAATGATATTGCCATGCGTTGGCTTGGCTAGCAAACCGGCTTCCGCAAGTTTGACGCAAATATCCCAGGCAGTACTGCTATCGGGACCATCGTTGATGACCACCGCATTGAGTAGCCCCTTCCCTCGAACTAGGCTAAGGACATTGTACTTGTCTGCCAAGACTTGCATGCGAGAGCGGAACAAATCACCCAGTTGACGTGCATTTTGCGCCAATTTTTCATCACGAACTACCTCCAAGGCAGTCATGGCTACCCGTGCCGCCACGGGATTACCACCAAAGGTAGAGCCATGTTGACCCGGCTTCAGGACATTCATGATGGCATCGTTGGCCAATACTGCAGAAACAGGATAAAATCCCCCAGACAGGGCTTTTCCTAAAATCAAAATATCGGGCTTGGTGTAGGTCGCCTGCTGTTCACAGTGCCCCTGGCAGTTACAATTTCCACATACTGCAAGGAGCGAACCCGTACGCGCAATTCCGGTCTGAATCTCGTCAGCGATAAATAAGACATTTTTCTTGCTGCAAGCTGCTTTTGCCTTGCGCAAGTAATCGGCTGCAGGCGTGTAGACACCCGCCTCGCCCTGGATGGGCTCAATCAAAAAGCCAACCACACCCTCCTGCTCCAGAGCTTGTTCTAACGCAGCAATGTCATCGTAAGGAACGGTAATGAAACCGGGCGTGAATGGCCCAAAACTCTTTCGCGCCTGTTCGTCCGTAGAAAAAGACACGATGGTCGTGGTACGTCCATGAAAGTTACCTTCCGCGACAATGATCTTCGCCTCATTCTCGGCAACACCCTTCACCTCATGCCCCCACTTGCGCGCAAGCTTGAGAGCCGTTTCCACCCCTTCAGCACCGGTATTCATCGGCAGCACCTTGTCAAAACCAAAATACTGAGTAATGTACTGTTCAAAAGGACCTAGTTGATCGTTGTGAAATGCACGGGAAGTCAGGGTAAGCGTACCGAGCTGCTCGATCATGGCATCTTTGATGCGCGGATGACAGTGCCCTTGGTTGACTGCAGAGTAGGCTGACAAAAAATCATAATACCGCTTTCCTTCTACATCCCACACAAATACGCCCTCTCCACGGGTCAATACAACGGGCAAGGGATGGTAATTGTGTGCTCCGTACTTTTCTTCTAAGGCGATAGCTTGACTACTTGAGGTGATGATCTCCATGATTTGCTTAATTTTGTCTGGCAGGCAGTTTGCGGCCGAACACAAATATAGGAATTGCCCTTGGGCTACGCCATGAAAAACGAAAAGAAGCCAGTCCCAGCCTTAACTCCGGAGGATTATTACATCAATGCCCAGGGGCTACTGGTTTTTACCGAAAAATACCATTTAAAGCGTGGGTATTGCTGCGGTAATGGCTGCAAACATTGCCCTTATCCAAAATCCTGAAAATCGAAGGAATATTTTTAAATTTGCTTGTTGTTAATATCCGAAAAGTTCCGATATTTGCAGACCCAATACAGAAACGCATACCATTAAGTATATATCATCATGGCAAAAGTTTGTGACATTACAGGCAAAAGACCTCAAGTAGGTAACAACGTGTCCCATGCGAACAACAAGACGAAACGTAGATTTTACCCAAATCTTCACAAGAAGAGTTTCTACGTTCCTGAAGAAGACGCTTGGATTACATTGAAAGTGTGCTCTAAGGCATTGAAGACAATCAACAAAAATGGCATTACTGCAGTGTTGAAAGAAGCACAGCAGAAAGGCATGATTGTTATCAAATAATCCAGTCACAGTCCCTTAAATCAACACAGAGATGGCTAAGAAAGGCAACCGAGTACAAGTGATTATGGAGTGTACAGAGCACAAAAACTCTGGCATGCCAGGTACTTCTAGATACATCACAACCAAAAACAGAAAAAACACCACCGAAAGATTGGAATTGAAGAAGTTCAACCCAATCCTTAAGAAGGTAACTGTTCATAAAGAAATAAAGTAATTTTAGCTCGGGACCTTGTCCCATAAACGAAAAAGCAATGGCTAAGAAAGTAGTAGCAACCCTAAAAAAAGAAGGTGGCGTATCTTACGCCAAAGTAATTCGTGCGGTAAAGTCTCCAAAGACTGGCGCTTACACCTTTAGAGAAGAAATGGTCCCTTCAACTGAAGTTCAGGCGACCTTGAACAAATAATTTTACCTTCCTTGTGTTGGTTCTAAAGTCCCTCTGATTAGTTCAGCAGGGACTTTTTCATTACCTTAACTTTTAATTAGCCACATCACCCATGGGAATTTTTGGTTTCTTCTCTAAAGAGAAAAAAGAAAGTTTGGATCAAGGTCTTCAAAAGACCAGTGAATCCATTTTCTCCAAACTTAGCAAGGCGGTAGTCGGCAAATCCAAGGTCGATGAAGACGTATTGGACGAATTGGAAGAAGTGCTAATCAGTTCCGATCTAGGTGTTGAAACCACCGTCAAGATCATTCAGCGCATCGAAGAGCGCGTCGCTCGCGACAAATACCTCAACGCTTCCGAACTAGACCTGATCCTTCGCGAGGAAATTGCCCTACTTCTTGCAGAAAACAATACCCAAGACCTGCTGGACTTTGAGTTGCCCGCAGACAAAAAGCCCTATGTAATCCTAGTCGTAGGAGTCAATGGGGTGGGAAAAACCACCACCATCGGCAAACTAGCCTACTTATTTAAAAATGCAGGCAAGTCAGTGGTACTTGGCGCTGCAGACACTTTCCGCGCAGCGGCAGTAGATCAATTGATCCTTTGGGGCAACCGTGTAGGCGTACCCGTCGTGTCGCATGGCATGAATACGGATCCTGCCTCTGTGGCCTACGATGCCATCAAACAAGGTTTGGATACCAAGGCAGATCTTGTGATCATCGATACTGCTGGACGACTCCACACCAAGGTCAACTTGATGAACGAGCTGACCAAGATCAAGCGGGTGATGCAAAAGTTTATCCCAGAAGCTCCCCACGAAATCATGCTGGTCCTTGACGGATCTACAGGTCAAAACGCATTTATGCAAGCCAAAGAGTTTACCAAGGCGACTGAAGTAAGTTCCCTAGCCATCACCAAATTGGATGGCACCGCCAAAGGCGGCGTGGTCATCGGCATCTCCGACCAGTTCAAGATTCCTGTCAAGTTTATCGGGGTAGGCGAAAAGATGACCGACTTGCAGCTCTTCAACCGAACCGAGTTTGTAGACTCTCTCTTTAAAAAGAACTAAGCTTTTAATCCTCCGAAACCACGGGCGATTTTTTTGTTCATCCAAGTGGCTTGAACGAGCAGAAACTGTAAATCACTAGCTCATTTTTCATCGGGTGAGGTGAAAAATCCGTAAACTTGAAATCATGACAGCAGTAAACTTTCAAGAAACGCAGCGTTTCAGACAAATCTGGATTTGGGCATTGATCCTAGGCATCTCGGGATTTTCAGTTAGCTCTTTATTCTTATTGGAAGACAAGGCCCCACTTACCTTCGGAGATTTAGCCTTCCCACTAGGCATGATCCTACTTTTAAACATCCTTTTTCTCATCTTCACCCTGACCACACGCATCGAAGCGGATTCCCTATCCTACCGATTTTTCCCGTTTACTCGCTGGAGAACTTTTCGCTTTGAAGAAATTGAATCCATGGAATTACGAGAATACAATGGATTGTGGGAGTATGGGGGCTGGGGGATCAAATGGAATGGAGATTCCTGGTCCTACACCACGGGTGGAAAGTGGGGCATCTTGGTCAAAACAGCCGATAAAAAATTTCTCTTGGGAACTCAAAAACCCGAGCAAGTCAAGCAGGTAATCGCCGAATTTAACACCTACAAGTCGGCTAAAAATTCTGAAGGTTAAATTCAAACCAGAAGAAAATCCGAAAGACGGAGTTCAAAAAATAAAGATCCTTTCAAAAAAAGAAAAGAAGACCTTACACTTTTGGTAACTTGCAGGCGCATTTTAGTACGCCATGAAATCCATCATCAGCTTTGTCATCCGCTACATCCCAAGGCCAATCCTCCAAACGGTAAGCCCACTGGCGATGAAGGTACTCTCCCAACTCAATCGCGGCAAGGAGGTAACTTGCCCAGTTTGCGATCACTCCTACCAAAAATTTCTTCCTTACGGACGCATTGCACGAGAAAATGCCCTTTGCCCGAATTGCCTTGCATTGGAACGCCACCGACTGATGTGGCTTTTCCTTCAGGAGAAAACCAACTTTTTCACAGCACCCCTTAAGGTGCTCCATGTCGCCCCAGAGCATTGCTTTATCAAGCGCTTTGAAGCACTCCCCCACTTGGATTACATCACGGCAGACATCGAATCGCCACTTGCCAAGGTGAAGATGGACGTACACGCCATCCCTTTTCCTGACAATACCTTCGATGTGGTCTTTTGCAACCACGTTTTGGAACATGTGGACGATGACCTATTGGCCTGTTCCGAGTTTAACCGCGTGCTAAAGTCAGATGGCTGGGGCATCTTGCAATCTCCCGTATATCCACTGGAAGCCACGCTCGAAGACAAGACCATCACTGATCCTGCCGAGCGAGAGCGCCTATTTGGTCAGCGGGATCACGTGCGCAAATTTGGAAAGGATTATGCTGCTAGACTCCGTCGCTCGGGAATTCAGATTGAAGAAAATCAATTTGTAAAGGAAATTGCTCCTGAAAAAGTGAAGCAGTATGCATTGGCTCCGGATGAGGTGATCTTCGTTTGCCGAAAGGGAAACTAACCCTTCGTCCACTTGATGGCCAGTTCCAAGAGCAAGCCCATTCCATACCCTGAAAGTTGAATCAAGGAGGTGCAAAGTGCCAGAATTCCCACTATTGGGGAACGGTATTGCCAGGTGCTTTGTGCAAGTACCAAACTGGCCCAAACTCCAAGAATAAGCAGGTGTGGGATTGGAAGGAGGTGAATAAAAAGCAGGTTGACCGCTAGCGTAATCAAGAACAGCAGAAAAAAACTCGGCAAGGCATGCACCAACTTGATTGCCTCGGGATGAAAACGAGACACATTTACTCGATTTCTTCCAAAGGAAAAGCCCTGCTTTGCGAAAGACCAGAGTGTATTTTTACGCTTGTGGTAGACAAAAGCCTCAGACACCAATTCCAAGCGGAATCCCGCCTTCTTGATCCGGATGCTCCATTCGATATCCTCTCCCCTATTGGGGTCTACAAAGCCCCCCAAACGAGCAAATACCTCCCTTGACACACCCATATTGAATCCACGTGCCTGGTAGGCGGCTGGATTTTTGAGTTTACCTCGAATCCCCCCCGTAGTCCAAAAGGAAGTCATCGCAAAGTCCATTGCTTTTTGGAGTGGAGAAAAGTCTGAAGCTGCCGCATCCGGACCACCAAAAGCACCCAGGGAGCGAGATTGAATGGCCTCCTGCAAGTATTCAAAATAGGTGGGAGGAAGCAGCACATCGGAATCAAGGATCACAAAAAAATCCCCTTTGGCCTGCTGCATTCCAAAATTACGTGCAAAACCCTGACCCGTATTTTCCTGGTAGAAATAGCGAATGGAAAGGTCTTGATTGAAGGAGGCAACTACCTCATCACAGCGTAGTGTAGATCCGTCTTCCACCACCAGCACCTCAAATTGGGTGTAGGTTTGGGAAAGCAGGCTGCTTAGCAAGTCCTTTAGTTCACCCGGTCGATTGTAAACAGGAATGATACAGGAAAAGAACATTAAAAATCGAGATTGATTTCTTCGTCTATTTTGTACTCAGGCTCCTTGGCTTGGTTGGAAGTCATCAACTCAGCAATGAATCCCGTTAAAAATAGTTGGGCGCCAATGACCAGCGCTACCAGCGCCAAGAAAAATATGGGCTGGTCTACTACCTCACGCACTTTGACACCTTGGCTTAGGCCATAGATTTTTTGAGCGATCAACCAGGCGGTGATGACAAAACCCGTAAAGAAAGAAAGCGTGCCGAGCAAACCGAAAAAGTGCATGGGCTTTTTCTTGTAGCGGTGCACAAAGGAAACGGAAATCAAATCCAGAAATCCATTCAAGAAACGCTCTAAACCAAACTTGGAGTATCCGTATTTCCGAGCGCGATGTTCCACCACCTTCTCACCTATTTTAGGAAAGCCATTCCATTTGGCCAGAAGGGGAATGTAGCGGTGCATTTCCCCGTAGATGTGAATATTCTTCACCACTTTATTGCGGTAGGCCTTCAACCCGCAGTTGAAATCGTTCAATTGAATTCCCGAAATCCAACGGGTCACTCCATTGAAGAATTTGGAAGGGATGGTTTTGGAAATGGGGTCATGTCGTTCCTTTTTCCAGCCAGAGACCACATCCAGCCCTCCTTTAATCATGGCATAAAGACCTGGGATTTCATCAGGGCTATCCTGTAGATCCGCGTCCATGGTGATCACCACTTCCCCAGAGGAGCGCTTAAAACCCGCGTCTAGCGCGGCTGACTTGCCATAGTTACGGGTAAAGTTGATCCCTTTCAAAGCTTCATTCTTGGAAGCCAAAGATTGAATTACTTCCCAAGAGCTATCTGTACTTCCGTCATTGATCAAAAGCACCTCATAGGAGAATCCATGCTCCTGCATGACCCGATGAATCCATTGGGTCAACTCAGGGAGTGACTCTTCTTCGTTAAATACAGGAACAACTACGGAAATTGAAAGTGCCATTAGTAGTTAAACTCTTCTTTTTTCTGGTTAACTGCCGCCACAATCAGTCCAATAATTAATGCACCCATAACTACTCCAAAGAATGTTGAACCTGCCATAAATTCAGCAGTTTGAAGAAATTTGACAAAGGCAGGAACTTCAGCTGAAGATGCACTAGGACCTCCAAATTGCTCTTGCGCCTCCATCTGGGCTTCGATCATATTTTGAACATACGATGGGTCAATAAATTTAGCATAAATGTAAAAACCTACCCCTCTAATCGCTCCGCCAATCAAGCCAACTAGCATATTGATTCCAAAACCTCTTCCTAGTGAAATAAGATTTCCATTCTCACTGCGGTACTCTTTTGTCGCCAAAAAATACATGAGGAATGCTAAGCCTACCGTGAAAAGCCATGCAACAATACCGATGGCGATACTCCCTGCCCCTTGTAGGTCAAGCATTGCAGAAAGAAAGACATAGATCACTCCAATCAATCCATAGATCAACCCCCATTTTATTACGACCGAAGAAAATAAATTTGAGTTCTTCATAAATTTTTACGTTTTATTTTTCTTTAAAATAACTGAAATAAGGATGCTAAAAAACATTCCGGGAAGGATTTTCCAGATCCCATCATTGAAGGCAATGTCCCAGGGCCCCATCCCTTTTAGGTTTGTCTGGGTGAGATCAAATGATTTCTGGCCAACCTGCCCGATAATCACCTCCTTATTTTGTTCCAATACCGCCCATTTGGCAGTTTGAATTGCTTCAAATAGGGAAGGCGAACTTACCAAGATCCCCCAGATCGTCAGGGTTGAAAGAATGGCTAAGATCAAGTAAGTAACTGCTCCGATGGTCATCCCTTCCGCAAAAGAAAGGAAGCCTTCATTGGCAAATTCCTTGTAAAACTTGATGGCCAAATACACCGAAAAGGGCGTAATCACATAGCCAAACACCAGATTGAGGTTGGTTGGATCTGGATAAAAAAGGGAAAGCACATAGAAGGATAGTCCACTCAATATGCCCCCTAAGACCCCAAATTGATAGGCTGTCTTTAGGTATTTAGTCATTCACTTGGAGCAATTGACCCTTTTGGATACAGAATTTTACTTTACCTTTTAATTCCTTCCCAAACCAGGGGTGGTTTGCCGAAAGCGAGGTATTACTTTGCTCGTTGTAGGTCCAGGTTTCCTTTGGATCAAACAAGGTCCAGGAATCACTTTCAGTTCCGAGCACCTGTTCAGGACCAGTAGTTACTTTCTCTAAAAGCAGTTCCCATCCGAGTTCCTCCGCTAGGAGTACCATGGCAGGAAGGAAAGTTTGGAGTCCCACCATTCCAAAAGCGGCATGGTCAAACTCGCAGAATTTGGAATCAAAGTCTTGTGGCTGATGGTTGGACACCAAGGCATCGATTGTGCCGTCCTTCAAGCCTTCAAGTAATGCTTTTCGATCGGATGTTGCCCGAAAAGGCGGCATGACCTTCAAGTGCGTATCGAAGGAGGCTAAATCTTGATCGCTAAATAGGAGTTGGTAGATCGACACATCTGCCGTCACGTTGAGTCCTTCTTTCTTTGCTTTACGAATGAGGTCTACCCCTTTAGCGGTGCTCAGGGTTTGAAAGTGCACCTTTCCTCCGGAATAGCGTAATAGATCCAAATTTCGTTGGATGGCTACGTCTTCAGCTAAGCTAGGAATGCCTTTCATGCCGAGTTGGGTAGACATTTCTCCTTCGTGCATTTGCCCAAAAATAGCGAGCAAGGGATCGTAGGCATGGTCAAAAAGGGTTCCGCCAAACTTTTGAAGGTAATAGAGGATCTTCAGGTAGCGATCCGTATTGGACAGCGGCTTGGTGCCATCTCCGAATAGGGTGATGCCTGTTTGGTAGTGCATATCCAGCATTTCGGTCAGATCTTCCCCCTCTGTGTTTTTGGTAACTGCTCCTAAGATGGCTAGTTCTGGAGTGAATTTCGCCGCTTTATTTTGGAGAAAAGAGACCTCAGACTTGGATTGAATGACCGGATGAGTGTTCGGCAGTACCACTGCTTTAGCAAATCCACTGGCTAGCAGGGTGGTACAGAGCGATTCAACTGTTTCTCTATATTCCTGACCCGGTTCCCCAATCCCACAGCGTAGGTCCACCCATCCTTTGGAGGCAAGGTAGTTACTGCAGTCGATTACTTGTTCATAGGCAACACTTGCGTTTCCTTCTACCGGTGTAAGCTTCCCTTGATCCAATGAATAGTTTCTAGGCTGGGAAAATTTGCCTTGATGGAGAAGTTTCAGGTGTTGAAGTAATACAGCCATGCCAAGTTCTTTGACTGCAAAACTGCAATTTATTCGGGGAAAAGAAAAATGGAGTTTTGTGAAAGTAGTTGATTACAGGAAGTACAATGTACGAAGTACCAAGTACAATGTACAAAGTATCCTCAGAAGTACCATTTTTATCAGAACGGGAATCCCTTAATTGTACAAAGTACCAAGTACCATGTACAAAGATCCTTCAGAAGTACCATTTGGATTTTGAATCGAATCCTCACTTCTTCATTCAACAATCGGAGTTCGATATTCGACATTAAGAAAAGTAGCTAGTATCAAGTAGCAAGTAGCAAGAATTTGTACGAAGTACCATGTACCAAGTACAAAGATCCTTCAGAAGTACTATTTTTATCAGAACGGGAATCCCCAATTCTTCCTTCATCATCCGGAGTTCGACATTCGACATTAGCAAGAACATCGTACTTCGTCACTCGTACTTCGTATTTAAACAAAAAAGCCCTTCGAAGTGAATCGAAGGGCTTGAATAATGTGGCGGCGACCTACTCTCCCGGGTGTAACCCCAGTACCATCGGCGCTGCAGGGCTTAACTTCTCTGTTCGGGATGGGAA
>CAJBER010000205.1 GCA_903952135.1 uncultured Algoriphagus sp.
ATGGCTTCCAAGACGAGGATATTGGTCAAGTATCTGATTACAAGAAAGATAAATACCAGTAAAACGAAGAAAATTCGCTTGTCAAAATCCAGAGCATCTGAAATTTTTTGAGCCAAGGGGGAAGGTGCTGTTGCCATTTTCTCGTCTTATCCCCGTAAATCTAAACGTTTGTATTGAATTCACCGTAGATTTGCAACGTAAACCCTTTACGTGCTATGCGACATCTGTTTCACGGGCTTCTTTTATTTCTTTGTTTAGTGTTCATTCCTGAGGCAAAAGCTCAGGCTCCAGAACCAGTATCTGCCAATTCGACTTACTTACTTTTGGATAAAGGGTTGCAATACCGGATTACCAAGTCGATCAATAGCATGTACAATTTTGATTTTGCTACAGCAGAACGAGATTTTGCGGTGATCATGTACCAGTATCCGGAGCATCCGCTACCTGATTTTTTGATGGCTGTGGGCTATTGGTGGCGTATTGAGATCAATGTAGACAACACGCGGTACGATAATATTTTTATCCAATACCTAGATCGAGCCAATAGCAAGGCATTGAAAATGTTGAAACAAAATCCAAGGAATAAAGAGGCGGCATTTTTCTTAGCCGCAGGTTATGGTTTCCAAGGTCGCTTGTACAGTGAGCGAAAAAATTGGACCAAGGCCACCTTTGCTGGGAAAAATGCCCTAAACTACATGGAAATGAGTCGGGGAGAGGAGGAGTTTAATCCAGAACTCCTGTTAGGAGATGCCCTGTTCAACTATTTTTCGGTTTGGATTCCTGAGAATTATCCTTTGCTGAAACCGGTATTGGCATTATTTCCAAAGGGCAATAAAAAATTGGGACTTACACAACTTGAAAAAGTGGCCTCCAATGCCTTCTACACCCGGGTGGAAGCCCAATACTTCCTATTTAGGTTGTACGGATCCGAGGAGAAAAGGCCTGAAGATGCCTTGCGGATTGTGGGATACCTTCATGAAAAATTTCCAAACAATCCCTATTTCCACCGTTCTTATGCGCGCTACCTGTATACGACTGGAAAGTGGACGCAGGCCATGCAGGAATCACTAGAGATCATGGATCGGATGGAGAAAAAGCAATTTGGTTACGAGGCCACAAGTGGACGCTATGCTGCATTTTATTTGGGGGAATACTTTTACCGGATAGGAAATATCATAGAGGCAAAGCGCTATTATTCCAAGACTGCAACTCTAGGGGAAGAATCTGAATCGCAGGAGAGTGGCTATTACTTGTACTCCTTGATTTCTTTAGGAAAGATCGCTACGGCCGAGAAAAATAGGGCTTTGGCAAAAACCTATTTCAATCAAGTGAAAAGGTATGCGAAACGTAAGCACCCTGCGCACCAAGAGGCGAGAGACTTTATTAAGAAGAATAAATTGTAAAGATCTCAAAGCCTTCATTTTCCCTTTTCACAAGAGATAATTTGAAATCAAGGAATTCTTTGAAGTAAATAAGGGGATTATTCGTTTAATCCATCAGAATCTTAAACAATATTTCGATTTTGAGTTAAAAAACTTCATCTCAATCCTAGAACTTTCATCATTTATTGTAAATTTGCACCACATAATATTTTGTAAAGCACAAAAAAATGGATAGCAACATTCGAATTAAATTCGATAAGATCGATCGAAGTATTTTGGAAATACTTCAGAGCAATGCCAAAATCACCAATGCTCAACTTTCAAAGGATATAGGGCTATCTCCTGCTCCCACTTTGGAGCGTGTGAAAAAATTAGAGCAATCTGGAATCATCAAGAGCTACCACGCAAAGTTGGATCCAGAGAAAATCGGATTGGGCGTGAGCACCTTTGTATTGGTAAGCCTGATTGGTCACAACAAAGGAAATATTGATGCCTTTATGAAGGAGATCAACCTAATTCCTGAGGTGATTGAATGTCACCACATTACCGGAACGGGTGATTTCATTTTGAAAATTATCGCCAAAGACATCATGGCCTACCAAAAATTGATGTTGGAAAAGGTTTCTGAAATCAAAGAAGTAGACTCCATGCAATCCATGGTGATTCTTTCTACTTTTAAGGATTCCAAAGTGCTACCAATTCCTGCTTAATCCCTAAGAAAAACTAATAAGGGTGGCTTGCCACCCTTTTTTTTTGATTCCCATGACTGAAAACCCCTGGAAAACCAAATCCAAAGAGACTGTTTACGAAAATCCCTGGATTAGAGTGGAGCACCATGAGGTAATCACACCTGCTGGGAAGGATGGGATTTATGGCAAAACCCATTTCAAAAACAAGGCGATTGCCATTCTTCCCCTAGATCAAGAAGGAAATACCTGGCTGGTAGGACAATACCGCTATGCACTTGATGCCTACTCCTGGGAAGTTCCGATGGGTGGAGGGTCTTTGGAAGTCGATACCCTTGCATCCGCAAAGCGGGAATTGAAAGAGGAGACAGGGCTAACTGCTAGCCAATGGACTGAACTGCAGCTAATCCATACCTCCAACTCGGTAACCGATGAGGTTGGTCATATTTACTTGGCTCTGGGTCTGACTGAAGGAGAACCGGAATTTGAAGACACCGAAGATATCAGTATCAAAAAACTTCCATTTGTAGAAGCATTGGATTGGGTGATGCAGGGAAAAATTACCGATTCTTTGTCGGTTATTGCTATTTTCCGTGTCGCAAGGGCATTAGGACATTAAAACTATGGCAGTACGAGAACAAGTAAAAACCACCTTTCTTTTGGCTTATCCTGTGATGCTCAGTCAGCTAGGGCAAGTAGCTGTAGGCGTAGCGGATTCCATGATGGTAGGGCGTCTCGGTGCTCTGGAACTGGCAGCCTCCTCGCTCGCCAACAGTATATTTTTTGTACTCCTGATGTTTGGAATTGGAATTTCGATGGGTTTGACACCCTTAGTTTCCAAGGCCTACGGCAAAGGGAAGACCAACCAAATCTCGAGACTCTTTAGCAATAGCCTATTGATTAATTTTTTAACAAGCCTTGTGATGCTTGGATTGGTTCTTTTATTCTCAAGAAATCTCAATTTATTAAACCAGCCCGAAGAAGTAGAAACTTTGGCATTGCCCTTTTTATTGATAATCACGGCCTCGCTGGTTCCTCTGATGGTGTTTCAAGCGTTCAAGCAGTTTGTCGAAGGCCTTTCTCAGACCAAGCAAGCCATGTTCATCACCATTGCTGCCAATTTGGTCAATGTATTCCTGAATTGGCTACTGATCTGGGGACATTGGGGATTTCCGGAATTGGGATTTTTGGGAGCTGCTTGGGCAACGTTGATTTCACGTGTATTGATGATGGTGCTGATGGGAGCTTATGTACTTTATTCCAAGCGATATGCAGATTTTGGCCTTCGAATTCTTCGATTCAAACCCAATTGGACGCTTTGCCAACGGATTTTGAAAATAGGTGTTCCTACGGGCTTTCAATTTATTTTTGAGGTATCCGCATTCAGTGCAGCCGCTATCATGATGGGCTGGATTGGTGTCAATGCACTTGCAGGACATCAAATCGCCTTGAACCTGGCATCCATCAGTTACATGATGGCAACGGGTTTGGCTACAGCCGGGATGATTCGCGTCAGTCATTACATTGGCAAAGAAGACTACAAAGGAATGCGGGAGGCTGGAATGGTTGCATTCGGGTTGGTGGCTACCTTTATGTTCGTCTGTGCCCTTCTATTCTTTGTGCTCCGGTTTTGGCTGCCTACGCTATACATTGATGACCCACAGGTTATTTCCCTGGCCGCTTCGCTATTGATTTTAGCAGGATTATTCCAACTTTCAGATGGGATCCAAGTGGTAGGCTTGGGTGTCCTTCGTGGTCTAGAAGATGTCAAGGTGCCCACAGTAGTGACTTTTTTAGCCTATTGGGGTCTTGGACTTCCGCTCGGATACTTTCTTGCATTTACGATGGGCATGGCCGAAAAAGGAATCTGGATAGGTTTGTTGATTGGACTTACCTTGACTGCAGGGATGCTCTTGTATCGGTTTGATCAGCTCAGCAAAAGGAAGGCTAAGTCAAATACTGACCTCCCTACTACTTCCTAAAATTCCGGTTCCGGCTGTGATTTTTAGGAGGGAAGAAGTATCTTGACGATTCAAAATTTTGTCTTTATGAATCGACTACTGCTCTCCATCGCCTTTTCTCTTTTCCTTTATCCAGTTTTTGCCCAAGGGCCAGCTGTACTCACTGTTCGTGAGCAGGCAGCGGTTGTGGATGGGTGGTTGGAAGATCGCATCCAGCAGGTATTGCCAACTATAATGACCGAGACGGGCATTGATTTTTGGATAGTCGTTTCTCGCGAATACAACGAGGATCCTGTGATCCGTACACTTTTGCCAGCTACCTGGCATGCTGCGCGTAGACGTACCATCCTAGTGATGTACCAGCCAAGTCCCAATGCTCCTGTAGAAACTTATGCCGTAGCGCGTTACGATGTGGGCAAGTCCTTTAAGAAAGCCTGGGATCCTGAAGCGCAACCGGATCAATGGAAAGCCTTATTGGAAATCATCCAAGCCAAAAAGCCGAAAAAAATCGGACTGAACTTTTCCAAGGATTACGGACATGCAGATGGGTTGACCCATTTTGATTACGAGGAATTGATGCGGATCCTTCCAGCTCAAGAGAAGACAAAAGTAGTATCCGCCCAGACGCTTGCAGTACGTTGGCTAGAAACGCGAACTGCAGCGGAAATGGCCACTTACAAGCACATCCAAGAATTGGCACATTACATCATCTCGGAAGGGCTTTCAGATCGCGTGATCACTCCAGGTGTCACCACCACAGAGGATGTAGTTTGGTTCTACAGAGAAAAAATTAATGAGATGAAGTTGGACACCTGGTTTCATCCCACAGTAGACATTCAGCGGGCAGATCCTAGTTCACAGGAGGCTTCTCGTTCTTTTTCGATTCGCCCAACTGAGCAGGTCATTCTTCCTGGGGATTTGCTCCATATCGATTTTGGGATTACCTATTTGCGTCTGAATACGGATACTCAGGAATTGGCCTATGTGCTCAAGGCTGGGGAAACGGAAGTTCCAGCCTATTTGCAAGATGCCTTGAAGGTAGGGAATCGCTTGCAGGATATCTTGACCACGAATTTCACCACTGGCAAAACAGGCAATCAAATTTTGAAGTCTGCTCGCGAGCAAATGCAAAAAGAGGGTATCAAAGGAAGCATTTACACCCATCCACTGGGCTTCTATGGGCATTCGGCTGGACCGACCATCGGCATGTGGGACAACCAAGGCGATACCCCTGGAGCGGGTGATTTTCCAATGCATGCGCACACAGGTTATGCGATTGAGTTGAATGCAGTGGTGTTAGTCAAGGAATGGAACAAAGATGTTCGTGTGATGCTTGAAGAAGGGGCCTATTTTGACGGGAAAAAAGTGACCTACTACAATGGTCGTCAAAAATCCATTCTCGCCATTCCGCGAAAAAGCGACTACCTAGGCTACTGAGACCGGTTCCGGTTTTCCGTCACTTTTGATGAAAAGCAAAATGACCAAACCGAGGCTCGCCACCCCAGCAGAAAAAAGAAAAGCTATTTGAAAATTAGCCGATTCGTTGCCGTATAGCCATCCAGACACAAGTGCGCCCAGACCAATTCCTAATTCTAGGAAAATGTACATGGTCGCCAACGCCCTTCCCCTAAATTGATCCAAGGATCGATCCACCACCCAGGCGGTAGTAGTGGGGCTATACATGCCTACTGCAGCTCCGAAGAGCACCGCAGCACCTAGTAGCATCACTTTGCTGGAAGCAAAGGCCACAGCAATCATTGCCAGGACCATGACGGCAGATGCCACCCGCATCACGCGAACGCGACCGATACGATCGGAGGTTCGACCTGCAATCAGACGGATGCCCAAGGAGGAAAGCGTAAAGACCGCAAAGAAAAGCCCCTTGTTTTGGATGCCCAGGTGACTGGTAAGGTCCGGTACCAAGGTCAGCACTACCCCAAAGGAAAAGACGGAGAGAAAAAGGATGGTAGAAGGGAGCAACACTCGCTTCTCCAGGATTTCGTTTTTGTCCAATTTGAATAATTGCCATCGAAGTGGTTCTTTTTCCCGGAGGGTTTCCTTCAAACGAAACAAGATCAAGATGGAAAATATAGCCGTGAAGGCTGCTGAATAGAACAATACCTCAATGGGCCAAATACTTGCAATCCAGCCACCCAAAGCAGGTCCAGCGGCCATTCCCAAGGAACCAAATAGGGATTGAATCCCGAGTGCTTCTCCTCGCTGCGCAAAAGGAACCGTGTCCGCCACATAGGCGGAAGTGCCCGTAGGGGTAAATCCTGCTGAGAATCCATGGGCAAATCGGAGAAATAAAAAGCCACTCACAAATTGGAGCAGGGGATAACTTAATCCCACGACAAAGCATACAGCCGCTCCAAAAATCATCACGGGTATTCGGCCGATCTTGTCTGCCAGCTTTCCACTGAAAGGGCGAGACAATCCTGCCGATAGCGTAAATAGCGCAATGATCCAACCTTTGTAGGATTCCCCTCCCAAGGAAGTCAGGTAGGAGGGAAGCTCTGGAATGATCATGTTGAAGCTTGAAAAAAACAGGAAGCTACTCAGGCAGAGTAGAAAAAAATCTAACGTAAAAAAGGAGGGAAGTAGCCTCATAAATGGAATTGTACTAAAAAGGCCGAAGAAGAAATCCTCGGCCTAATTACTTAATCTTTGTTTGCATTTTCCTCACTTTGAGCGAGAAGGAATGCCTTCATAAACTCATTGAGGCCACCATCTAGCACGCCTTGTGCATCGGAAGTTTCATGACTAGTTCGGTTGTCCTTCACCAACTTGTAAGGGTGGAGTACATAGTTTCGGATTTGTGATCCAAAATCTACGCGTAGTTTGGAAGATTCAATTTTGGCGATTTCCGCATTTCTCTTTTCCAATTCCAGTTGGTACAACCTGGATTTCAGCATTTGCATGGCCAATTCCCGGTTGGCAAGCTGTGAGCGCTCCACCTGGCATACCACCACGATCCCTGTAGGCTTGTGTGTCAATTGCACCTTGGTTTCCACCTTGTTTACATTTTGACCACCCGCACCCCCAGATCTAGAAGTATGTAGTTCCACGTCTCCAGGATTGATGTCGATTTCGATCGAATCGTCTACTTCTGGGTAGGCATAGACGGATGCAAAGGAAGTATGTCTTCGTCCTCCAGAGTCAAATGGAGAGATCCGCACGAGTCGGTGTACACCTGTTTCTGATTTTAAAAATCCGTAAGCTAATGGGCCTTCAAATAGGAGGGTGGCGGATTTGATACCAGCAACTTCTCCAGGCTGCATGTCCATTTCACGAACTTTGTAGCCATTTTTTTCACCCCACATGATGTACATACGCATGAGGATGGATGCCCAATCGTTACTTTCTGTACCGCCAGCACCTGGATTGATTTCAAGAACTGCATTGAGTTGGTCTTCTTCAGCAGAGAGCATTTTCTTGAGTTCCAACTCTTCTACTGCATCCTTGCTGAGGAGGTAGTCTTTTTTGAGTTCTTCTTCGGTAACTTCTCCTGCAGTGAAAAATTCATACAGCACTTCCAAATCCTGAATTTTGGTATCCAGGCTTTCAAAAGCAGTGGTCCAGCCTTTTCTGGCTTGGATTTGTTTCATTGTTTTTTCCGCTTCGTCTGGGTTGTTCCAGAAATCAGCTTGGGCCGATACGGCCTCTAGGTCTTGGATTTCTACTTTCTTACGATCGTAGTCAAAGATACCTCCTCAAAGCCGATGTGCGGGCTTTCAAGTCTTTCAGTTGGTCTGAAGTCATCTGTCTAAGTTAAAAATCTGAGGCAAAAATCGGAATAAAATCTGGTTTTACCAGTAGCTCCGCTTATTCAATTTCAAGGAGTATCAGTTGAAGTTTATTTCTGTCCGTGACCGAGAAGGTTTTGTAGCGCAGGGGAAGCAATCCAAACCCCGAACCTAAAAGGATGGCTGAAGTCTTGATCAATCCGGGACTGAATTGCAGTTTACGCTGTTGATAAAGGCTATTGATCCCTTCCAAAGCGATTGCCATGGTTCCTGCACCCAAGGAAAGGCTGGTCAAATTGTTTAGCGTACGATTGCGAGGATCCTTTCTTCGGATGTCGATTTCGAGAATGTCTGAAGGGTTCAGGATATTCTCCGTAAGGTAGAGGTATTCCGTATCCAAGTTGACAATTCTGTCGGTGACGAAGTAGCCGATTTTTTTGCTTTTGTAGGTGATGTCTTCGCCAGGGTAAAATCGAATTTGACTCTTTTGATTGGTCCCTCGTTTGAGTAGCAGAAATTTCTTGGGTTGTTCCTGAGCAAGTAAGGATGTTGCCATCAAACCAAAAAGCAGGTGGGTAAGAAGTACCGCTGCTAGTTGCTTTGTGATTGAGCCTGTCTTGTTCATTGGTTTGTATATCAGATAGTTATCATCCACTGATGCGGATCCTGGATTTCTCCATATTTGATGCTATCCAAGGTGCTGAGGACACGGGTTGAAAAGGCATCCGGCTTTGGTTCTGGAAGTAAATAATCTTTCCCGTTTACATTGATTTTATTGATGAAAGCAATTGTGGCGGCAGTGCCTACTCCAAAAGCTTCCTCTAGACTTCCATTTTTTAAGGCTTCCTCGAGTTCTGTAATTGCTAGAAAGCGCTCTTCTACAGCTTGCCCCCAATCTTTTGCAAGTTGAAGTACTGAGTTTCTTGTAATGCCCTTGAGGATGGTGCCGCCATGGGTAGGAGCGGTGATGAGGGTCCCCTTGATTTTGAACATGACATTCATGGTTCCACTCTCCTCGATTTGGCTATGGGTCTTGCCATCAGTCCAGAGTAACTGGTCATAGCCCTCTTTTTGTGCTTGAAGTGCTGGGTACAGGGAAGCAGCATAGTTTCCCGCAGCTTTTGCTTCTCCAGTACCTCCTTCACAGGCACGGGTATAGGTGGTTTCTACTTTTACGGATACGGGCTTGGAATAATAAGCCCCAACTGGGCTCGTAAAGATCATGAATCGGTAGTTGTCTGATGGTTTGACACCTAGGTAATTGTCCATTGCAAACATAAATGGACGGATGTAAAGACTAGATCCTTTTCCCTGTGGGACCCAATCCCGATCTAGGCTGAGGAGTTGCTTGAGCGCCTCCAGAAAAACGTTCTCAGGCAAAGTAGGCATGCACATCCGTTTGGCGGATTCATTTAAGCGTTTAGCATTTGCTTCTGCACGGAATACCAATACTTCCCCTTTTTCATTTTTATAGGCCTTCATTCCCTCAAAAATGGCTTGCCCATAATGAAGGGTAGCATTTCCAGGGTAAATCTCCATGGGTCCATAAGGAACGATTCGAAAATCTCCCCAAGCGCCATTTTGATAATCTGCCACAAACATGTGATCAGAAACAGATTTTCCAAAAACAAGAGAAGAAAAGTCAGTTTCTGAAAGTTTGGAATGGCTGGTTTTGGTAACTGGGATCGAAATGTTGCTCATGAGGGTGGATGGTTTACTAAGGCAATAGGTATTTTTTCTTGCGTTGGTTTTAGATTTACCAACGTGGTTTCCAAGTTACTTCTTCGACTTCTAGTTCTTGGGCCATTTTTCGACCCAATACAAAGAGGAAGTCAGAAAGTCGGTTGAGGTATTGGATGACTAGTTCAGACACTTTTTCCAGGGAGGCAAGTTCCACGACAATCCGTTCGGAGCGTCGGCAGACTGTTCGTGCTAGATGACAAAAAGAAACAGCTGTATGTCCTCCTGGTAGAATGAAAGCAGTGAGCATGGGGAGTTCAGCATCCATTGCATCCATTTCTTTTTCCAATAGTTCCACATCTTCCGGAAGGAGGTCAGGTTTTTTTACCTTGTCTTTACCAGGAACCGTAGCCAAATCTGCACCGATGGTGAACAGACGATCTTGGATGGTTTTGAGTAGCTCTGCTCTTTTTTTATTTACCTCCTGATCCCGGAGCAATCCCAAATAGGAATTCAGTTCGTCCAAGGTTCCGTAGGCATCAATGCGTAGATCTGACTTCGGTACCCGTACTCCGCCTAACAAGGAGGTGATTCCTTGATCCCCTGTTTTGGTATAGATTTTCATATCAACGCTGAATCTGTATGCTGTAAACGAATAACGGCCCTTTTTAAAGGAATTAGGCAGTCACTAAACCTCTCGTAGGATTTGGATTTACTTTGTCCGATTCCACCAAACCATCTCGAAGGCGTACGATGCGGTGTGCATAGTGGGCGATGTCGTCCTCGTGCGTTACCATGATGATTGTATTTCCTTTGGCGTGAAGCTCATGGAAAAGCTCCATGATTCCGTAGGAGGTTTTGGAATCTAGGTTACCGGTAGGTTCATCCGCCAAGATGATGCTAGGGCTATTTACCAAGGCTCTGGCAATGGCGACACGCTGACGTTGACCACCTGAAAGTTCATTCGGGCGGTGGGTGGTTCGATCTCCCAATCCTACGTTGTCCAAAGCCTTGAAGGCTATTTCTTCTCGTTCTCCTTTGGAATAGCCTGCGTACACCAATGGAAGGGCTACGTTATCCAAGCAAGTGGCTCGAGGCAAAAGATTGAATGTTTGGAAAACAAAGCCAATTTCTTTGTTTCGAATGTCTGCCAACTCGTTTTCACTCATGTCGCTGACATCCTTTCCTGCTAGAATGTAACTGCCAGAAGTAGGAGAATCTAAGCATCCAATGATGTTCATCAAGGTAGATTTTCCCGATCCAGAAGGACCCATGAAGGCGACGTATTCTCCTTTATTTACGCTAATGCTAACCGATTTCAATGCCTGAATAATTTCAGAGCCCATTTTGTAGGTTTTATTGATCTCGTGCGTTTCAATGACTTTGCTCATGGTGTAAAGTGTTTACTTGTTGGTTTAGCAATACGGAAAGGTACTCATTTACTATAAAAATACATGAAATCTATCAATAGATCTCCCCCAAAACTGCTTCAATTTCTTCTTCACTCATCCAGGACTTCATTTCTTCTAATGCATCAGTGGCGTAACTATCCAGTCCCAGTTCTTGGGCAGCCTTTACTTTTTTAGCCCAGATTAGTGGATCCTTGGTGAACTCACTAGCAGATTGAAGGAGTTCGTAGGCTTGTAATTTATCCTTGGTTTGCAATGCTGCACTCCAAATCAAGGGGCTAAAGTATGGATTTGCAGTAAGCTCTTCTGAGGATCCAATGAATTGGGCAAACGCTCTCAGGGAATTTGGATTGGTCCAGTCGGGCTGGGCTAGAAATGCAGCCAGATCTGCTTCACGCTCGACTTTTCCTTTTAAAAAATTTCCAAGTTCCTGAAGTTGCTGCGGAGACAGTCCATGTGCCTTTTGGCTCAGTAGCCTCAAGGCAACCTCCAATTTGAATTCAGCAGAAGGGATATTTTTCCATTCGCTAAATAATTTTTGAGAATGAGACTGGTTGAATACTCCTAAAAACAAAAGTTCAGGTTGGACAGGATTGCTTTGTGCATCTTCACCAATTCTAGTTTTTTGCCAATTTTGAATTGCCACGTGTATGGGTAGCTGAGCCTGAAATCCTTTTTCGGCGGATAAAGCGAAGTCCTTGGCAGCTTTCTCAAAATCGAGTTGCTGGGCGAGAATGAGACCCGACAAGTTGAGGTAGTAGGCCGCATCTCCTGGATTGCGAAAGGCGAGGCCATTCAAATTTTTCACTGCTTCATTTATTCTTCCAGCACCCAAACTCCTCAAAATCGCTGTTTCTTGGACCTGCATGGAATACTCCAGAAAGTCTTCCCTTCTTGCTAGGGAATCCAATAAGGCGAGATCAGCAGATGGGTCTTCTAGGTTTTGGGTAGCCATCAGATTGCGGTACCCTGCCTGAATCAATAGGGGAGAATTTTCCTGTTCAAGCTTACTTTTCAAATCTGCTAGGATATTATCATCCAATTCAAGCCCATTTTTACTCGCTGCCGCTACCCAATTGATGCTTACGATAAGGTCTTCTTGATTGCTGGGTGGATCTACTTTATTGCCCATCTTGACTTGTAGGGCAAGCCAATTTGCTTCTGCTAGAGGATTATCTTTTGGCAATGCCTCCAACAAAGCAATAGCTTCTTTTTCCTTCTTGAGTAAGGTGTAAAGCAAGGCTAAGTTTTGGGAGAGGTAGGGATTAGCGGGAAAGAATTTCAAGCCGTTTTCCAAATAAAATACTGCCTCCAAGGGCTTGTTTTCTAGCTGCAATCGCTCCGATAGCAATAGGATATTGTCCACCTGGGGAGCCAAGTCAAAACTTTCTTCCAAGTGCTCTTTGGCTAAACTTGGTTGGTTTAATTCAAATAGAAGTTGTACTGTTAGGGTTTTTGCTTTTGGATTATATCTATAGCGATCCCAGCTATTCTCGTAAAGAATACTTGCTTCAAGCTTTTGATTGGTTTGATAGTAGTAATCCCCTACTATATTGTTGGTTAAGGAACTTGCTTGAAAGGCAATAACAGCTTCTAAATAGGTTGTAATTACCAAAAACGCTATGGTTCCTCCGATTCGGAGGTGATAATATGGTAGTATATAAGGCTTATAGATCACGGGGTGCACCGGCCTTCCTTGATTCATCAGAGGAAAAAAGTTGATTCCTACATAGATGAAAAAGAATAGAGAAAATCCAAGTTGTGAGTATAGAATCAGGTGTTTGATCAATTCCTCACCTGCCTGATTGTGAGATAAGGCTAATTTCCAAATTGTCCACAAAGCACAGGTGAATCCCAAAAGATAAAGTGTTTGTAGGATGTTTGTGGAACTTGCTAAATCATCCTGTTGCGCCAACTTTTCTCTAATCGAATACCATCCAAATATTCCCAAAGGGAAGATGAGGTAAAGAATAGAGAATCCAGTAAAAGGCAAGCTGACCTCCCCTTTTAAGTTGAGGAGCAAAAAGAAAAGGATTCCGATGTATAGTAGGCCAACTCCTAAAAATTGCAGAGTCGTTTTGGTACCGACACCAGCATTTGCTTTGGAAATAAGAACCAATAAACCAGATAAAAAGCCATGTCCCTGCCAGAAAATCCAAGCGATGCTCATTCCTAATCCAAGAATTAGACTTTGTTCAGCAAGGTAGAGACCTGGCTGAACGATTGGGCTTAGGTAGATGAGAAGGGTTACAGTTCCTCCTGTGGCAACTGCCAATACAGTCCAACGGATCCAATACGGTAATTGGTTTCCCCAAATATGAAAATAAATGGTGGGTAGCAGGGTAGCAGTAATGAGTAGCAATAGTGGAAGGTTGGAACTTGCTCCACCAATGTTTAGTCCATTTAAATTGGCCAAGGTCAATATCAGAATCCAACCTATTCCAGACGCTAAAAAAGGAAGTTTTTTAAATTGGCTCAGTGTAGCAAGTACGGTAACCGATAGGAGTAAAATAAAGCCTCCAAAAAGTAGATTTTCCGTAGTAGTCATTGGGTAGGGGACAACCTGGTAATTTTGAATTACCACAAAGTGGTCTACCTGAACTGGGATTTGAAATGAGCCAATAGTTAGGTTAGAGAAAGGGACTGGTAATCGATCCGCAAAAGCTCCTGCTAGTAGGTTGGGGCTGGATTGGGATGTGGTATACAAAGCATAAACTGCTAGAATAGCTCCCAATCCCAAAAAAAGGTAGGTGAGCAGCTTGGTAAAAAAAATTGTTTTCGACTGAATGGGCATGTTATTCCATTACTTTGGGAACTGTAAAGAATCCATTTTCTTGTTTAGGTGCATTTTTCAAGGCCTGCTCTTGCGTAAGTTGTTCGCCAACTTCATCCGCTCGGAAAGCATTTATTTCTGAAGACATGCTGGTTAGTGGAGCTACATTATCAGTAGGTAATTCTTGCAGTTGTTCTACCCATTCCAAAACCTGAGAAAGGTCTTTTCTCATTTTTTCTTCAGCTTGAGAATCAAAATTAAGTCGTGCCAAATGGGCAATTTTCCGTATAGTGGCTTGATCAATTTTCATTGGGCTGGATATTGGGTAAGGAACTATCAATTGGGTTGGAAATTTGCTTGGGCTCTGTGATTGGATTATCCTGCAGCAATTGTTCCTGAATTACCTCAAAACAACGTTGCTTGAGTGCTTCTTCCGTAGGGTAATCGATGGGATTAAGTTCTTGATGCAACACCATTTTGGCAGGAATTCGCTTTAAAATCAATTCTTTTTGGTCAGCCAAAATTACATGATTGTAGGATAAGGTGACAGGAATGATGGGGATTTGTTTCTCTAGCGCTAATCGAAAAGCGCCATTCTTGAAGGGAACCAGATTGGGTGGTTCTTGGGTGTAGATTCCCCCTTCGGGAAATAAGACCATGCTGGATCCTCGATCCAAAGCCAATCCAGCTCTCCGCATGGTTTCAGCCCTACTTTTAACTCGGCTGCGGTCCACAGCAATGTGAAGGTTTTTGAAATAGTACCCAAAAAAAGGAACTTTTCGAATGGATGCTTTGCCCACAAAAACAGCATCTCCAGGCACAAATCCCATCATGGCCACATCGAGGTAGCTGAAATGATTTGCCAAGAAAATATAGGGCTTCCCCTTTTCAAGTTTAGCCTCAATTTCTACCTTGACTGGAAGAAAGATGATTGAAAATAAGGTTTTTGCCCAATACTGGTTGATTTTTCTCCCATACTTATTCCATTGGGGTACCCAGATGCACATCAGGAATGCAGGGAATAGAACTGCAAAAGTCAGTGCAAAAGCGACTGCTGCATAATAGGTATAGAATCGGTTACTCCACTTAGTCATGGTTGATCATTGCATTGGCGACTTGGGTGAAATAACTCAAAAGCTCTTCTCGAACTTCCTGTTCCAAGGGAATTTTATCTAGCGCATGTAGCATGGCATTCATCCAATGGGTTCTCATTTTGGAATCGATTTTCCATTGTAGATGCCGCATCCGGAGCCTAGGG
>CAJBER010000206.1 GCA_903952135.1 uncultured Algoriphagus sp.
CAGGAAAACTACGACGACTTCTACTACGGCAAGGGATCTACCTATCCGGATGTGCAAGGCTCCGTCGGCATCTTGTTTGAACAAGCAAGTTCCAGAGGACACCTTCAAGAAACGGACAATGGCATGCTCAGCTTTCCATTCACTATCCGCAACCAATTTACCGCCAACCTATCCTCCTACCAGGCCACCAAAGAAATGCGCGTGGAGCTCAACCAATGGATGAAGGATTTCTACACGGACATCAAAAAAGAAACCGATGCAGACATCAACAAGGCCTATATTTTTGGTGCTGCGGAGGAAGATGCACGGAGCTATCATTTGGCAGACTTGATTCTACAGCACGAAATCAAGCTCTTTTCCCTCAAAGAAGACTTGGTCATCAACGGCAAACAGTTCAAAAAAGGAAACTCCTACATCGTGCCTGCCGACCAGCCGCAATACCGCTTGATCAAGGCGATGTTTGAAACGCGAACTACCTTCCAAGACAGCTTGTTTTACGACATCTCTGCTTGGACCTACCCCATGGCTTTTGGCGTAGACTTTATGGCGTTGAATAGCCGCATCGTCAACCTAGCCAACGTCAGCCCTGTGGATAAGTCCAGTTTTGCGCAAGCGCCAGGCAAGGTAGTCGGCTCCGCCGGGGCCTATCAATATGCGATGGAGTGGACCGATTACTATGCGCCAAAGGCGGCCTATCAATTGTTGAAGGCTGGTTTATTGGTTCGGGTAGCCACCAAAGAATTCTCCACCGCAGAAGGGAAAACCTTTGGCAGAGGGACTTTGCTGATTGACAAAGGCGAAAGCGGACTTGATCCTCAGGCCTTCTTCAAGAAGCTAGAAGAGGTAGCCCGATTTGCACATGTAGATATTCATGCATTGACGTCAGGGTACACGCAGGGAGCAAACCTAGGTTCTACCTTTATGCTTCCCTTGAATACGCCTACCATCGCTCTTTTGGTCGATGGGGGTGTGGATAGTGGAGAAGCTGGAGAAATCTGGCACCTACTCGATCAGCGCATGCAGATGCCACTAACCCTACTGCCTTTGGAATCCGTAAGCGGCACCAACTTGGATCGCTACTCGGTCATCTTGATGGCGGATGGAAGCTACGGGCAACTGGGTCAGTCGGGCGCTGCGGCCCTGAAAACCTGGGTGAGCAAGGGCAATACCTTGGTGGCCAAAGGAGGCGCACTTCGCTGGTTGGCCCAAAATGAAATCGGAAATTTCACCTTCCGCAAGGTGGATAACGCAGAGAAGGGCTTACAAAAAAGCTATGCAGACTTTGAGAATGCTACCGGAGCCAAGCAAACTTTTGGAGCCATCTTTAAATCTACCTTGGACACCAGCCATCCTATCGGCTATGGCTATGTGAGCAAAGACCTTTTCACTTTCAGAAATGACAATTTCTTCCTAGAGCCCTCTACCAACCCCTACGCCAATCCGCTAGTCTATACTAAAGATCCTTTGGCTTCCGGCTACTTGCATCCAAGCAATCTGCCTGGAGTACAGGAGAGCGCAGTGATCCGTGTAGCTAGTCAAGGCAGAGGAAGAATTGTGGGCTTTGCAGACAACCCTAACTTCCGTGCCTTCTGGTTTGGTACCAACAAACTGTTTATGAATTCCATTTTCTTTGGTCAAGTGATTGACGGAGGAACTGCCCGTTAAACTCCAAATCCCAGCATTGAGCTGGGATTTTCTTTTCCTATTGCTATTCTTAGAATTTATGAAAAAAATTAGTCTTTTTCTTTTCGCTATGCTGATGGGCGGAAATACTCTTGTCGGACAAGAAATGAGTTTTGAGTCCTACAATCCTCCATCCACGCTCAAGGTGCCTCAGCATCCGGTGACGCGGTCAAAGTTTCCCTTTATCGATATCCACAGCCACCAAGGAGGCGTCAACAAATCCAAGATCGATCAGCTCTCCGCTGAGATGAAAGAACTCAACATGGCAGTAATGATCAACCTGAGTGGGCGGGGCTTTGGACAAGGCAATAGCAATGCACAGCAGGAATACATCAAGGGCATGATGCAGGAGTTTAAGACCCATGCCCCTGGCAGATTCATGGTGTTTACCAACTTGAATTTTAACGGTTTCGGTACACCAGAATGGACCGCCTTGGCTGTAAAGGAGCTGGAGGAAGATGTGGCTGCAGGAGCAGTAGGCTTGAAGATTTACAAGAGTTTGGGCTTGAACTCCAAGGACAATAGCGGAAAGCGAATTCCCGTGGATCATCCCGATTTGGATCCAGTGTGGGCCAAGGCTGGGGAACTTGGGATTCCTGTATTGATCCATGCTGCGGATCCTGCTCAATTTTGGCAAGCGATGGACTCTACGAACGAACGCTGGCTGGAACTCAAACTTCATCCGAGTCGTCGCCGATCTGCTACCGACCCAGCGCCTTTTGAGCAAATCATCGCAGAGCAGCACAGGGTATTTGCGAAGCATCCCAAAACCACCTTTATCAATGCGCATATGGGTTGGATGGCCAACGACTTGGATGCCGCAGGGGCACACTTGGATCGCTATCCGAATGTCAACTACGAGATCGGTGCCATCATCGCGGAGTTGGGAAGACAGCCTCGACGGGCCAAAGAATTTTTCACCAAGTACCAGGATCGAATTTTATTTGGGAAAGATGCCTACAACAAGGAGGAGTTTTACACCTATTTCCGAGTCCTGGAAACCGAGGACGAGTATTTTCCTTATTACAAAAAGTACCATGCCTTTTGGAGCATGTATGGGTTAGGACTTTCAGACGAAGTCTTGAAAAAAGTATACTACAAAAACGCCCTTCGGATTGTACCGGGATTGGATAAGACGCTTTTTCCGGATTAGGAACCACCTAGACACATAGGGGAAGATACTAGTTGAAAAAAGGTGGAAATAAGGTAGAAATACAATGGAAATAAATCGAGCCTGCCGAAGGCTGGCAGGCTCGGTGAAATAGTTAACCCTGCCGCTATTTCAACTTATTTCACGTAGCGAAGCGGAGTCTATTTCTACTCTATTTCGATTGTATTTCCTAGTCCAAACCTGGTGCAATACCTTAGAACTTCATCTTTATCCCCATCAAGAAATTCGTTCCTGCCTGAGGATAGAAGAAGTTTTCCGTCACTAATTCACGGCCCGTTCCTCCGGGAACAAAGTAGCTGAAGGTGTAGCCATTGGGCTCGTACATCTCATTGAAGATATTATTGATCAATAGATTCACTTCCAGTCCTTTGAAGAAGCGTGGGGTCGCGGAATAACTGATTCGCAGGTCATTCGTAAAGAAGGCATCCAAGGACCGGGCCTCATTGGCCGTATTGTCCAAAAACTGTCGGCCTACGTACTTGCTCATCCAGTTGAGGGACAGGTTTTTGCTTGGTTTGTACTCGATGATCGCCGAACTCACCACATTCGGAGAGAAAGCAATGTCTGTATTGGTGTAGGTGATCGTTTCCTGTCGGAACTCGTCCACACTGTAGTCGTCAATGTACTCGGTAAACTCTCGGATTTTATTCTGACTCAGTGCCAGGTTGCCTCCCAAGGTCCAGGTCTTGGAAAGGATGTAAACTCCATCCAATTCAATCCCTGCACGATAGGAAGATGACACATTTTCCCGAATGTAAGCCCCAACGTCATTGATCTGACCCGTCAAGATCAGCTGGTCCTTGTAACCCATGTAGTAGAAGTTGGCATTGTAGCTGAAGTTGCCAGATTTGGATCGTACACCCGCCTCCACATTGTTGAGTCGCTCGGGTCTAGGCACTTCGGTGATCGGATTGTCGGTAAAGTCCGAGCGGGTCGGTTCCCGGTTGGCCACCGCATAGCTCGCATACCAGGTTTGCTTTCTTTTTTCGTAGGAGAACCCAAACTTAGGATTGAAGAAGGTGTAATCTGCCTGACCATCCACGAGGCGTAAGTCGTCATTGAGTCCATTAAAGGAGTAGGAGATGCCGCGCACCTGCAGGTCACCGAAGAGATTCAGCCCAGGCTTGATCTCGTACGTGGCTTTGGTATAGATATTCCGGTCGTCCTTGACGGCATTGTTGTCGTAGTAGCGATCCCGAATGTTACTTGGGCCAGCAATCCTTGCCCATACAATCTCTCCAAAGTGTCCCCCATCGTAGCGATTGGCCCCACCACCGATGATCCAATCCAGTTTGCCGTCAGTGGAAACGTAATTGGCCGACCCTACAAAACCATAGAAATCGTTGTCTAGCCAACGGCGGCGAATGATATCGGTACGTTCAATCACCTCGTCCCCGATTTTTACAGGCGCTAAAGCATAGCTAGCAAAGTCATCATCGGCTCGAAACTGCTCGTAATACCCACGTCCATAAGTGTAGTGTAATGCCAAATTGGTCTTCCAATTGGAACCCACTTTACCGGTATAGATCAACTGGTAATGGTCCTGCTGGTAGTTGTCCGTTTCGTTGTCGTAGGTATAGGAATTAAACGTGCGATCGGTGGTTAATTTGTCTTGGGGAAGTCCTGCCCAACTTTGGTAGGTCTGTTCTTTACCAGAGAAGGCAATCAATTTGATGACGCTCTTTTCTCCGTAGTATCCTCCCGACACAAACCAGCTGCCTAGGTCCGAAAAGGCCCGGTCCACAAATCCATCGGAAGTAATCTTGGAGAGTCGCGCATCTACGGCAAAGCGGTTGTTGAGTAGGCCTGTTCCTGCTTTGACGGTATGTCTCCAGGTATTGAAGGAGCCAAAACCATTGTCAACTTCGGCATAGGCCTCGTCGCGACGGGTGTCGGTCTGAAAGTTGAGGCTGGCGCCAAAGGCTGCGGCTCCATTAGTGGAAGTACCCACCCCACGCTGAATCTGGATGTTTTCCACCGAGGAGGCAAAGTCCGGCATGTTGACCCAAAAGACCCCATGCGCCTCTGCGTCGTTCAGTGGAATGCCGTTGATGGTGGCATTGATCCGGGTTTGGTCAGATCCTCGGATACGAATACCCGTGTAGCCTACCCCTGCTCCTGCATCGGAGTGGCTGACTACGGAGGGGGAAAAGTTGAGGAGAATGGGAATGTCCTGCCCCAAATTCCGCTTGCCAATTTCCGACTTATCCACCGTGTTAAAGGTGGTTGGCGTGCTCTCTGAGGCGCGGGTGGCGGACACAATGAATTCCTCGCTCAAGAAATCCTTGGATTCCAAGCCCAGTTCCAGGGAGGCCGCAAAAGGAAGTTCAACCGACTCCCGTACGGTTTCGTAGCCCAGGTAGGAAACTCGGATTTCCTGCTTTCCATTGGGCACTCGTCCCAAGGTAAACTTACCGTCGGTATCTGTGACGGCACCTTTTCCCAAACTTTCGATCCAAACAGATGCGCCTACCAAGGGAACGCTCGTTTTGGCATCGAAAATTCGGCCACTTAGGCTAGACTGTGCCCAAGCGTGTAGACTGAACAGTACACACAGTCCTACTAGTACTAACTTTTTCATAATTTCCCCCTTTCGGGTTTTTGAGTGAAACATGAGAAAACCCAGGGGAGGTTTTCCGTGATTGTTTACCCGGTTGCGACGCAAAAACACATCCGAAGGAAGGCTAGCACTTCCTAGATTGGATTCAATTTTATACTCCGCATGCTCATTTCCCTTCGCCGGCATTACCCGGATCAGGTGGTATGGGTATGATCTCAGCCCGTTGTATTTAAGGCACCCCTTATGATCTGACAACAAAGTTAAATGGGAAAAGTTTTTTTCCAAAAGTCAGTTCTTCCCAGCTTTTTTTTAACTTCAAGCATCCACCACCACCTCTTATGCAATGCGACTATACAAATTGATTTCAGGAACACTTTTGGAACTAAACGGAACCAATTATTTAGGCCCTGAACTCGATTGGGATCAGTTGCTCGGCAGGGAGCAACTCCCCAAATTACTGGCTTCAGAGGCAAGCAATTGGGAAAAAATAAGCCAAGAAAAAGCCGAAGAATGCATCGCAGAAGGACTGTTGGCGCCCATGGGAACTCAGGAAGTCTGGGCTGCTGGGGTGACTTATTTTCGCAGCAGGACCGCTCGAATGGAGGAGTCCAGTGATTCGGGTGGGGCCACATTTTACGACAAGGTTTACGTAGCCGAGCGTCCCGAACTCTTCTTCAAGGCCACTGCGAGCCGGGTATCCAATCCTGGAGATCTAGTCAAGATCCGCACCGACTCCAGTTGGGATGTGCCCGAGCCCGAGCTGACGCTTTTGCTTTCCCCTTCGGGAAAAATTCAAGGATACACCATCGGCAACGACATGAGCAGCCGCAGTATAGAAGGGGAAAATCCCCTCTACCTCCCTCAGGCCAAAGTGTACCAGGGCTGCGCTTCCCTTGGCCCCTGCCTGTTGATTCAAGAAGAACCACTGCCCGCTTCCACCAAGATCAGTTTGGAGGTGCATCGGCAGGGGAGCCTGGCCGCTTCGGGGGAAACCACCTTGGCGCAATTGAAACGAAGCCCAGAAGAACTTGCCCAATGGCTTTTCCGAGCCAACACCTTTCCAACTGGCTGTTTTCTGATGACAGGAACCGGTATTGTGCCCGATGATTTTTCCTTGGAAAAAGGGGATTCCGTGACCATCAACATTAAAGGCATCGGCTCCCTTCATAATGAGGTGGGGACGATTTAGAATCGAGTTTTTTCAAAAGCCAAGGCAGAGCATTTGAAACTAATTCCCCCATTGAAAGAGCCCACTTGACCATTGGTAAAAATCCAAGGCGCCCCCAAAAGCAAAAGCCCTATGTTTGTACATTCGGAAAGTCCTTTATGAAACGTTTTTTATTCTTTTTTATCCTAGTAGGAGTAATCAGTTTTTTTCAAGCGGAAGCACAAGCTCCTGCTCAGCAAAATGCCTTTGCATTTAAACTGAAAGAACCCATCACCTTGGACGGTATTTTGGATGAAGCCATCTGGAAGGATGCCGAAGGATGGAATGGCAATTTTATGCAGTACTTCCCCTCAGACACTTCCTTGAGTAAAGTTCCCACTCGCGTTAAAATTGCTTTCGATGAGAACAATCTCTATTTGGCAGCCATCATGGAGAATACAGGACCACGGAAATACGTATCTACCTCTCTAAGAAGGGACTACCGAGGAGAACAAAACGATGGGATTACCTTCGTTTTTGACACCTTCAATGACGGAACCAATGCCTTCCATTTTGGAGTGAACCCTTATGGTGTACAGCGGGAAGCCTTACTCGCCAATGGAGGCTCTCGCCCCGACGACCTCAACCAGGCTTGGGACAATAAATGGTATTCTGAGGCCAAAATTTTGGAAAATCAGTGGCAGGTGGAAGCAATTATTCCGCTATCTACGGTGCGATTTAAGGAAGGTACTGAAAACTGGAACGTCAACTTCTACCGAGTGGATAGCCATACAGGTGAGCGATCTACTTGGGCGCCCATTCCAAGAAACATTTCCATCATTTCCACGGCATTTCTTCGAAAATTGGTGTTCGAGGAGCCCCTGCAGAAAAAAGGAGCCAACGTCTCCCTCATCCCTTACGTAGCGGGACGAACGTCTAGAAACTTCCTTGAAAACAGCAGTGAATCCCTTAGACCTGCAATTGGCGGCGATGCCAAAATTGGTATCGGGCCAGCAATGAATCTAGATTTGACTTTCAATCCGGATTTTTCGCAGGTAGAAGTGGATCAGCAGGTGACGAATCTTGACCGATTCGAAATCTTTTTCCCTGAGCGTAGGCAGTTTTTCCTTGAAAATGGAGACCTTTTTGACAGCTTTGGTCAGCCTCGATCACGACCCTTCTTCTCTAGAAGAATCGGTGTGGATATCGACTCCGCTACTGGACAAAACGTGCAAAGTAAAATCATTTATGGTGCTCGCCTGAGTGGAAAATTGAACGAGAAATGGCGTGTAGGAGCCATGAATATGCAAACAGCCACAGATGAGGATGCTGGCATTGTAGGAAAGAATTTTACCGTGCTCGCGCTCCAACGAAAGGTGTTTGAAAGATCCAATATCGGGTTGATCTATGTCAACAAAGAATCCTTGGCCCTAGACGAGTACCAGCAAGTGTTTGATCCTACGGCATACAATCGCTTGTTGGGAATTGATTACAACCTCAACTCTGCCAATGGAAAGTGGACGGGAAAGGTATTTTACCACCGCACCTTTGAATCAGTGAAAGTAGATAAGCCTTATTCCTTCAATGCTTACCTGTTGTATAACGACCTACACTGGAATTGGACCTTTAGCATCCAAGATGTGGGTAAATCCTACAATCCGGAAGTGGGATTTGTCCCTCGGTCAGACTTCAAACGCATCAACCCAGACATTACTTACCTATTTTATCCCAAGTCCAAATTCATCAATCGACATGGTCCAAAACTAGAGCTTGAAGGATTGTGGAACGAAACCTTGGGGACTACCGATCGGGACATCAACCTAGGCTATCTTGTTCGCTTCAACTCCTTGGCCGAATTGGAAGTCACCCAACGAAACAGATACGTCTACTTATTCAGCAGTTTCGATCCTACCCGATCGGGTGGAACACCCTTGGCGGCAGGCACAGATTATTCTTACCAAAATGTCCTGGTAGAATTCCGAAGCAACCCACGCAAAAAGCTGAATTTGAACTTGATTGGGGAGTTTGGGGAATACTTTACTGGCAATATACAGCGTATCACCACACAAACAGGTTTGCGCCTGGGATACCTCGCCAATATCTCCATGAACTTCAACTATGCCCGTATCCGCTTGCCTCAACCCCAGCGGGATGCAGATTTGATCCTAGTAGGTCCTCGAATTGATTTGACACTGACGAAAGAATTGTTCTGGACTACCTTTGTGCAGTACAACAGTCAGATTGACAACATGAACATCAACACCCGTATCCAGTGGCGCTATGCTCCTGCGTCAGACTTTTTCTTGGTGTACACGGACAACTACTTCCCGGGCGACTTCCTTCCCAAGCAGCGCTCGCTGGTGTTTAAGTTGAACTACTGGTTGAATTTGTAATCAGGTTCCTAAGCCCGAAATTTCCTTGGTTCAAAAGGTTTTCAAGCGGCCAACAAGTACTCCATTCACATAGTTTGCTTCGCTATAGATACACCCTGATTCGGCATAGGTAAGCACTGTGCCGTTGATTATCCCATTGGTGTAGGGCGTCACCGAAGAAACCCATCCGGCAGGATTTGGAGGGCTTATTTGAGAAAGGTCGCATAAGCGCCCGGTATATTGCACTTTCAGGCCCCCACAAGTTTGAAATGGATGGTGAAATTTGAGCCACTCTCCTTCTTTTTTACCCTTTAGGTAGTGCCCCGCTTCCTTGATCATTCCATCAGAGTAAAAATATTCCCAAAGACCTACCGGTTTTTTATCACTCAACTTGCCTTTCGCATAGACTTCATAAAACTTGGCCTTCCAGGCTAATCCGGGGGTTTCGCTTTGAAAATCAAAGAGCAATAGGTGGTCACTCTTGGACAGTTTTTCCCACTTTTTATTTCCAGAACAATAGTTGGTTTGGTAATACGGGAAATCCAAACTCGTATTGGCCACAATAAAGTAAGAAGTGCCAGGATAAAAATAGAGCGAACAATAATCCCAATCATACCCAAATTCAATATCCACGGTTTCCGATTTGGGAGTTCCACTAATCAATTCATCAATGAAAAAAGTGGCCACATAGCGGTACCCTATATTGGGGAAAAACTCCGTCCGCTTCGTAATAAGATGCCCTTTAAACAACAGATCTGCTTCAACCAAATGTCGAATGGTTAAGTCATCACCTGGATAACAACCACATTCCGAAGCCCTTCCAAAAAACGGGTTCAAAAAGAAAACGAAGAAAAGAAGGATCCCTAGTTTCATCTGTTTGCGGCTACACGTGCTTATTTACTTGGTATTTACTATGATACCTGGCCAATTCCTGAAAAGCCCCATTCTGATTACCAATCTAATAGTAAAAAAGGTGAATTTTTCTTCTCTCAAAAAATTACCAAATTTTTAGGAAGAAGGAAAACACTTTAATTAAACAGGCTGTTAGCTCCCTATGAAGTACGATAGGATTTTAGTTTGGTTTAGAAATGATTTGAGGCTGGGGGACAACGAAACCTTAACACGTGCCATCCAACAGGGAAAGAAAATCATCCCAGTTTACTGCTTTGATTCCAGGCAATTCAAAAGCACCTCTTTAGGATTCGCCAAAACCGGGGCTTTTCGAGCCCAGTTTCTACTGGAAAGTGTGGCTGACCTTCGACAATCCTTTCAAAAAATAGGGGGTGACTTGGTCATTTTAAAGGGGAACCCAGAACAGGCTGTCCCGGAATTTGCCAAGCAACTTGGCGCCACTGCCATCTATTTCTCAAAGGAAGTTGCGGCTGAGGAGCGACAAGTAGACAAGGCCCTGGAGGAAAATGCCTTTTCTCAAGGGATCGCCTGCGAAAGTTTCTGGCAGAGCACCCTTTACCACAAGGATGATTTGCCTTTTCCAATTCGGCAAACACCTGAAGTGTTTACTCAATTCCGAAAAGAGGTTGAAAAGGGATGCAAAATCCGTCCCTCATTTCCTTCCCCTAAACAAATTTCATATCCTGGGAAAGCAGTAATTCCTGATGCAGGAGAATTGCTCCCCTTAACCACATACGGACTGGAGTACCGCAAGCAAGCGCAACAATCGTGGTTGTACGTTCGCGGGGGAGAATCTGCTGCGCAAGAGCGGCTCCAGTCCTATTTTTGGGAAAAAGACCTCCTCAAAAACTACAAACAAACACGCAACGGGCTAATCGGTATGGACTACAGCTCCAAACTGTCTCCCTGGCTTGCGCTCGGCTGCATTTCCCCTCGCAGCATCTACGAAGAAGTGAAGCGGTACGAGAAAGAGCGTGTCAAAAACGACAGCACCTATTGGCTGGTCTTTGAGTTGATTTGGCGGGATTACTTCCGATTGATTGCCAAAAAGCATGGCATCAAGATCTTTAGCCTAGGCGGAATCCGAAATCAGCAGGATGCCTGGAGGCGGGATAAAGACCTCTTTGAAGCCTGGAAATCTGGGCAGACAGGAGTGCCTTTTGTGGATGCCAACATGCGGGAACTGAATGCCACCGGATTTATGTCCAACCGAGGGAGGCAGTTAGTCGCCAGTTTTCTAGTCAATGACCTCGGTATCGACTGGACCTGGGGAGCGCGCTACTTTGAAAGCCTGTTGGTGGATTACGATGTGTGCTCCAACTGGGGCAACTGGATGTATGTAGGCGGAGTAGGCAATGATCCTCGAGAAAATCGCTACTTCAACATCCTGCGTCAGGCCAGTACCTATGACAAAAAAGGAGACTTTGTACGGCTCTGGATTCCTGAGCTTCAGGCCATTTCGGGATTTGACATCCACCAACCCTGGGAGTTATCCACCGCCACGTTGCGAAACTTGAAAATTCAATTGGGGCATAGTTATCCACACGCCTTGGGTAAAATCCCTGCTTTGGAAAAGGCGTATTGAGCTCCTAGTAGAATTGCGGATAATCGTATCGGTTTTTTTTAAGCCCTTTGCGCCTTTCCCCCTTTGCGTGAAAATAGTCTCGCAAAGACGCGAAGCCTGCCTACGGTAGGTAGGCCGCAAAGAAATAAATGCTTAGCTTGATTTATTTACACCCTAGCGCTAATGGTTTAAACGAATATCTGCAGAGTTATAACTCCTTCAAAGCTACAGATAGGATTTAGGTATATCTCTTTTTCTCCCCCTAGACCCATTCTGATCAATTTCCTGAGGTCGGGAAGACGATAACATTCTTAGTAGCTCAACTTATACCTACTCAAATTCGGTACAATCTGTTTCTTTCTTTTCAGTTCCCGTTGGTACAGGTACTCTCCCAATTCTGCAAAGAAGGGTAATCCCACCTCATCCGTCTCGTACTTGTCGTCGTTGAGAACTTGGTCCTCATTTACGTAGATAATAGCGGATACAAAAAACTCCACCCCGGTTTCAAAATCCACAAAATACCCTCCATCAATCAGGTGCCCATAGGACCAGCCGGTCTTGTTGAATACCCGGAAGCGGGTTGGAATCGGGGCTTTGTCTGTTCCAAACTTGAAAAACTTGGAGTAGCTGTCGTAAAATTCAGTGGTATCGTAACCGGGATAATCACTTTCTCGAGGCAGCATACTCATGTACTTGAGCACAAAATTCCGATGCTCCTCATTTAAATTAAACCGTTCGATCCCAACAAAGGCCTCGGGAAAAATGGTCCGCTGTACAACGCGATGTAAGTCTGTAAGGGAAAACTTGTTCTTGTAAGAAAAGTCCATCCCCTCCTGAATCAAGGTGTCATTCCTATAATGGGCTCGGCCCAACTTCGGATACCCCGGGACCACATAGACACTATCGGACTGCCGAGCAGGGATTTCCAAAATTGTCTTCCCAGAGCTATCCAGAAATCGAATCGGGTTAAAGTGCCGGTTTTCTTCGGCAGAAATGGGGAAACTCAACCGCTGCGTAATCACCGAATTCGCTAGCCCTTTTTCCCTCAACTTCGTATTGATGTAATCCATCCCCAGCAACTCATACAATCTGTTGGAGGCATCGTTATCGGAGACAAGCAGGATTTTTTTGATGTAGTGCCCGATGCTTGGCAGGCCATTTTGAGCCGTGGAATCGGACCAAGCAGGTAGTTGGGAAGGGCGAACTGAGTCGGTCAGCATAGTGGTCTCCAACGTCAATCCTTCTAGTTGCTGCTCCTCCAGCCATTCTAAAGCCAAAAGGACAATGGGTAACTTTACTGTAGAGGCTGGATAGAAATACCTCGAATCATCCACGTTGTAGGGGTAGGTAGTAAACAGGGGGTTGCCGTGCTCGTTGCGGTCGATTTGCGTATACAGTATCTGAACCTGGTACTTGGCGGTATCGGCAAGCACCTTTTGCAAAGTTGGGTAATCTTCCAATCCCTCCTCAAAGGGTATCGGAGGATCAAAATTACAAGCAAGAAAGATGAAAGTAACAAGAAGGGAAAACAGGTAATTTTTCATAGAGACCCGGCGAGATGAACTAGAAATTGGGATAAAGCATTTACCTCCTCCTTGGAATGACTGGCGGAAAGGACCACGCGATTGACTTTGGGACTACTTGCAGAAGGATAGGAAAAAGAAGAGGTGATGTACCCCTGCTCCTGCAAGTTGTCGGCCCAAGAATCCAGTGAGTACACGAATACTGGAAAGTTTGGGTTCCCTGCAATTTGCGGGAGATCCCTGCTTTGTAGGTAAAAAAAGGAAGTTAGTTCCTTTAACTTTCGCTGCTGCGCATGCAAAAGTTCCTGTGCATCCAAAAAACCTTGAAGCAAGGCAGGAGCAGGAGGAGAAGCTCCTACAAAAATGGACTGGGATTTGACCCCTTGAATCAAATCCTCTGCGCCCAATACGATTCCTCCGGGAGTGGCCAAGCCCTTGCCCAAGGAGCCAGAAACAACGAGTTGAATCCGGTCCTGCTTCCATTGGGAATAGGTGCCAAAAAGGGAATCGCCCAATACCCCAAAAGCATGGCTATCGTCAATCAATAGTATCACCTCGTGCTTTGCAGCAATCGAAGCAACCCAATCGTAGGCATGAATTTCTGCTTTGAGCGGATCTACTGCATTGCCAAGGATCAAGATTTTCTGTGATGGCAAGCGAGAAGACCGCTCCAAACAGGCTTGTGTCCATTGGGGAAAACTCAGAGAGGAATCTGCTTGAACGCCCGAAGGCAAGATCGCAGGATGGGTATCCGGTGCCGCCCAGCATTGATCTGCTTTGGGGAAAAGGTATTGGCTGGCAGCGATGCCCGCCAAGTAACCCGAACTGAATAATGCGCTGCTTTCTGCCCCTGCCTGATTTGAAAAGAACTCCTCAAACGCATCGTAGATCGCAAGGCGCACATTGTTGGTTCGACTGAGCCCATGGTGCGTGCCCCACTTTTGTACATTACTTTCCACAATTCGCATATAGGCCTCCAAACTATCCAATCCTAGGTAAGAAGTTCCGTTAAAGAAAAGGCATTCCTTCCCTTCCAGCAGAAGCTTTTTTCCAAGGCGAGCAGATAGGGCTAGCGGGTTCACGAAATTTACTTGGCAAAAATCTGGGTAGGATCTTGGAAGGACTTAAACTCAAGGGCATTGCCACAGGGGTCCAAGAAAAACATGGTGGCCTGCTCGCCTACTTCACCCTTGAATCGAATGTAGGGTTCAATGACAAATTCAATACCGTGGGCTTTTAACTTGTCTGCGAGGTCGTGCCATTCCTCCCAACCGAGAATAGCTCCGAAGTGACGTACAGGAACATTTTTTCCATCCACCTCGTTGGTTTTGGCGCTGGCAAGTTCATCCGGCTTGATGTGTGCGGATAGCTGGTGACCAAAGAAGTTGAAGTCAATCCACTTGTCGGTGCTCCGACCAATGTCACAACCCAGTAGATTGCCGTAAAATTGGCGGGTTTCTTCGATGTCACGAATAGGAAAAGCGAGGTGAAAAGGTTTAAATTCAGCCATAATGATTAGTTTCGTGGGGTGATGTGTTCAGGGCATGTTGATTTTTCTCCCCTAATATATGGCAAAAAAGAAAACAGTTTCATTGGTTTTGAGCAGCGGCGGCGCAAGAGGACTGGCGCATATAGGCGTGATCGAAGAGCTCGAGCACAGAGGATATACAATAGCTGAGATTGCGGGCTGCTCCGCAGGAGCTTTAGTTGGAGGCATGTACGCCGCGGGCAAGCTTCCCGAGTTCAAAGATTGGATCTGCAATTTGGACCGCGTGGATGTGTTTTCCTTGATGGATTTTACTTTTTCAAGCCGTGGATTTATCAAGGGAGAAAAGGTATACCAAGCCCTAAAACGAGTCGTTCCAGACCAAAACATTGAAGAATTGTCCATCCGATTTTCCTGCAATGCGGTAGATGTCAACTCAGGAAAGGAGCATGTATTTACTCAAGGAAGTTTATACAAAGCCATCCGTGCCTCGGGGAGCATCCCCTCCGTTTTTATCCCTGCCAAGGCAGAAAAGCAGCATTTTATCGATGGAGGCGTATTGAACCCTGTTCCCATCTCCCTGATTTCAGATCCACATGCCCATGCCATAGTCGTGGTAGATACAAATGCATTGGAAGAACATTACCTCGATCAGCCCAGCAAGCCCTCCAGGAGGCCCCAGGGACTTGCCCTGCCCAGCTGGGTGAAGGATTACCAAGGCAAAATGAAAACCAATTTTCCGAAAGACAGGAAAAAAGACCCCCAACGAACCTATTCAGCTTTGGAGCTCGTCAACCGTTCCTTTGACCTGCTGCAAGACCGCTATTGCCAATTGCTTTTGGAAAACTATCCGGTGGATGCCCAAATCAAAATTGCAAGAAAGCAATGCGGAACGCTGGAATTTCACCGTGCCGCCGAATTGATTGAAGTTGGCCGAATCAAGACTGCAGCAGCCTTAGATCTTATGGAACATGGAAATTGACGAACTCAATCGCCTCCTAGGCAATGTGGATAACTACCTTTTGGATCAACTCCTAAAAGGGCGATTTACCAAGGACATGAAAATCTTGGATGTGGGCTGTGGTGAGGGCCGAAATTCCGTGTATTTCCTTCAAAAAAACTATTCCATTTTTGGTATCGACCCAAATGAGGTAGCCATCCAGTATTGCCGCTACTTGGCAAAAAGTATTCAGCCCCAAACAGACATTCACCGCTTTCAAATCGGCGATGGGGCGGCGATTCCTTTTCATGCAGCCGCCTTTGATGCGGTGATTAGTTCGGCCGTGCTCCACTTTGCGGAGGGGCATGCCCATTTTTGGAAGATGATCTCTGAAATCCATCGCGTGCTCCAGCCTGGGGGAATTTTTTGGATGCGGATGTGCACCGGCCTTGGCAATATCCTGGAAGAAAGTCAGGACCTAGGCGAGGGCAGATACGCCTTACCGGACGGATCCGAACGCTATGTATTGCTGCCAGATGGGCTGCAAGAACTTGAACGCGTTGGTTTCCGATTTCTTGAAGCCCCCAAGACGGTCCTGGTCTATGGGCAACGGGAGATGGGGGTTTTTCTGATGGAGAAAATCGGGTAAGAACTTTCTTATTTAGTCCTTTTTACCCTGTACCGCCTTCACAATCAAGTCAAATACAGTGGTGGGAGCAATGCGTTCGGCATTGGAAAGTGATGCTTCACAAACCAACAGGGGCTTGTCCAAATCCGATTCTGGGATACGCCCATGGGCTCCCTTGACCAAGGTGGCATCCAAGGGAATCACATCCATCAAGTAGCGAAAGCCGAGCTTTTTCTTGATGAGTTTGGTGCCCACCTTGAGCATAGGAATGGGGATCGCAGGGTCCATAATCAGTTCCACAGGATCGTAACCTGGCTTCCTGTGGATGTCCACACAGCGCGCGTAGTCTGGTGCTTTGGCATCGTCGAGCCAGAAGTAGTAGGTAAACCAGGAATCAGCATCCGACACCACCACCAAATCCCCTGAACGGGCATGATCCAAATGTGCGTCTTTTTTCCCTTGGGCATCCAAAACTTTTTCCACACCTGGAATCGCTTCGAGGAGGGCTTTCACTTCAGAAAGTAGGGACTGGTCCTGCACATGCACATGCGCCACCTGATGATCTGCTACGGCAAACACTTTCGAGGTACCTGCATCGAGGGTTTCTAGACCCAGTTCATTTTTCACTTGAATCCAGCCCTTCTCTCTAAAAATTCGGTTGAGGTGGATCGGTTGAGTCACGGAAGTAATGCCGTATTCGGAAAGCAACAGCACCTGCGTTCCTTGACTTTCAAAGTAGGTAATCAGGTCCTTTGCGAGGTCATCAATTTCACGTAGGTCTTTCCCAATCTTCGCAAAGTCAATCCCATACTTCTGCAAGGCATAATCCAAGTGGGGCAAGTAGATCAAGTTGAGTGTGGGAGAATGCCATTCATCTACCTTCTTGGCCGCCTCCGCTATCCAGCGGCTGGATGCGATGGTCGTCGCTGGCCCCCAAAAACTAAAGAGAGGGAAGGGGCCTAGCTCCGCTTGCAGGCGGTCCCGCAGCTCCATGGGTTGGCTATGGCAGTCAGGCAACTTGCGCCCATCCGCAGGGTACAGCGGCCTTGGAGTCACCGCAAAATCCGCCGTGCTGTACATGTTGTACCACCAAAACAGGTTGGCCACGGTAAAACTCGGATCTTCTTTGCGCAGCAGGTCCCATACTTTTTCGCCTTGTACGAGCTTGTTGGACTGCCGCCAAAACTTGATTTCACACTCCTCCTCAAAGTACCAGCCGTTGCCGACAATGCCGTTATCTGTAGGCCACTTCCCCGTCAAATACACCGACTGAGCAGAGCAGGTCACTGCTGGAAGCACGGGCTCCACCACCGCTTGGTGCTTGGATGCAATCCATTGTTTCAAAAATGGGGTATGCTCTCCGATCACTCTGGGAGATAGCGCGACAATATCGAGGACAACGGTTTTTTTCATGTTCTAAAAATGGAGAATACCTCGTTCAATCACTGGAGCTGCTCCCTCACCCAGGCCAGCTCTCGGGAGATCGCCTCGCCCAAGGTAAGGTGGGTGTCCTCTGGAAGCACTTCCCAAGTGTAGGTTTCCACTTCCAGGTGACTGCTGATGCTTGGATCAGCTTTGACCAATTTCAACACCTCCACAATATCTTCCTGTGTGGACTGGAAGGTTCCGTAATTTTCTAGAAAGATGGGCACATGAAAATGAACCCGCCATTCCAAATCTTTCGTGTTGTTAAGTAGGGCAATCGCTTGGGGCAAATCTGGGTAAGAAATCAAACCCTTTTCTTGGGTTCTCCCAACCACCTGATGCAAGTAGGTGGTATCTGCAAATTCTTCCAATCTTTTTCCAATGCTAAATCGCTCGAATGGCGAATCTGGAATTAACAGTTTTAGGGCCGCAGAAAGTTGAATTTTCCCTATTCGAATCCCCGCTTTCTTCAATTTCTGAAAGGTCTCCTTGGGCTTTTCGTAGCCAATGGCAAAGTGACATACATCGTAACAAACCTGAAGATGATCCAAAATCAGCGCTGAAGCTTCCTTCTCCACAATCCCCAATTTCTTTCCAAGGATGCCCTTCCCTTTGGAAATGAGCCAGTCTTTGAAATAGCGAATCAATTCCTCAGAATTTTCAATCAGCCCATCCGGTTCTGGTTCAAGGTCTAAGTGCAGCAGCTTCCCCGTTTCACGACGAAGGCGTACCAACTCATCCACCACATCCATCAAATGAGTAGTCGCTTGCGCAAAAGCGGCCTCTTTTTCCGCATCTGTGCTAAACCAGTGTCTGTAAGACAGGGGAGAGGTGGAAATACCGCCCTCCATCCCCTCGGGAAGAAGCTGAGCTAAAATCCGAAAACATCGAATCGTGTAATCAAGACGGGCTTCGGTAGTCCAATCTGGTGCATGCACCTGTTCTTTTACCTTGGTTCGGTGAAATCCTCCGTAGGGAAAGCAATTCAAGGTATAGACGTAAGCATTGCTTTTTTTCAACCAGTCCCGAAACTCCTGCAGGCGCTCTGGGCGCTCCAATACCACCGAGGCTTCATGAGAAAGGCGAAGACCAATTCCAAAAGCACCTTTATGGGCCAAGCGTTTCTTGACTTCAGGGATGTATATTTTCAGGTTTTGAAAAGTTGCATCCCACGTTTCCCCCGCATGGATGTTGCTGCAATAGCTTAGGTGAAGGTTCGTGATGTTCATAGGCAAAATTGCTTAACCTTGGATAGCGTCGTGCTCTTCCCAATGCTGCAAGAGGTGTAGCGCTTTCACAATCAATTCGGGATCTATTTCATGTACTTCCACCCCTTTTCCCAACTTTTCCAGAAGCATGATCGTGAGCCTTCCTCCCAAGTGCTCTTGAAATTCTTTGAGCCCTTGAAGCAAGGCATCCTCTTGAAGTTCAGGCGCATAGAGGCTAAGCCCCAAGGTCCGAAACACCTTAAAAATACGGAGTAAATCGGCTTCTTCGATTCGCCCTTGCAAAAAAGAATAGGCAGAATCAAGTGCTATTCCTATGGCAACCGCCTCTCCATGTCGAATTCGAAAGTCACTCAATTTCTCCAGTTTGTGGGCTGCCCAATGCCCAAAATCCAAGGGTCTACTCGAGCCAAACTCAAAGGGATCTGCCCCAGCAATGTGCGCCATGTGGTGTTGCGCACTGCGAATGATGTGTTCCTTCATGGGCTCCATCTCTCGCCTCGCAAGCGCTGCAGCTTCTTTTTCCAGCCACTCAAAAAAATCAAGGTCTTTGATCAGCGCCACTTTGATCGCCTCCGAAATCCCAGAACTCCAATCTCGGTCTTCCAGGCTTTCCAAAAAGGTAAAGTCATTGAGCACCGCAAAAGGAGGGGTAAAGGTGCCCAGGTAATTTTTTTTGCCGAAGGCATTGATGCTGTTTTTGACGCCAACTGCAGAGTCGTTCTGAGACAGGACCGTAGTAGGAATGCGGACGAGTCGAATGCCCCGGTGGGAGATCGCTGCCGCAAAGCCCACCATATCGAGTACTGCTCCTCCACCCAAGGCGACCAGGTAGGAGTGCCGATCAATCCCGAAGGTATGAGTAGCCTCCACCACCTGCTTGTAGGCTTCCGGGTCGTTTTTGCAGGCTTCTCCACCCGCTACCACCATTGGCTCGCCCACTAGAGCAAGACGCGAGGACTGGGAGGCTATATAGGTTTTGATCTGGGAAATAAGCCCAGGATGATGGGCTACTACCCCAGAGTCCAACACGAAAAATACCCGAGACAGCTGCCCTTCTGGGAAGGTGTCGACAAACAAGGTTTGACTTTCCGCAAACAAATGCTCCGTAAACGCAACCGGGTAGCGAAAGGGTACCGAGAAAGACTGTTGGAGAATCGTAGGCATTTTGGGATGGGATAATTCGTCTTGATAGGCAAGATGTGAAAGAAATTGAATTTAATCGCCCTTAGGTCACAGCAAATTTTTTGGCCAAGCCCAAAGAGATGGGAAGCAAAAGCAAAATTACAAGCCCGATGGGCCAGCCCGAAAAGGCCGTGGCCAGGGTGGCATTCACCAAAATTAAGGAAAGTACGGCCGCTTTCACAGACTTCCCGATGTACTTGGGTTCCTGTGTTCGGATCGCTTGCAAAAGGGGCGGAAAAAGGCGATAGCCCAAAAAGGCTAAAAAGGGCAAGATTTGGAGGTAACCCGGGCTCTTTTGGTAAGCGAGGAGAAAAAGGGCTACGAAAATAGAGGCATACATGGCTCCTCCTAGAAATAGGGCACTCCGGTTTTTTCCATGCACTTCCCCTCTACTGATCAAAGTAATGGCGGCCACATAGACGAGAGGGAGCAGCCCTAGGTACCAGTTGCTCTCCAGCAAGGCAGGTACTACAGCGATACCCAACAGGAGATTCCCTGTCCGGCACAGGCCCATGTTGATGGGTCCAAAAAAGAACTGATGCTTGCCCCAATAATCATAGAGCAAGGCACATCCCGCCACGCCGATGGCAAGGATCCCGGCAAGTGGATTGACTTGAAACGCACAGACAATCCCCGCAAAAAGTAGAAGCGAGGCCATTGCAATCGCCCCTTTTTTTGAAACTCGTCCGCTAGGAATCGGGCGCTCGGGACGCTCGATGGCATCCAATTCCGCATCGGCGATGTCGTTAAACGCTACCCCTCCACCATACAAGCCGATGGTGCTGAGGGAAAGCCAAAGCAGGTTCCACCAGTACGTTTGATCCCCATAAATCCAATTCGTGGCCATCCCATCCCAGGCTCCAGCGATGGCAAAGCCTGCCCAGATATCAGCCACAGCCGTCACCACATTGGCAGGTCGGGTGAGTTGGAGGTAGGAAAAAAGTTTACTGGCCATGATGGATTAGTTTTCTACGCGGTCATCAGGACCCTCCACGCGGGGAACCTGTCCACCGCGAAGTACAGAGTTGCCTCCCAGTTTTTTGGTTTGATCAATCGGCGCAGCCTTGAGCCAATCGTCCTCGTGCATTTGCCCACTCAAGCCAAATACGGTGAGTGCATTTTGGTAGGTAGTCAAGCGAACATGCTCTTCTGGCACCCCCATTTTGCGCATCAGCGCGGCAGTCTTCGGCACCGCAATCGGATCCGAAATCCCCCAATCTGCTGCAGAATTCACAATGATGCGCTCGGGACCATATTGCTTGACGATCTCCACCATCCGTTCAGAACCCATTTTGGTATGTGGATAAATGGTAAATGCAGCCCAAAAGCCACGATCCAATACCTCTTTCACTGTTTCCTCATTGTTGTGATCGACCACCACCCAATACGGGTCCATGCCATGCTCCACCGCCACATCCATGGAGCGGGTCGTACCCTTCTTCTTGTCGCGGTGAGGGGTATGGATCAATACCGGAAGCTCCACTTCTTTGGCTAGCTCAAGCTGTAGGCGGTAAAAGCGATCCTCCGCTTCGGTTTGGTCGTCGTAACCAATTTCCCCAATGGCCACCACCCCTTCCTTGCCCGCATAGAGTGGTAGGAGTTCCATCACCTGTTCGGCCAAGGCTACATTGTTGGCTTCCTTGGAATTGAGTCCCATGGTGCAGTAGTGGACGATGCCAAACTGGCTTGCACGGAATCGCTCCCAGCCCACCAAGGTGGAAAAATAGTCCTTGAAGGAGCCCACTTCCGTACGGGGCTGACCCAACCAGAATGCGGGTTCGATCGTGGCCACAATGCCCGCTTTGCGCATGGCTTCGTAGTCGTCGGTAGTCCTGGAAACCAGGTGAATGTGGGGATCTATGTACATTTCCATGGGTAGATGCGGGGGTAATTGGGTGAATTTAGCGGTTGATGAGTGATTAAACTCGATTTTTTTGAAATTCTATTCCTAGGTCTTCCCAGCTGTAGGCATGAGTAGCGCAGGCTTCCTGAAGCAAAGGATAGGCAGCCAAGAGTTCTTTGGCGGGAGCATAGCTACACTGGTACGCGGCCAAAGCCCCGGCTTTTTGCTCGGTGGCATCCGAAGCCGCCAGTACTTTTTTCAGGTCCTCCAGGTATTGAGGCCCCATAAATGGAACGAGCAGGCGCCAAACTTCTGGCATCACTGCCCTCCCGGCTGCCCAGCGCTCGTGGGCAAAGTCGGTTGCCATGGCAGCAAGTGCTGCATTGCGTCGACGATCTAGGTCTTGGATGAGGTAGAGCGGGCGCTGCATAAAGATGGCTTTGAGGACCAGTTGATTCCAGTTGGCCTCCGGGAAAAATCTCGATGGGTAGGGATTGCGCAGCGCAATGGCATCAAAGACCACCGACATATTCGTGCGGCACCCTTCAATGGCGCGAGGCAAGAGCCCTTCCGCATTCGGGAATAGCGGCAAGGCGGCATAGAGGGCCTGCTGCTCGTACATATCGCCCGTTTCAAAGAGTTGCTGTAGGATGGCCTGCCAGGATTCATTCTGGAAGGGCAACTGGAGTACTAGGTAAATTCGAGCCACTTGAAGGCTATCCCAGGCAGTTGGATCTACTCCCTCAGGAAGAGATCTAGTTGCTCCCTCCGTCCAGGAAACAGCCTCTTTATTAAAATACCGAGAGGCGCGGGAAAAGGCTAGAAAGAAGGGATTCGGGGAAGTGGAGGCCTTAATTTTATCGGTTTGCTCCGCCAACCAGGTAAATGAAGCAGGTTCCGCAGATGCTTCTAAAGCCTTTTTTAAAAATTCTTGAATCGGAGCTGTTGCCATGGGGAGATAGATTTACCAAACTTCTACGTAAAGAAACTGTAACCCGAAGAAAAATCCATCCCGTTTTAGACAAATGGAGGAAAAAAAGTTGGTCAACAGTCGACGGTCCACAGACGACTGCTAATTGTTAGGGAAGGCAATGATCTGCGGTGGACCGTTAGCCGTTGACTAATTTTATCCACCAGCGGTTTCAGGAAAATTGAAGTTAATTCCTAGTTTTAGGAATTAAATACACTCGCTATGAAAATCCGCAACAGCTGGTACCTAGGACTTGTGTTTTTTGTTTCTGTACAGCTACAGGCACAAAACCAAGTCATCGATGCCATTATCAAAGAAGCAACCGAAAATTCTAAACTAGAAGTTCTTGCTCATGAAATCATGGATGGAGTAGGCCCAAGATTGGTCGGCTCCCCACAAATGCAAAAGGCCCATGACTTGGCCGTCACCACCTACCAGAGTTGGGGCATTCCTGCCCGCAACGAAAAGTGGGGAGAATGGAGAGGCTGGGAAAGAGGCGTCACCCACATGGATATGATTGCACCTTGGACCAAGTCCTTGGCCGGCACGCAGCTGGCTTGGAGCCCCTCTTCCCCTCAGGGAGGCGTAAAAGGGGAGGTAGTGATCCTTCCTGAATTTGCCGACTCACTAGCTTTCCAAAAGTGGCTACCTTCCGTAAAAGGCAAGTACGTGATGATCTCCGTACCTCAGCCTACGGGACGCCCGGACTACAACTGGGAGGAGCATGGCACGCCCGCTTCCTTTGAAAAAATGAAAGCCGAACGCACCGCCATCAATGCATCTTGGACCAAGCGTCTTCAGGCTACGGGCAAAAACCGCAACCAACTTCCCCTCGCGCTTGAAAATGCAGGTGCTGCAGGTATCCTCACCTCCAATTGGTCCAACGCCTTTGGTGCCAACAAGATTTTCTCTGCCTCCACCAAAAAAGTGCCGACCGTAGACATTTCCCTAGAAGACTATGGCCTGCTCTATCGCTTGGCAGAAAGCGGCAAAAAACCACAGTTGCACCTCAATGCGCAGTCCAAAGAAACAGGCATGCAGCCTACCTACAATACCGTTGCCGAAATCAAGGGTAGTGCAAAACCAGATGAATACGTGATGCTTTCCGCACACTTTGACTCTTGGGATGGCGGTACTGGTGCTACAGACAACGGCACAGGCACCATCTTGATGATGGAAGTGATGCGTGTCTTGAAGCAAGTGTACCCCAATCCAAAGCGTACCATCTTGGTAGGCCACTGGGGATCCGAGGAACAAGGACTAAACGGCTCCAGAGCCTTTGTGGAAGACCATCCTGAAATGGTAGGAAAGATCCAAGCCCTCTTCAACCAGGACAACGGTACCGGCCGAATTGCAAATATTTAGGGTCAAGGGTATGTGGATAGCTACGAGTACCTAGGTCGCTGGCTCAACAAGGTGCCTCGCAACATCACCCAGGACTTGAAAACCGAGTTTCCTGGCAACCCAGGAGCTGGAGGAACAGACCACGTGTCCTTTGTGGCAGCGGGTGTTCCAGCTTTCAACTTGAGTGCCTTGCCTTGGAACTACTTCAACTATACCTGGCATACCAATTTGGACACCTACGACAAGATTGTCTTTGACGACGTGCGTCAGAATGTAATCCTCACTGCGATCTTGGTGTACATGGCCTGCGAAGAAGAAGGACTTGTGTCCCGCAAGCAACGCATTCCGATCAATGCGCGCACAGGTGAGCCTACCGAATGGCCTGGCAAACGGTCTCCAACTCGAAAAGGAGGGGTGAATTAATTGTCACACTTTCTAAAAAAGGCTGTCCTGAATAGGGGCAGCCTTTTTTTGTAATTTGTTTTTTGTGGTGAATTGATCTACCGGGGTAGGTTGAACTACCGGGATAGGTCAACCCGCCTTTGCGGGTTGTGCGAAATATGCTAATCATTTTACCCCGGGTTCACCTGCCGTTGGCAGGTAAACCCGGGGCTATGCAAGGTTTGATCCGCCTTAGCGGATCCTTACTCGAGACAATTTTGGCGCACATAGGTTGTCCCTATTTTTACCAATAACGATTGTTGTTTTTGACTAGGGTCCACCACGGCGGACTAATCCACCACTCGGGACTGATCCGCAGGTGCGGATCCAACTTTGAATAGCCGCGGGTGCAACCCGTGGTTAAAAAATAAATAGATGTTCACGATCCGCCACAGCGGTTCGAACCCTATTTTTTCCCCGCCACCCTCCAGGTATTTGCCGAATTGTATTTTCCTACCACCAACACCTTGAAAAAGGCCTTTTTGCCCAAGTCCGGAGGGAGCGCATATTGCTTTGCATCGGAAGGCACTTCTCCTAGGAAAAAATACTCATCCGAGCCTCCTTCACCAAAGTGATCTGTAGGACTCCAGTAGACAGAAAGGGTTTCGGATTGTGTGCCTGGGGCCCAGATAAGTAGTTGTTTTTTTCCCTTACCGACCAATGTCAGGTTGCTCAGGGAAAGGGGTCCTGTCAGAGGTACCCCATCCAGTTCGCGTTCCTGATGCTCTGGAACGACCAGGTTGAAAAAGCGAAAAAAAGAAGGGAGCAGATCCACCTGAGCCCCTTTTCCAGCAGAAAAATGGGCATTCAAGCCGCTGGCGCTAGAAGCAATCCACACTTCCCGTTCCGCCTCACTCTGGCCTCCATGGTCTTTGGCCTCAGGCTCCTTGCGTCCATGATCGGTAGTGACCCAGAGCTGCCAGTCCTCGCCTTTTTGTTGCCGCTGCTGAATGGCCCGCCAAATCAAGCCTACCTGGGCATCTGCCTTTTGGATGGCAGCATCCATTGCGGGACCTCTTCCAAATTTGTGTCCCATGTCGTCCGTGTATTGGAGATACACCCAGGTAAGGTCCGGCCCTTGGGTACTGAGGTAAGTCGCTGCCTCCTCGGCCACTTTTTGGTCAATTTGGTGAATATAGTCCGACTGGGCATCGTGGGGGTAGCGCAGCGTATCCAGTTCCAGGCCATCCAGAGACTGGTTCAACTGGAGGTAGTTGGTTTGCGGGAGATTTTCTCCCAGGAGCTTGGTGCGGTTATCCTGCCAGGTGGAGAAAATAGCCAACTTCGCATCGGGTCGAGCCTCGCGCAGGTAGCGGAAAATGGTCCAGTACTGGTAATTGGGGGATTCGATTCCATTGCCCCAAACCTGATGCTTGTGTGCCCAGGTACCTGTCAAAATAGAATTGTAGCCGACGGCAGAAATGGTAGGAGATTCGGAATATCCTCCTTTTTGGCCCCCGGCGGATGCACGCGCATAGCCCCCTTTTTGGATTACTTGATCCAAGTTGGGAGTGGCTACGCGCTCCAAATCCTGAGCCGGAATCCCATCTAGAATAATGAACACAAGCTTTTTCTGTTGGGCCACCGCTACGGTGCTCCACACTACTAGGATAGAAACTAAGGCTAAAGCCAGCTGTCGCATCTCGGTTTTTTTTGGAAATAAAAGAGAATTTGTACCTTTTACCAAAACCTGCTCCCATGAAAAATTATATCCTTCTCTTTTCGCTTCTTTTTTGCTCCCTCGAGGGGATGGCCCAGCAACTAGGGGACTACTTGTCGGCCGCATTTCCTACCCACATGACTGCTTCTGCGGATGGCAAGGCCTTGGCCTGGGTGCTCAACGACAAAGGGGAGCGCAATGTATTTTATGCCAAAGCCCCAGCATATGAGGCGCAACAGCTGACGCAGTACAGGGGAGATCAAGGCATAGATCTAGGGCCATTGGTTTTTTCTCCCGATGGGAGCACCTTGCTGGTAGTTCGCGGAAATCCCAAAAACTCCTCCGGCTATGCTGCCAATCCTGCCCAACTTCAGGAAAACACGCAGAAGAAAATTCATGTGGTCCAACTCCAAACGGGGAAAAGTCGGGAGTTTTCCTTGGGAGCATCCCCCGTATTTAGCCCAGACGGCAAGCAGGTCGCTTTTTTGCAGGGAGGGGAAGTATACTTAAAGGCACTTTCCGACAGCAGCGGGCAAACAGGCAAGCCCCTATTTATTGCTAGAGGTACATCCTCTAACCTGGCGTTTTCTCCAGATGGCAGCTACCTGGCCTTTGTGTCGGCACGCACCGACCATTCCTTTGTGGGCCTTTGGAATTTTGCGAAAAAGAGCCTCCACTTTCCAGAAGCCAGTTTGGACCACGACAGCTACCCCGCCTGGAGCCCAGATGGGACGCAGCTCGCCTACTTGCGTGTACCCAACATCCTGAATCACCTCCCCTTCACCTCGCTGACCGAAGCCAATCCCTGGAGTATCCGCGTTCTTCAGCTCGCTACACTAGAGGCAAAGGAAGTGTGGCGGGCAGATCAAGGCGACGGCTCCGTGATGGTAGACGACCTCCCAGCATCCTCCGAGCGCCTCTGGTGGACACCAGACGGGCAACTTGTCTTTCCTTGGGAGAAAAATAACTGGATGCAGCTCTATGCCGTCAACCCAAAAACAAAGCAGGTAAAGCACCTGACTGCTGGGGAAGGGCAAGTAGAATGGGTGCAAACTTCCTACACCAAAAAAGACCTGCTCGTGACCCACAACATTGGAAATATTGACCGACGTCAGGTGTCGCTGCTCGACTTATCCACACTGGAGATGCGACTACTTTCGAATCCAGAAAGCATCTCTTGGGCTCCAGTAGCGGTAGAGAAGGGATGGGCTTGTTTCGAGTCCAATTGGAATCAACCCGGCTGGCCTACACTTCACCTATCGGGAAGCAGTAAAAAGCTTGCAGAAGCACGCTTCCCCAAGGAATTTCCAAAGACCTTCAGCAAACCGGAAGCAATTACCCTTACCGCAAAAGATGGCTATAAAACTTCCGCTCAGTTGTTTTTACCACCAAACTACGATCCCAAGAAAAAATACCCTGCTGTCATTTTCATGCACGGAGGTAGCCGCAGGCAGATGCTTTTGGGCTACAACTATGGCCTGTACTATTCCCATACCTATGGCGCTCAACAGTATTTTGCATCCCAGGGCTACATTGCCTTGACGCTCAATTACCGCAGTGGCATCGGCTATGGGATGGACTTTAGGGAGGAGAAAAACTTCGGAGCAGGAGGGGCTAGCGAGGTACAGGATGTCTTGGCAGCAGCAGACTATTTGGCTGCCCGATCCGATGTGGATGCAGGCAGAATTGCTCCATGGGGAGGCAGCTATGGGGGATACTTAACCGCACATGCACTAACTCAGGCCCCTGAAAAATTCCACGTAGGCGTAGACATCCATGGGGTCCACAATTGGAACAACGACATTCCCGTCTTTGCTTCGTGGTATGCCCCTGAGAAATTTCCAGAAATGGCCGATCTGGCCTTTCGCTCTTCTCCTATGGCTCGTGTGGAAAACTGGAAGGATCCCGTATTGCTTATCCATGGGGATGACGACCGCAACGTGCTCTTTTCCGAAAGTGTGGAACTGGCAGAAGTGTTGCGGAAGCAGGGAGTGGAAGTAGAGCAACTGGTCTTCCCGGATGAGGTGCATGCCTTTTTACTTCACCAAAACTGGGTTAAGGCCTTTGAGGCAACCTTCAGATTTATCGCCAAACATTCTTCGGAAAAATAACCGGTTATCCACAGGTAGAAACCCTTAAAAAAACAGCACAACGGTTTTTCAGTACCTGACTAAAGCAGTTTAATTCTTTATGATTATCCGCTTTTTCACCACTAGCCAGAGAAAAAAAGGGTTGAGGTTCAATTAGATGAGCTGTGGACCGTTGACTGTGGTCTGTCAACAATTATCCGCAGTTTAAAATAGACATGCTGAGCTGCTGGCATGATTGCGGATAATCATATTACTCTTTTTTCAAAGACCCTACCGCCTGGATGGCAGTGTTCAGCCTTTGGGCAGTATCTCCGGAAACAAGGATACAAGGAAATCCACTTGCTTCGGTGAGCTGCTGGTAGACCTCAAAAAATTGCTGCCGCATCTCCAATTCCGGATGCTCTCGGAACGGATCCGCCTGCCAGGGCAAGTCAGTCGCACACAAGAGGATCAAGTCGTAAGTTCGTCGAGCAATTTCCTCCAGCACCCAAGGATCTACTTTGCCATAGCGGTGTTGGGACCAAACCTGAATCACGCGTAGGTCGGTGTCGCAAAAGAGGTAGCTTTTTGCCCCACCAGCCAGTTCATCCTCCAACTGCATTTGTTGCTTCCCAATTTGAAGGAGGTCTTCGTAAGCATAGGTACGGGCTAGTTTTTCCAAGTACTCCCGGGCCACTTCAGGCACCCAGGGCTCTTGGAAGTAGGCTGCCAAAGCGGCCGCCAAGGTGCTTTTCCCGGTAGACTCGGGTCCCAAAATCAGGATGCGCTTAGGCTTTTGCATGGGTTCGGGTGGCTTGAATCCAGGAAAAAAGCCCCGCTATCGCCAAGGCGGTGAAAAACAAATACTGGAAAGAGGTCAGCACAAGTCCTTTGTGAAAGTAGAGGGGAATGGAAACCAGGTCGGTCAAGATCCAAAAAATCCAACTCTCCACCTTTTTTTTCGCCATCAACCACATGGCCACAAAGGCCGAAGCAGTGGTGAAGGAGTCCCAATAGGGTACCGTACTGTCCGTAAACTGGAGTAAGGCCCAGGCCAATAGCGGAAAGGAACAGCCAAAAATCAGGAGGGAAAAAACCCAGCCTTTGCCATCTTGCCAGGTAACGGGAAGGGTATCCTGCTTTTCTTGGGGATGTGTCCAGAGGTACCAGCCATAGACGGACATGCCAAAGTAATAGGCATTGATGCCCATGTCTGCATAGAGCCCATAGTCAAAACAAATCCACACATAGATGAGCACAGATACGATGCCTGTGGGGTACACCCAAATGTGTTGCTTCGTGGAAAAATACACCGAAGTAATCCCCATCAAGACGGCAAACGCTTCCAGCCAACTGAGTTGCTGCAGCCCTTCTGCCAGTCCGGTCCGGAGTAGTTCGAAATCCATGATGCGAAGAAAAGGATAAATTTGAGAGCGAAAACCTAAGCCGCAGGTTAATTTAGGTTCCTTCCCCTCAAATTTGTGGCAAAGAATTAACTTTTCCTGCAGTTGCCAGGTTTGATTGCTAAATTGCGCTTTATGAAGTTGCCCAGTATCCCGGTCACCCAAGACATTGATTCCCTCGATCCGAAGGACTTTATTTTGATTAAAAATGCGCAGGTCAACAACCTGAAGCACCTCAGTGTGGCCATTCCAAGAAATGCCTTTGTGGTCATCACGGGTTTGTCTGGCTCAGGCAAGTCCTCCTTGGCCTTTGATACGCTTTTTGCCGAGGGGCAACGCATGTATGTGGAGAGTTTGAGCTCCTATGCGCGACAGTTTTTGGGGAGGATGGAAAAGCCCGAGGTGGAGTACATCAAAGGGGTGGCTCCGGCCATTGCCATACAGCAAAAGGTGAGCACCAAAAATCCCCGCTCTACCGTAGGGACGACCACCGAAATCTACGATTACCTGAAACTCCTATTTGCTCGCGTGGGCAAAACCTATTCTCCGATATCCGGAAAAGAGGTCAAGCACCACACCGTGAGTGACATCGTGGACTTTGTGCATTCCTTTGAGGAGGAGTCCAAAGTGATGATCTCTTGCCCCCTGCAGCCTTCGGGGGATCGAAAACTCGAAAAAGAACTCGAACTCTTGCTTCAAAAAGGCTACACCCGCGTGTTGCGAGATGGCGAAGTGCTGGCCCTTGAAGAGATTTTGGCGCTGCCAAAAATCGAAAAAGGGAACTATGAAATATTAATCGACCGCTTGACGGTACAGAAAGAAGTAGAAGACAACCAGTTTCGGTTGGCCGACTCCATCCAAACTGCGCTTTTTGAAGGGCATGGAAGTTGTAAAATCACGCTTCCTGGACAGGAAACCCGTACATTTTCGGATCGATTTGAACTGGACGGGATGTCCTTTGAACTCCCTTCTGTCAATTTCTTCTCCTTCAACAATCCCTACGGAGCCTGCAAGCGCTGCGAAGGCTTTGGAACCGTCTTGGGCATCGATCAGGACCTGGTCATTCCAGACAAGGAACTTTCGGTGTACGAAGGGGCGATTGCACCTTGGAGAGGAGAAAGTGGAAAAGGCTGGTTGGAACCCCTGTTGAAAAAAGGAATCGACTTCGACTTCCCCATTCACCGGGCCTACCAAGACCTGACTGAGAAAGAAAAATCCCTGCTTTGGAAAGGAAATTCCTATTTCCGAGGGCTAAATGAGTTTTTTGAAGACCTGGAGTCCAAAACCTACAAGATCCAATACCGCGTCATGCTTTCCCGATTTCGGGGACGTACTGCCTGCCCGGATTGCCGAGGCACGCGACTGCGAAAAGATGCTTCCTATGTGCAGCTTGGAGGAAAATCCATCACCGACCTGGTATTGATGCCCATCGAAGATGCGCTTCAGTTTTTCCAAACCATCCAACTTTCTGCCCACGAAGGGAAGTTAGCCAGTCGATTGCTGAAGGAAATCAGCAGCCGATTGGAGTTTATGAACCAAGTTGGTCTGGGCTATTTGACCCTCAACCGACTCACCTCCAGCCTATCCGGAGGCGAATACCAACGGATCAAGTTGGCCACCTCCCTAGGGTCTGCTTTGGTGGGCTCCATGTACATTCTGGATGAACCCAGCATTGGGCTTCACCCACGGGACACAGATCGATTGATCGAAGTACTGAAGGCCTTGAAAAACTTGGGCAACACAGTCATTGTGGTGGAGCACGAGGAAAAAGTGATGAAAGCTGCCGACCAAATCATTGACATTGGGCCAGAAGCTGGGGTGAAGGGAGGGGAATTGCTATTTCAAGGAAGTATTGAAGACCTCATTGCGCATGGCAGCACCTATACCGCCAAATACCTGCGTGGAGAAGAGAAGATATTCACCAAAACAGGCAATCGCCCCTGGAAAGATTCCATCTGGATCAAGGGTGCTCGAGAAAACAACCTAAAAAATTTAGCAGTACAGATTCCCCTCCACACGCTTACTGTGGTGACTGGAGTCTCCGGTTCGGGAAAGTCTACCTTGGTGAAAAAGATCCTTTACCCAGCACTTGGAAGACTGCTGGGTACGGTGATGGACGAAGCCGGGAAGTACGATAAGCTCGAGGGGGATTACAAGAAGGTCACCCAAGTAGAGTTTGTGGATCAGAACCCAATAGGCAAGTCTTCCCGCTCCAATCCCGTCACTTACGTGAAGGCTTACGACGTCATTCGAACCCTCTTTTCAGAGCTGCCGCTCTCCAAGCAGCGGGGCTACAAACCTGCCTTTTTCTCCTTCAATGTGGATGGGGGTCGCTGTGAAGCCTGCCAAGGGGAGGGCAATGTAACCGTAGAAATGCAGTTTATGGCGGACATCCACCTCACCTGCGAGTCTTGCAAGGGGAAGCGTTTCAAGAATGAAATCTTGGAGGTCACCTACAAGGACAAAAACATCTCCGAGGTGCTGGACATGACCATTGACGAAGCCATTGAATTTTTCAAGGAAAAGTCCCAGTTGGTCAATCGCCTCCTTCCTCTTCAGGAAGTTGGCTTGGGCTACATCGGCATGGGTCAAAGCTCGAATACCCTCTCCGGTGGAGAGGCCCAGCGCGTGAAGCTGGCTTCGTTCCTAGGCAAGGGAGGTACCAAAACTGGAGACCACATCCTCTTTATCTTTGACGAGCCGACTACAGGCTTGCATTTCCATGACATCAGCAAGCTCTTGCACAGCATCAATGCGCTCATTGACCAGGGACACTCCGTGATCATCATCGAGCACAACACGGAGGTAATCAAATGTGCGGATTGGGTGATTGACTTGGGTCCTGAGGGAGGCAATAAAGGCGGTCAACTGACCTTTGCGGGTACGCCTGAGGACTTAGCGAAGGAGAAGGGAAATTTTACGGGAATGTATTTGTGAGAATTGTACGAAGTAGGTAGGAAAGTGAGAGGTACGAAATACGAAGTACGGAATTGAAACCAATGTCGAATGTCCAACGCTGAGTGAAGAATGTCGAATTTGGAAACATTTGGCTATGCCAGCAGCATGTAGTCTAATCTCTTGGTTCTTGTATCTTGCTTCTTAAAGCATCTTGCGACTTGATACTAGCGACTTGCCTGCCTGCGGTAGGCAGGATACTTATTTAATATCCAACGCTGATTGAAGAATAATGAAGTGGTTCGCAAAAAGACAAGAATGCTGCCCTAAGCAACTCAATAGGTACCGGCAGAGACAGACCAGGCTCCACCAATAAATATTGCAGTAACCATCGAAGGGAGGGATTTTGCTGCGGCTCCTATCAGGAAGGGATGCCATTCTATGTTAGCAGCAACTGTTCCGTTCGTTTTCCTGATACTACCTACAATGACTGCAATAGTTGCAGCAACTCCTCCAGTCTCTAGTGTAAAATGACAAATCTTTCCTTCAGTGGCATTCGGTAAGTACCAAAACCCGGTATCGAGGGTAAATACCTGCTTGGTCATGTCCAAGGTGATGTAGGGGAGGGCATTGGTGGGTTTGCCTGCCTGATTTGAAATTTCTAGGATATCGGCTGCCTGCCTTTGAATAGAGCCATCTGAAAATTGCAGCGTCCTGGAAGTCCCCAAAACCAAATTTCGGTTGACCAAAAAAGTACCTAAGGAACCTGTTAATCCAAGTTGAATAGTGGTGCCGCTGATAGTAGATTCTATGCTTGCGCTTGCTAAGTTCAATTGACCCGCCTGAAATTGGGTCGCGCCTGAAATAGCCATTACTCCATTGGATACATTGATTCCAGCATCCGTCCCAAGTACCCCATCTTTGAGAAACATGCTGCCGGTACCTAAATACATCCCAGACCAGCGCTTGTCTGTACTACCAAGTGTGTAGAGATTCGTTGTGCCAGGAAGAATCTGACTTGGAACATTTAAAAAGTCTAGGGGATCACCTGCTGGACCAGTTGGACCAATAGGTCCCACATCACCCGTATCGCCTTTAGGACCAGTTAAACCGGTGGCTCCCGTATCTCCTTTGGGACCAGTAAGTCCGATATCTCCAGTATCACCCTTGGGGCCGGTTAGGCCAGTAGTTCCAGTATCGCCTTTTGGGCCAGTCAGTCCCACGTCACCCGTGTCTCCCTTGGGACCAGTTAATCCGGTATCTCCCTTGGGCCCCGTTAGGCCTGTGGTCCCAGTATCTCCTTTTGGTCCTATTGGACCCACATCACCTGTGTCTCCTTTCGGGCCAGTTAATCCAGTATCTCCTTTTAGTCCTGTCGGTCCGATATCTCCGATATCTCCCTTGGGGCCGGTTAAGCCAGTAGTTCCGGTATCCCCTTTCGGTCCTATCGGACCCACATCACCCGTGTCACCTTTCGCACCAGTTAATCCGGTATCTCCCTTGGGACCTGTTAAACCAGTAGTTCCAGGATCCCCTTTCGGGCCAATCGAACCTGTGGCACCCGTATCCCCTTTGGCACCGATGGGGCCTACATTCCCTTGAATTCCTGCAGCACCTGTTTCCCCTTTCGGTCCAACTGGACCCGTAGCACCCGTGTCTCCCTTTAGTCCGGCTGGGCCCGAGGCACCGGTATCCCCTTTGGGACCTATGGGGCCCTGGGCACCTTGGAGAAGGGTTGGCTTATTTCGGATTTCTGCCAGGCCTCCCACCGCATTCCAGTCTGCATTTATTGGGGCGGTAAACTGTCTAGTCCCGTCTTGAAAAATGAGGCTTTTATTTTCCCCCACGACAATATTTCGATTTAAGACCAGGTTAGCGGTAGCTGCTAAGTCTCCAATTTGAATGTCCGTGGATAGTTCGGTGGATTCGATGGTATTGTTGACAAATTTTAGCTGCCCTACTTGCAGTTGATTGGCCCCATTGATCTTGAGCACCCCATTATCTACGGTAAGTTCCGCATCCGTACCCAGGGTAATGTCTGTGATGTACAGGGTCCCAGGACCCACATGGATTCCTTTCCAACGTTTAGCAAAGGAGCCCAACGTATACTTGTTATCGGTGTCTGGAAGAATATTGCTGCCTACCTTTAAAAAATTTAGGGTGTCCCCCCGGGGAATGAGTACCGTTTGAAGGGTTGAAATATCCTCTTTGATACGGATTTGTTCGGCAAGCAGCAGCGTAAGTTTGCGCTGGTCTTCTTCATTGATAGGATGGGGCATGTAGGTGAGTAGCTGCTCACTGAGGATGGTAAACTCAGAACCTTCGGAAAAATTGATTTCCACCTTAAGTTTTTTTATCCTTCCATTCCAGTTGATCTCATCAAATACTTGCTGCTTTGGGCTGCTCCCCTGTCCGATTACCAAATTGATCATGCCGTAGCCATCCGTGCGGGTAGTATGGTATTCTTGGTACTCCTCCTCATCGTTCTCATTTAACACCGTAAATTGAATGGTAACCACCTGGTTGACCAATACCCCTCCTTGCGTGTCGCCCGTGGTGGATTGCGGCTTTTCGGGGTCGATGATTACGGCCTGATAACTAATTCCTAGGGTTTGTGAAAATCCTTGGAAAATCACAAAAACGAGCAGCAGAAAAGAGAAAAATAGTTTCATGGGCTGTTGGGCTAAAAATTCAGGAATATTCAGTTTTTAGTAATTTTCTTCCGGTAGGCTTGGTTCTTATAGGTGATTTTTAAAATAAAATTAGACCCCCAAAGCTGACTGAACTCTACCGCTAGAACTTGTTCTCCGAGATAGGTTTTCGAAAACACCGTTCTCCCCAGCATATCGACTAATTCGACCTCCACCTGGCCCTGTATGGGTTTGGAAAAGGAAATCGTCAGCACATCGGAAAAAGGATTCGGAAAAACCGATACCAGTAAATTGGAAAAAGGAGGGGGCTCCTTTGGGGTAGCCACGGTAAAGGGTTGAATAAACCCTTGAATAGCACTGTACTTGACCCCATAATAGGTCCCAATTGCACTCAATTGTCCCACACTTGCTTGAACGGCATAGGTTCTCCCCTCTATAGATTCCCGAACAGAGAATCCTGCTTCTCCTAAAGTGGATCGGATCAAATACGGACTCTTAACCTCTTGGGCCCAAGAAAATGGCACAAAAACCAAGGTTAAAATGTAAAGAAACGACGACTTCATGAATTCAGTGACCCAAACTACCTTGACTATTGGGAGCCCCAACTGTGATTTTATCTACCGCAATCTGCCTCCCTTACGTACAACCTAACTTCTTCCTTTAATCTGCTCTCCACCCCCTTTACCGTAGGGGTAGATTTCCAATTCAGCACAGAAGACCCATTTCCTTATTCACTACTTAGTAAAGCCGCGAAAGTCTTCCCTTTGTAGTGTCAATTCTTAAAAAAGCGCGGTACTTAGTTCATCTTGAATACATCCCAAAAACGCATCCCCTCACCGCTCAGCGATGGAGGAAATAACGGATGGAATTTACTGTCCATGCCCTTTGGGCGGACTTTGGATTTTACTCCTTTCGTAAGCGAATGCGGTAAGCTGAAACCGGTCCAGACTACGTTGCTCCTGCTGATTTCCAGTTTTTTGAACAAAAAAGACCTGGCTTGGAGGCTCCAATTCAAATGGAAGCGTACAAGCCCCAAATAGGAAAATGAAAACTAAAAGAGGACGAAAAGAAAAATCGTTAACATTCATAATATAAAAATTTAAAGATTAAAAAACATTTAATAAATGTAATTTAAATTTTTGTTGATAAAAAAGATTAATGATTTTATTTTTTGAAAAAGACAGGGAAATGCCCGCCGCGGCGGGCAGGCACCCTAAAATAATAATGGGAAATACAGTGAAAATAGGTTGAAATACACTCCGTCTGCCCGGCGCGGAGGGCTCCGTGAAATAGGGTGGATAAAAGTGCGAAGTACGAAATTGAAACTAATTTAAAGTTGTACCAGGTACCAATTACGAAGTACCTGCTAGCCGCAGGCAGGCAAGCGATTAGACACTATGCTGCTGGCATAGCCGCATGTTTCCCCACTTCTTCAATCAACATTCAGCGTTCGATATTAGTTTGAATCTCGTAATTCGCCTGCCTTCCGCAGGCAGGTATCTCGTATTTCATACTTTGTACATTGTACTTGGTACTTCGTACAATCTTGCTACTAGATACTTGCTACTAAAAGTACCACTCCCTTCCCCAGTATTTTCCGATCCATCAGATCCTGCAAGGCCTGGGGAGCCTCGGCTAGTGCATAACGTTTTCCCACATGCTGCCGAATCTTGCCCTCCTGAATCCAAGCAAGCAGCTGACGGGTATTTTGAAGACTGGCCTTAGGCTCTAGCTTGGCAAATTGCCCCCAAAACACACCAACCACCGAACATCCCTTCAAAAGGGGAAGATTCATCGGGAGCTGCGGGATTTCCCCATTTGCAAAGCCAACCACCAAATAGCGCCCTTTCCAGGCCATGCCACGCAAGGCGGCTTCGGAAAATTTCCCTCCCACCGGATCGTAGACCACATCCACCCCCCGTCCTCCGGTCAACTCTTTGATTCGCGTTTTTAGGTCCTCCTTTTCGTAATTGATCGTTTCCACAGCCCCCTTCTCTCGGCAAAGTGCTAGTTTTTCTTCCGTAGACGCTGCCGCAATCACCCGAGCCCCCATCAAGGTGCCCAGTTCCACAGCCGCCAATCCCACTCCTCCTGCGGCACCTAAAACCAGGAGGGTTTCCCCTGCCTGCAGCTGGGCACGATCTTTCAGCGCATGGTAGGAAGTGCCGTAGGTATACAAGGTGGTCGCCGCTACTTCAGGCGAAATCCCTTCTGGCAAGGGAAATACCCGATCCGCATCTACCGCCACCTTCTCGGCAAAGCCTCCCCAACCACATAGCGCTAGGACAGGCTGCCCCAATTCCAGGCCTTGGACATCGTCCCCTAGTTCAGACAAGGTCCCTGCCACCTCTCCTCCAGGTGAAAAAGGAAGCTCCGGCTTAAACTGGTACTTGTTCTGAATGATCAGCACATCCGGAAAATTTACCCCACAGGCCGCTACGGTGATGACTACCTGCTTGGGGCCCGCTACAGGGTTGGCAACCTCCTGCACCTGCAAGGTGTCGGGAAGTCCAAATTGGGTACAGAGAACTGCTTTCATGGAGCTTGATTTTTGCCGAAGGCGTGTAAACACAAAAGAAGGAAAAAAGAAGGAAAATCGGCTCGAAAGGGATAATTTTGAGACCCATTCACCCCTAAGACTTTCTTCTATGTCAGTAGCATCCTACCTAGAAAAAAATAAAGACCGCTTTCTTCAAGAACTCTTTGACCTCCTCCGCATTCCTTCGGTGAGTGCGGATCCCAAATTCAAGGGAGACGTGGTGGCGGCAGCCAATTTTGTCAAAAACTCCTTGGAAAAAGCAGGTGCAGATCGGGTAGAAATCTGTGATACTCCAGGCTTTCCAATTGTCTACGGAGAAAAAATAATTAACCCAAATTTCCCCACCGTATTGGTGTATGGCCACTACGACGTGCAGCCTGCGGATCCCTACGAACTCTGGGATTCCCCACCTTTTGAGCCAGTGCTGAAGAAAACGGCCATCCACCCCGAGGGAGCCATTTTTGCCCGAGGCGCAGCAGACGACAAGGGGCAGTTCTACATGCACATCAAGGCCTTTGAAGCGATGATGGCCACAAGCGATCTTCCCTGCAATGTCAAGTTTATGATCGAAGGGGAAGAGGAAATAGGCTCGGACAACCTGGACCAATTTGTCCTCGCCAACAAGGAGCGCCTCAAGGCAGATGTCATCTTAATCTCAGACACGCACATGATCGGCATGGACAACCCGTCCATCACGGTAGGTCTGCGCGGCATGGCCTACATGGAGGTGGAGGTGTGCGGCGCCAACCGTGACCTTCACTCCGGCACCTACGGAGGAGCTGTGGCCAACCCGATCAACGTCCTTTGCAAGATGATCGCGTCCCTCAAGGACGAAAACGAGCACATCACCATCCCTGGTTTTTACGAAAAAGTACAAGAGCTCAGAGCGGCTCAGCGTCAGCGCCTCAACGAAGCCCCTTTTGATCTATCCGAATACAAAGGCAAGTTGGACATTCAGGAAGTGCATGGGGAAAAAGGGTACAGCACCATCGAGCGCATTGGCATCCGCCCTACGCTAGATGTCAATGGCATCTGGGGAGGCTATACCGGCGAAGGAGCCAAGACCGTGCTACCTTCCAAGGCTTTTGCCAAGATTTCCATGCGCTTGGTTCCTGACCAAGACTGGCACGAAATCGCCACCCTATTTGAAACTCATTTCAAGGCTATCGCCCCAGCATCGGTAACCGTCAAGGTAAAAGCACACCATGGTGGCGCTCCTGCGGTGGTGTCTGACTCTTCCCTAGGCTACCAAGCGGCAGAAGCTGCCATGGAGGAGACCTTCGGCAAAAGACCCATTCCAACCCGAGAAGGGGGATCCATTCCTATCGTAGCCCTCTTTCAAAAAGAACTGGGCTCCGATCCCATCCTATTTGGTTTTGGACTAGACACGGATGCCTTACACTCGCCCAACGAGCATTATGGGGTGAAAAACTACTTGATTGGCATCGAAACTATTGCTGCCTTTTTCAGACACTTTAGCACCCTTCAAGGAAAATAAGTTTGGTTCATCCATTGCCTCAAGCCAAGCCACCCAAAAACTTTAGCCCTTCAGTTCGTGTTTCTCTAGGTAAACCCTGCATTTCATGACTCGCTTCCAAAAAAATTGCCTTCTCCTCCTTGCGCTAGTGCTGCTGATCAGCCCTTGGGCAGAGGCTCAGTTGGTCAAGCCGCCAGTTTGGAATGTCCGCCTGGAAGGCAAGGATCTAATGGTTGGGAAGCAGGCCACAGTGGTGCTGGAAGCGCAGATTCCCATGGGATGGTATGTGTATTCCAATGATTTCGACAAAAGCCTAGGTCCCTTGCTGACCGAATTTGTTCCTGGCAGCTCAACGGATTATGCCGTGGCCGGAAAGCTTCAAGGTATCCAAGCCAAAAAGAAGTACGACGAAGTTTGGGAAGGGGACATTACCTACTTTATGGGCAAAGGGCGCTTTGAGCAGCCTGTCAAGTTGCTCAAAACCTCCGGAAAAGTCACCGGCTCCTTGGAGTACCAAATGTGTACGGACCTGACCGGGCAGTGCATCAACTACGAGTTGGACATCGAGCTGCCATTTACCGCAGCAGAAAATCCTGCTGCTACCGAAGACCTTCAAAAAGAAGCCGCCGCCTTGGAGGAGGCTCCACTAAATGAAGCGAATAGCGATTCCCCTCTCACAGATGGGCCTGATTCCACTTACGTAGTAACTTCCGACTCAGCTTCTGTAGCAGCGGCTACGACGGATGAGTTTGCAGAAGAAGAAGAAACGGCTTCCCTTTGGGGCTTTATGGTGCTGGCCTTCTTGGCTGGCCTAGCCGCACTGCTGACCCCCTGTGTGTTTCCAATGATCCCGATGACGGTGAGCTTCTTTACCGGCAGATCGAAAAAACGATCCGAAGGCATCCGCCAGGCATTTATCTACGGCATTTCGATTATCGGCATTTATACCATCGCCGGCACCGCCGTAGCGGCCATTCAAGGACCCGAGTTTGCAAATTGGTTGGCTACCCACTGGGTGCCCAATGTCTTTTTCTTCGGCATATTTGTGGTGTTTGCCTTGGCCTTTTTGGGGATGTTTGAACTCACACTGCCTTCCCGTTTTGTCAACAAAATAGATGCAAAAGCAGAAAAAGGAGGGCTTGGAGGCGTATTCTTCATGGCCTTTACCTTGGTCTTGGTTTCTTTTTCCTGTACCGGTCCGATCGTCGGCTCAATCCTGATTTCCTCCGCTGGGGGCGAATTAGTGAAGCCCGTCTTGGGCATGTTTTCCTTCGGCCTCGCCTTTGCTATTCCCTTTACACTCTTTGCCATTTTCCCCGAATGGATGCAGCGCCTTCCCAAATCTGGGGGCTGGCTGAATACCGTGAAGGTGGTCCTGGGCTTTTTGGAATTGGCCTTGGCCTTCAAATTCCTCTCCATTGCTGACCTAGTTTACCACTGGGGCATCTTGGACCGAGACGTGTTCTTGGCGATTTGGATCGTGATCTTCTCCGCTTTGGGACTGTACCTTTTGGGAAAAATCAGACTTCCGCACGACTCCAAGATGGAGCACCTCGGCGTGCCCCGCCTGCTCCTGGCCTTGGTCACCTTCTCCTTCGTGGTGTACATGATCCCAGGACTCTGGGGAGCGCCGCTCAAGGCATTAAGTGGGTACTTGCCTCCCTTAACTACCCAGCAGTTTAGCCTCAGTGGATCTGGAGACAGCGAACCTACAAACCCCTCCACAGAAGTGATCCTGTACGGAGACTTGCTCAAAATTCCTCACGGCATCCCAGGCTATTTTGACTACGAACAAGCCTTGACCGCTGCGAAGCGAGAAGGAAAGCCGCTCTTGATTGACTTCACAGGACATGGTTGTGTCAACTGCCGTAAGATGGAGGAAAATGTGTGGGTGGATCCTCAGGTGCTCAAACGCCTGAAGGAGGACTATGTGATGGCGGCCTTGTACATCGACGAGCGACTGGAACTCCCCGAGAGCAAGTGGTACACCTCCAGCTACGACGGCAAGGAGAAAAAGACACTTGGCAAGCAAAATGCCGACTTCCAGATCACCCGATTCAACAACAATGCCCAGCCTTACTATGTCATCTTGGACCACCAAGAAAAGCTCCTGGCTACTCCTAGAAGTTACAACACGGACATTGCTGCATTTATGGAATTTTTAGATGGGGCGAAGGCCAGGTTTCAGGCCACAAAAAAGTAATCAGGTCCCAAAAATCCGCGGATCAAAGGGAAAGTCTACCCTGCTCTTGACTTGAATCTGAGCAAAATCCCGATGTAGGGGATTCAGCAAGTAATTGAAATCCCCAGGCACCACCGCCGAAGGTACTTGCAGCACGCAACTTTTCTCTGCTCCTACAAACTCATCCCCGAGCCGCTGGGTCTGAAGCAGGTGGGGAAAACTATTCCAGCCCTCCGGCAACCTCTCCAAGGCAAGCGTCTGGAGACTCACCTTGCTAGGGATTTCCAGTTCGACCATCTCGTAATCCTTGGGCAAAAGCCCTAAGGAAAGGTGCACTGCTACCTCAGCCATCGCCAAGGCCCTACTCGCCGCACAGTAAATGAGGGCCGTGCCCTTGGAATTCCATCGGTTGCCCGATTGAGCAGCCCCTTCCCCCGATAAGGGATTGGCATACTTTTTCCGCACCAAGCGATAGACACGCATCAGACAAAGATCCCTTGGTCGATGCGATGCAGCTCCTGGATGACCAGCTCTTGGCCATAGGAGTCCTTCAACAACTCCAGTGGCATCTTGCCGCCAAGTGCGGGACTGGCAGCATTGAGCCAGGCTCCAAAGTCGGCGGCGGTATCAAAGACTTCCAGGCCCATCACCGTCACTTCTGCGAGCTCGATGATTTTTTCGGAATGGATGGATTTGAAAAGGTAGTCTGGCTCTTTTTTGTAGCGCTGCAAGGACTTCAGCGAAATGTCCAAAAAATCCGACCACTCCTCGTCTGAAAAAGGAGCCAAATCTTTGATCGTCAAAAACAGGGTGGTAGGAATCCCCTTGCGAATCAACTCCACCAACAACATCCGGTCCGAAAAAAATTGGGCGGAGCGAAGGCCTTCGCCTAGCGTGGATCTGCTGGCCTGACGCCCATACCGCGGTAGGCTGGTCGCGTAGGACTCCATTTCATTTACAACCGAAATGAGATTTGAGGTAGGGACGATGGGACACATAGCGGGAAAATTGTCTATGAATTTAAGACAAATTTCTCAAAAGTAAAAGTTTATCCCTTTTTATTACGGATAAATCTCCTCCAAAACCTGGGCGAGACGCACGCTGGCAGCGATCAAGCGCTCCTCAGCGATACTGAAATTGTCGTAGAGGTAGGGGTAGCTGATCCGCTTGTTTTCCGGCAGGTTGTAGACCTGCGGTCTGTACTTCACCGCCTCTTTCAACCAGTCCTGCATGGTCCCAGCACGGTAAGATGCCCGCATTTCAGGAGTCATGCGTCGGTACAATTCTTCCGCCAATTCGGTGTAACTCATCCCTTGGCGATCAATCATCCCGCTATCCCAAAGGGCATGTAAGTTGGTAGGCTGCCCAAAAAATTCAATTTTCACATCGTTGCCCCCCTTGTCGGTTCCAGTACCCACATGCAAAGGTTGATGGATATCCTCGATCATGTGGATAAGCATTTTCAACTTTTCAGCTTCCGTTTTAGGATCCAAGCCTCCTTTTTTCAGCTCGGCTTTGATGCGCTGAATCGCCTCATAGGCATCCCCTGTTTTTTCCTGGGTGCTCGGATCGTATTCCCCATTTTTGCTGTTCAAGTAATGCCAGGTGGTCGCGTAATCGTAGCTTTTGTCCGAACGGATGTCATCCATCCAGGTCCCACTTTTACTGAGTGAAGTGGGGTAAATCAATCCCTCTACCTTCTTCAGCGTAGACTTCTTGAGTTGCTTTTCGGCAAGGTAACCAATCAGGTAATGTCCCAATTGACCCCAAGCAAAGGCTTGAGAGACCAGCAAGGTGAATGCAAGCGTAAGGACGAGGGAATAGATTCTTTTCATAGCAGGAGATTCTTTAGGTGGAGGCCAGTTCGGATACCGCCAACCAGGCCATTAGGCCAGCGCCGATTTCCAAGGCTTCTTCTTCAATATCAAAAGTGGAGGTGTGCACGCCTGAGGTAATGCCTCGGGCTTCGTTGCGCGTACCCAATCGGTAAAAGCAGCCATCCACCTCTTGCGAGAAGAAGGCAAAATCTTCGGCGGCCATCCAGATGTCCAGGTCAAGGACATTTTCGGATCCCAAGTAAGCGCGGGCAGCCTCCACGGAGCGAGCCGTCAAAGCAGGTTCATTTTTTAGAAAAGGATAGCCCTTCCGGATTTCAAAGTCCAGTTGTCCGCCCATTCCCTCCACGATTCCTTCGGCGATTTGACGCATCTTCTCATGTGCCTTGGCTCTCCAGGCTTCGTCTAGGGTGCGGAAAGTCCCCTGAATCTTGACCTCATTTGGAATGATATTCGTAGCTCCAAGTGCCTCCACCCGTCCAAAGGAAAGTACGGATGGGATTTTGGGATTGGCCACTCGGCTGACGATTTGCTGCAAGGCCACCAGTAAGTGCGCAGAGATCAAGACGGGGTCGATGAAGGTTTCTGGCATGGCTCCATGCCCACCTTTTCCCTTGATGGTGAGGTACAATTCATCCGTGCTAGCCATGTAGAGACCGGAGCGGAAACCCACCTTGCCGGCAGGAATCATCGGCATCACATGTTGGCCAAGAATGGAATTGGGTCTAGGATTTTCGAGGACCTTGTCCTTGATCATGAGCGACGCCCCACCAGGAATGATTTCTTCACCAGGCTGAAAAATCAACTTGATGGTTCCCTCAAACTGATCTCGGACTTCATTCAATATTTTTGCAGCGCCCAACAAAGATGCGGTATGTGCATCGTGACCACAGGCATGCATGACGCCAGGGTTTTGAGACTTGTAGGGCACCTCATTCGCCTCAATAATCGGCAAGGCATCCATGTCTGCACGAAGGGCTACCACCTTTTTCTCGGGATTTTTCCCCCGGATCAGCGCAGACCAACCGGTAGTCGCTTTGGATTCGATCTCGGTAATGCCTATTTCTTTCAATTTCTCTGCTACAAAAGCAGCCGTTTCGTATTCCTTAAACGAAAGTTCAGGATGGGAATGCAAGTGTCTGCGAAGGTCGATTACCTCCTGCTTGTAGGCCTGAGCCAGGGATTTAATTCTTTCCTTTAGCATTGGAGTTGGTACCAGTGGAAATCGTGTATTCTTCTCTTAAAAATCTATCTTGAATAATTCTGGCTGCGGGGAATTGAGCTTTTACCTTATAATAAATCGGCTGCGCTTCAATTTTATACCCATAGCTTCCCACTTTCACCAAATAGCGAGGCTGATGGTATTGCATTTCTGGATTAAGCTCTGGATCCAGAAGCGAAAGACCATCCTTGGTCTTGAATGCTTCATTTCTGTCAACTCCTGAATAAACCAAAATCGTAAACCCATTGACATAGGGTTCAGACTTTGCTTTTTCGTAATTTCTTCGGAGTCGTTGCCCCAACTGAGCATCTACTTCTTGCGAAGAAGCCGGCAAGGCTGGAGTCACTTCTTGTAATGCTTGTGTGTAATCCGGAAAATCTGGAAGCTGAGAGCGCAAGTCTTCTTGGTATTGGGAATAGTCAACAGCTTCAAGCTGTGGAAGTACAGTGCTGGTTTTACAGCCCCACACAACGAGTACGATTCCTAAGATCCAAAAATTCTTCATGGGCATCAATTTTCTATCACCACACAATTTCCTTGTTCGATGTCTTGTTCCACACTCTTGTACTTGACATCCAGTTTGGTGCTTCCGTCTCGGTATTGTACCGAAACCTTATCGTTTCTTCCGTACACCTTATCCACCTTTCGAGGGGCAACAGGCTGTGGAGCAGGTCTGCCCGCATTAGCCGCCGCTGCAGAAGCGCGATTGGCTCCTGGATTCAGCGTATTGCCTACCTCTTCCTTAGAGGTCTGCAATTTGGGCTCAGCAGTACGTCTGGGCTGCGCTTGCTGTACCTGCGCAGGATCCTGCTTGGGAAGATCTGCACGCGTAAGGAAGGAAGTCATGTCCTCATTCAACTTACCAATAAAGCGCTTGAAGAGTTCAAAGGCCTCAAACTTGTAGATCAACAGCGGGTCTTTTTGTTCGTACACCGCATTCTGTACCGACTGCTTCAAGTCGTCCATATCTCGTAGGTGCTCTTTCCAGTTCTGGTCAATGATTGCCAAGGATACATTCTTTTCAATGGCACGAACCAGCTCCTGACCGTTGTTTTGAAGGGTCTTTTCCAAGTTGCAGACCACACCAATTTGTTTGATGCCGTCCGTAATCGGTACCAGGATATCCTTTACCGTAGCTCCGCGCTCTTCCTGTACATTTTTGAATACCGGGAGGGCTGTAAGCGCGATTTGCGCGTTTTTCTTTTGGTAAAAATCAAAAGCCAAGGCATACAGCTCTTGGGTCAACTTATTGGAATCCTTGGTTTTCAAGTCGTCATTCGTCACCGAAAAATCCACCCCTAGGGTCGTGAAGACGGTCATACGCAAGTTTTCTGCATCGGCCGTGGACTTGCCCATTTCGATTAGATTTTCGCAGACATCGAAAAGGATGTTGAGAATATCGAGCTCCAGACGATCCCCCTTCAATGCATTTCTTCTACGCTTGTAGACCACCTCACGCTGGGAGTTCATCACGTCATCGTACTCGAGCAAGCGCTTACGGGTACCGAAGTTGTTTTCCTCCACCTTTTTCTGCGCCCGTTCGATGGACTTGGAAATCATGCTGTGTTGAATCACTTCTCCTTCTTCCAAGCCCATGCGGTCCATGAGTTTGGCGATGCGGTCTGATCCAAAAAGGCGCATCAAACTGTCTTCTAGGGAAACAAAAAACTGGGAAGAACCCACGTCCCCTTGACGACCAGAACGTCCACGCAACTGACGGTCTACACGACGAGATTCGTGACGCTCAGTACCGATGATGGCCAAACCTCCTGCCTTGCGGGATTCTGGGGTCAACTTAATATCTGTACCTCTACCTGCCATGTTGGTGGCGATGGTCACGGTGCCTGGCTTACCTGCCTCGGCTACAATTTCAGCTTCACGAGCGTGCTGCTTCGCGTTCAATACCTGGTGATTGATTTTTTTCAAGGTCAGCATGCGGCTGAGTACCTCGGAGATTTCTACCGAAGTGGTACCCACCAGCACGGGTCTGCCCTGAGCCACGAGTTCGTTGATCTCGTCCGTCACCGCGTTAAACTTCTCGCGTACGGTTTTGTATACCTTGTCATCACGGTCTTGACGGATGATTCCTTTGTTGGTTGGGATGACTACCACGTCCAACTTGTAGATCTCCCAAAATTCTCCTGCCTCTGTTTCTGCTGTTCCCGTCATGCCCGCTAGCTTGTGGTACATGCGGAAATAGTTTTGTAGCGTGATCGTAGCGTAGGTTTGCGTAGCATCCTCCACCTTCACATTTTCCTTGGCTTCAATAGCTTGGTGTAGTCCATCGGAATAGCGTCTGCCTTCCATGACACGGCCTGTTTGCTCGTCGACGATCTTCACCTTTCCATCTACGAGGATGTACTCCGTGTCACGCTCAAACATGCAATAAGCCTTGAGCAACTGGTTGACCGTATGGATGCGCTGCGCTTTGATGCTGTAATCCTTGATCACTTCTTCCTTGCGCACCAATTTTTCGGTGTCGTCCAAGGAACTGTCCTTTTCCAAGGCGTCTAGAGAAATCCCGATATCTGGAAGGATAAAGAAGGTGGGGTCCTCGTTTTTGGAGGTCATCGCTTCAATCCCGCGATCGGTCAAATCGATCACATTGGTCTTTTCGTCGATGGTAAACAAAAGCGGCTCGTCTGCCTCAGGCATGTTGCGCTTGTTGTCTTGAAGGTAGAAGTTCTCCGTTTTCTGAAGAATCACTCGGATTCCTGGTTCAGAAAGGTACTTGATCACAGGCTTGTACTTGGGAATGCCTCGGTAGGCTCTGAAGAGCGCTAGCCCTCCTTCTTTCTCGTTGCCGTCGGCGATCGCTTTTTTCGCTGAGGTCAAAAATCCCTGCACCAACTTGCGCTGTTCTTCTACTAAGGCAGAAACACGAGGCTTCATTTGATCAAACTCGTGCACATCTCCGCGAGGAACAGGTCCTGAGATGATCAATGGGGTACGTGCATCGTCAATCAAGACGGAGTCCACCTCATCCACCATGGCAAAGTGATGCTTGCCTTGTACCAGGTCTTCTGCCTCACGGGCCATGTTGTCTCGGAGGTAATCGAAGCCAAACTCATTGTTGGTACCGTACACAATGTCGCATCCGTAGGCGCGCTTTCGACCTGGGGAGTTTGGCTGGTACTTGTCGATGCAGTCTACTGTGAGTCCGTGAAACTCAAACAAGGGCGCATTCCACTCCGAATCTCGCTTGGCGAGGTAGTCGTTGACAGTCACCAAGTGTACGCCACGACCCGACAAGGCATTCAAAAATGCAGGGAGGGTAGAAACGAGGGTTTTTCCTTCCCCTGTCGCCATTTCGGAGATTTTTCCTTTGTGAAGGACCATGCCACCGATCAACTGTACATCGTAGTGGACCATGTCCCAAACCACTTCGGTTCCCGCTGCCAGCCACTTGTTGTGCCAGACGGCCACCTCTCCTTGGATCTGTACGTTGGACTTCGTAGCCGCAATTTCTCGGTCACGAGGGCTTGCTTTCACTTCCAACTTACCCACTTCTTTGAATCTGCGGGCCGTCTCCTTCACAATCGCAAAAGCCGTAGGCATCACCTCCTCCAATACTTTTTCCAACTCCGTATCTCGCTCTTTTTCTAGGGCATCGATCTGGTTGAAAAGTTCGTCCTTCTCGTGAACGGCTTCGGCGGGGAGTTCCTCAATTTTCGCTTTGGTCGCGGCAATTTTATCGTCGATGGCTTTCAAGTGCTCCTGAATTCGAGCACGAAGCGACTGGGTCTTCTCCCGAAGTTGATCATCGGAAAGTACCGCAAAGCCTGAAAAAATCTGGTTGATTTCTGCCACTTTGGGCAGCAATTCTTTGATATCTCGGTCGGATTTGGTTCCAAAAATCTTGGCTAATCCTTTGGCAATAAAATCTAGCATGGTCTGGTCTGTCCCTATTTGGGGACTTAAAAATACGTCCTTTTTTTAGAATTGGTACTCCTTTGGGGTTGGTAATTCGATGGCCTTAGTGAAAGTCTTCCAAGCGGAACTGTCCGGAGAAAACTTGCTGTGCTGGTCCAATTAACCAAATGTTTGTAAATCCTGTGTGGGCATTCCCTTCAAAAGTCACCCGCAAATTTCCCCCGAGGGTACGGATTTGGATGTCTTTTTGTTGGGTGAGGGCCCCACAAACGAGGGCGGCAGCCGTGACTCCCGTGCCACAGGAAAGCGTTTCGTTTTCTACCCCGCGCTCAAAGGTGCGGACGAAAATTTCGGCATCCCCTAGTTGCTGAATGAAGTTGACATTGCTGCCTCCCGGGGCATAGCAAGGATCGTGGCGTAGGAGTTGCCCTTGCTCCAGCACCGGATAATCTTCCAATTGCTCTACCCAGCGCACGTGATGCGGGGAGCCTGTATGTACGAATGCATCGCCTAGGCTTTCTGAAATCTCGGATACATCGCCCATTTTTAAAGAAACTAATCCGTCGCTGATACTGGCCTCATGGGGGCCATCGATGGCTAGAAATCGGGTATGCTGGGGGATGATTCCGAGAAAAGCCGCAAAGGCTACTGCGCAGCGGGCCCCATTTCCGCAGAAACTTTGGCTGCCGTCGGCATTGAAATAGACCACTTCAAAGTCGTAATCCACATGGGAGCGGATCAGAATCAGCCCATCGGCACCGATCCCAAACTTCCGGTGGCAGAGGGCCTGCACCAACGGGATATTGGCCAAGTCCCAGTGGGCGGCCCGATCATCGAGCATGACGAAGTCATTGCCGGTGCCTTGGTACTTGTAAAAGCGCATGTCCTGGGGTAGGGCCATCAGTCTGAGGGGTTTGGAAGAAATTATCCCTAATTGAACTACAAACTTACGCAATTGTCTTGAAAGGAAAATCCCTACTCCTGGGCAGGGGAAAATGTGCTTTCACACCCAAAAATTCTCAAAATAGTGTAGATTCGTGTATCCAAACCAAATGCCATGAAGACGAATCCAAGCAACCTCAGCCGAAGAACTTTTCTCGCCAATTCAGCCAAAGCAGGGCTGACGGTAGGCCTCCTAGGAGCCGGAATCCCCGATCTTTTTGGAAAGGAAAGCCTTCCAGCATTCGCTACCGGATTTACCCAGCAGCCCTTGCCCTACGGATACGCCGCCTTGGAGCCGCACATCGATGCGCGAACCATGGAGATTCACTACACCAAGCATGCGGCTGCTTATGCGAGCAACCTTCGGGATGCCGCCAAAGAAGAAGGGGTGGATACTACCCAGCCCTTGGAGCAAGTACTTGCTTCCATTTCCAAGTACTCCACCAAGATGCGTAACAATGGTGGCGGGCATTACAACCACGAACTTTTCTGGAGCATCCTAGCCCCACCTTCCGCGGAAGGGCTATCAGGAAGTCCTGATGGTTCCTTATTGAAAGCCTTGAAAGCCTCCTTTGGGAGTTACGAAGCCTTTGTTGCGCAGTTTGAAACTGCTGCCAAAACCCGATTTGGTTCGGGCTGGGCTTGGCTGCTCATCGATGCCAGCGGCAAACTTGTCGTGAGTTCGACTCCCAACCAGGACAATCCCTTGATGGACCTTGCCGAAGTAAAGGGAACCCCTATTTTGGGTTTGGATGTGTGGGAGCATGCCTACTACTTGCACTACCAAAACCGCCGCCCCGATTACGTAGCTGCCTTTTGGAAGCTGGTCAATTGGAACGCGGTAGCAGCGCGCTTTGCGGCAACTACTACCTAATTGTATGCCTATTGAACTACACGTTTTCTAATGGATGCTAACGTTGTCATCAATTGACTTTGCTGTGGACTGTGGACCGTCGTCAGTGGACGTTTATCCGCGACCTCCTTACCAAAATCTAATCCCCGTGCATTATCGCGGATAAACAACCTAATTTTATTTTCATCACAATACGATATACTTCCCATGCAAGATCCCAAGTCCCTCAGTTCCGTTGCCCTCTTTCACGAGACCTTCAAGCACCCTATTCTACCTGTACCAACCATTCCTTCGGAGACCCGCTGCGCGCTGCGCGTATCCTTGCTCGCCGAGGAGCTGAAGGAACTGGAGGAGGCCATTGAAAACAAGGACTTGGTAGAGATTGCCGATGCCTTGTGTGATTTGCAGTACGTGCTATCCGGTGCCATCTTGGAGTTTGGTTTGGGGGAAAAGTTCAAGGCACTTTTTGACGAGGTGCAGCGCTCCAACATGAGCAAGGCTTGTACCTCAGAGGAGGAAGCCAAGGCTACCGTGGCCCATTACGAGGCCAAGGGCACGCCTTGTTTTTATGAAAAAGAAGGGGATTTGTATTTGGTCTTCCGCGAGGGCGACCACAAGACCTTGAAGTCTGTGGGGTATTCGCCGGCTGATTTGAAAGCAATTGTAGAGAAGTAGGTGATGAGTATCAAGTAGCAAGATGCTTATCGAGCAGAATACCAGTCCTATTACGAATTTCCACTTCTTCATTCTTCAATCGGCGTTCAGCGTTCGACATTAGTTTAAACTCCGTATTTCGCCTGCAGGCCTACCTACCGTAGCTAGGCAAGTAAGACGCTCTTTTAAACCACAAAGACACATAGAAAAGATCCTATGTGTCTTTGTGGTTTTTAATCTTATGGAAACAAGGTCTATTTCTGCCTTGTTTCCATTGTATTTCTACTGTTTACTATTTTTTCAACACATTCAGCATCCCTTTTCTCACTTCTCCTGTTTCGGTGACTTCTACAATCCAGAAGTAGGTTCCGATAGGCAATTCTTTTCCTTCAAAAGTAGCATCCCAACGAACATCCGGATTTTCGGTGTAATACACACGATTGCCTCCTCTTTCATAGATGGATATGCGTACCCCCTCGTAAAAACGAAGTTCTGGAATGCCCCAAGTATCGTTGAAGCCGTCCCCGTTTGGAGTGAAACTGTTGTAAATGACAATGTCCGATACGGATGGGCGGGATCTTCGAATCTCGAAGAACTTATCCAGCGTATTGCCATCTCGGTCGGTGACACGGACGATGATGCTGAACGTCGTCTTACCCGCAGCCAAGTCGGCACTATTCCAATACAGAATGTTGTTCAGGATCACGAAGTACTTGTTGTCATAGCCTGGGCCATTCAAACTCACCGTATGGATCTTATCCACCGGGTCATTCACCACAAAGGCGCCTACTGGGAGAAAATACGTACTGGTGCTGCCTACAAAACTACTGTTGTCCAACCTGACATCTAGCGGAGCAGCCTTAGGCAGTACCTGAACCTGCGCCTTGGCAAGAATCTGATCTGGGTTTTCAATGCCTGCAGGCAGAATTAGAGTCCCTGTAAGCGAGTAGGTTCCTCGTGCAAGTAGGTTCAACTTGCTCTTGTCCCACTTTACCTCCACGCGGAAATATTGCCCATGGGTAGCCAACACGTTGACTGTAGCGGGTAGAGCTGCTTCCTTGGACCATTCCGTGGTGATCAGTCCCAATTCGGCTACCGAAAGGGCTCTCGCTTTGAGAATTTGCAGATTTGCGCCCGTTACGGAAAGGGTGTAGTTGGCCCCTGCGGAAATCGTCCCTGCATCAATGCGGTAAGTTCCAGGCTCTTCCCCTGCTTCTCTACTCAAGCCACCACGAAGGATGGATTCGGAATAGGATGCTTTTAGTCCTTGCAAACTGAAAGTAAATTCTGGATCCGCCTGTCCATAGATTTTTGTAGCACCATTCACGCTCAGCGATAGGCTGGCTGGAGTTACTTCTAGTACCCCTTCCACTCGGGTCAAGGTGTAGTTTGGATCTGATCCTCCAGTGAGTATAATTCGGTAAGTTCCTACTCCAGAAGCAGTCGTTGCGGTGGTACTGATGCTAGGCGCTTGGTCAATTTCCGTATCCCCATCGACCAATCCGCTGTACGTGAAGCGGAAAATTGGATTGGCATCACCGTAGATTTTGGAGGCATTGTTTGCCCGAATGGTCAATGCTTTTGGAGCGATAGTAAAGGTTTGGGTCTTTGTGCCCGTATAGTTGCCGATACCTGTAACCGTCACCCTAGCCGTTCCTGCATTCGTGTTGTCGCTGTAGGCCACCGTGTAATCTGTTCCAAGTATCAAGGTCGTATTTCCATCCTTCACTAGTACAGTTGGGCTGATTGCCGCACCCGTATAAGTTTGGTTCGCGATTGCATCAATGGTAAGCGTGCTAGCAGCCTTCGCTACAATGCTGAAGGTTTGCGTCTTCGTACCCGAATAATTACCCGCTCCCGTGATGGTCACGGTCGCTGTGCCCACGTTCGTGTTATTCGTGTAGGCCACCGTGTAGTCTGTTGGTGCAGTCAGCGTCGTGTTGCCATCCTTCACCACCAGGGCCGGGGTCAAGGCTGATCCGGTATAGGTCTGGTTGGCGATCGCATCAATAGTCAAGGTACTCGCGGCCTTGGCTACAATGCTAAAGGTTTGCGTCTTGGTACCCGAATAGTTGCCCGTTCCCGTGATCGTCACGGTCGCTGTACCCACGTTCGTGTTGTTGCTGTAGGCAACC
>CAJBER010000207.1 GCA_903952135.1 uncultured Algoriphagus sp.
ATAGGCTGAAACTGCATCCCAACTGAAAGAATATCATACTTTGTTGCTTGACAACTTGAAATTTGGAAGCAGAAGAGTTAGCGGCTTAAAAATTAATAAATAAGAATTTTGTGGATAATCCTGTGAATCTCATTTACATTTGACGCAAGATCGAACGAAATGAGCTACTCTGGGCTATTTAAAAATCCGGACAAACAAATTTTAGCCCTTCAGTGGGTAAGAAAAACAAACAGCTTCGTCAGGGTAATTTTCACCTTGCTGATCTTCCTAGTTTGGATTTTTGATTTGGGTTTTCCAAATCAGAACATTTTCCCTATTCACTCCCTTCTTTATGGCATTGCACTTTTTGTGCTGGGTCAAAACTACTTGTATCGGCTCCTCTTTATCTACAAGGACGTCAGCAAAGGCAGGAGACGATTGGAAGTGTTTCTCACCTTGCTCCTTCATTTTGCTGCCTGCATTCAATTTGGATGGTTGGAGGGCTGGACTTGGTTCCAAGCCTATGAGGCAACTCTTACCAATATCCTGATTTGCTTATTGTTTTCTATTGAATTGAGCCGGTTGAGTCTTGGAGTCAATAAAATGGCGATCCATCCGGCATTGATTTTTATTCTAAGTTTCCTTTTAGTCATCCTAGTGGGGACGCTTCTCCTAATGCTTCCAAATTCCACAGTGGGCGGAATCACTTGGATTGATGCCTTATTTACGTCTACCTCAGCAGTCTGTGTGACTGGATTGATTGTCGTGGATACTGCAACAGTCTTTACCGGAATGGGCCAAACCATCATCATGATTTTATTTCAAATTGGCGGTTTGGGGATGATGACTTTTACCAGCTTTTTTGGCTTTTTCTTTAAGGGCAGCCAATCGCTTCAAAGCCAACTTTTTCTCAAAGATTACATCAACGAGGACAACATTAGTAAGATTGGCTCCACACTAGTCAAAATCATCCTATTTACATTTGGCTTTGAATTGCTAATCGCCGCTGCCATCTTCTTTATTGTGGATGGAAACCTATTCAGTTCGCTTTCCGATCGCGTATTTTTCTCCGTTTTCCATTCCATTTCCGCCTTTTGCAATGCGGGATTTTCTACGCTAACCAATGGACTGTACGAGATGGGATTTCGTACCGAATACCATGTGCATCTTTTATTGGCGATTTCCATCATTGTGGGCGGTATTGGCTTTCCAGTGATTGTAGCCTATGCACAGGTTGTCAAGCGAGTGTGTAACAACTGGTTCAATATCTGGATGAAAAAAGATTCCATGTACCACCATACGCCTCGGATCTTTAACATCAACACCAGCTTGACCACGGTAACGACCTTCATTTTATTGGTGGTTGGATTTATTACTTATTGGATATTTGAGGAGCAAAATACACTTGCAGGATTGGAAGGCTATGGTAAAATTGTCACCGCCTTCTTCGGATCAGTTACCCCAAGAACTGCGGGCTTCAATACAGTGGACATGACCCAACTGGCAGTTCCCACCGTCTTGATTTACCTGATTCTCATGTGGATTGGTGCCTCTCCAGGATCTACTGGAGGTGGTTTGAAAACGACCACCTTTGCCGTAGCCGTACTGAATGCAATTAGCATTGCTAAAGGGAAAGACAGAGTCGAAGTATTTCGTCGCCAAATTGACCCGGAATCAGTTCGAAAAGCATTTGCCGTGATGCTCCTCTCCTTTATCGTAATTGGGTTTGGGGTGTTCTTGGTACTGTTTTTCAATCCAGAGTTACCAATCTTGGAGGTTGCATTCGAAGTATTCTCTGCGTTCTCCACCGTAGGCTTGAGTTTGGGCATCACCGCCAAACTCACTACTGGTTCCAAACTAGTGATTTCCTTAATTATGTTTTTGGGAAGGGTGGGTACCCTGACCGTATTGGTTGCATTTATTAAAAAAACCCGTTCCCTGCGCTACAAATTTCCGCAAGAAGGGGTATTCGTCTCTTAATCCGAGAATACTATGAAATACATCATCGTAGGTATGGGAAGCTTTGGTGGCTTTCTCGCCGCCAGATTGACCGAATTGGGTCACGAAGTAGTTGGGGTAGATTCCAGCGAAATAAAAATCGAGCAAGTCAAAGACAAAATCACGCATGCCATCCTCATGGATGCCACTGACGCGGAAACGATCAAAACCCTCCCCTACAAGGATGCTGACGCAGTCATTATCACCATCGGAGAAAACGTGGGAGCATCCATTATGGTGACGGCCATTTTCAAACAGTTGAATGTGACGCGTCTGATCAGTCGAGCCATCAATCCTGTACATGAAACGGTTATCAAAGCCATTGGCATATCGGAGATTATACACCCTGAGGAAGACTCTGCAGAGCGAATGGCCAAGCGCCTTCAAATGAAAAACGTGTTGGATTCCCTTGACCTTTCCGATGATTACAATGTCATCGAAGTCAAAACGCCCGATCGCTACATTGGCATGACCTTGGAAGAGACCAATCTTAGAAAGGAATATAAGGTCACGGTGATCACCATCATCCATGAAATCGAGCGTACCAATATGCTGGGCAAAAAATCCATCATCAAAAAAGTAGTGGGTGTAGTCAATGGAGACACCAAAATTGAGGCTGGAGACATTCTAGTCCTTTTTGGATCCTCCAAGGACATCCAACGGATCCTTGAAATGTAAAGGGGAAAAGGGTGTTTTTTAATGCCCTTTTTTGAAGATTTTGGAACTTTAGTCTTAGAAAGTACCTTTTTCGGTAGAGACCCTTGCCATGAATTCTGTTCAATCCAAAATCAGCAAACAAACTTTTCCCGTCACCGGCATGACCTGCGCTGCCTGTGCATCTAGCGTGGAAACGATTCTGATGCATACGGACGGCATTCATTCGGCTGCTGTGAATTACGCCAGTACGAGCGTCGCGGTATCCTGGGACGAGCGCATCAGTCCCCAAGGAATTGACCAAGCACTGCAAGAGGTAGGATACGGACTGATTATCAGCAACCAGGAGGTTCATGAATCTGTTGCAGCCGCTCAAGCAAAAAACTACCAGCAACTCAAGCAGCAAACCTTAGGCGCAGCAATCATTTCCCTCCCTATCGTGGTACTGGGCATGTTTTTTATGGACTGGGAGCCTGGAAGATGGATTAGTTTGGCCTTAAGTATCCCTGTACTCTTCTACTTTGGGCGGCATTTTTTTACACGAGCTTGGGCACTTGCGCTACATGGGCAAGCCAATATGGACACTTTGGTGGCCCTGAGCACCTCCATCGCCTTCTTATTTTCTGCTTTTTCAACCTTCTTTCCAGATTTCTGGCATGCTACAGGAGTGCATGCACCCGTGTACTTTGAGAGCGCAGCGGTGATCCTGGTCTTTGTTTCCTTGGGGAAAATGCTCGAGGAGCGCGCCAAAACCAAGACGGGAACGGCTTTAAAGAAACTCATCGGCTTGCAACCCAAAACACTGACCCGATTGGTTGCTGGAATCCCGCAGGAAATTGGGCTTGAAGAAGTGACCTTGGGAGATCGAATACTGGTGAAGCCGGGGGAAAAAATCCCAGTGGATGGGCAAGTGTTGCTTGGCCAAAGTTACTTGGATGAGAGCATGCTCAGTGGGGAATACCTTCCTGTAGCCAAAGGAGCCGGGGACACCGTATTTGCTGGTACGCTTAACCAGAACGGGATCTTAGAAATTACCGCTGAAAAAATTGGCAGCACCACCCTACTCGCCCAAATCATCCAACGGGTGCAAGAGGCCCAAGGCAGCAAAGCACCTGTGCAGCGGCTCGTGGATAAAGTATCTAGCATTTTTGTGCCCGTGGTCTTGGGTCTTTCCATCCTTACTTTTGTGTCTTGGATGATTTTTGGAGGGGAAAATGCGCTCTCCTTCGGATTACTTTCCGCGGTATCGGTATTGGTCATTGCTTGTCCCTGTGCCTTGGGACTGGCTACCCCCACCGCCCTCATGGTGGGCATGGGCAAGGGTGCCGAGCAACAAATCCTCATCCGTGATGCGGAAAGCCTGGAACTTGGACACATAGTCAGCGCCATGGTTCTAGACAAAACGGGTACACTGACCCTTGGCAAACCCAAGGTCAGCACTTTTTGGGAAAACACACCACAAAGCGGAGTTGACAGCGAAACACTGGAAGGCATCCTGCTAGCCTTGGAACGCAACTCCACACATCCACTGGCCGAAGCGGTAATTGCCTTCTTGGAACATAAGCACTTACCAACCTACACAGTTGCGAATTTCGAAAATAGCCCTGGAGCAGGAATCACTGGAAAGATTGAGGGGCAAACCTATTTCCTGGGAACCAAAAAGTGGATTCAATCGCTCCAAATCTACCTACCTTCCGCAGTAGAATCCGTAGAAAAGGAAAGTCAAGAAAAGGCACAAACGCTGATTTGGCTGAGTAATGAAACCCAATTACTGGCTGTTCTTGGGATCGAAGATGAAGTCAAGCAGAATGCCCCGCAGGTCGTGAAGGAATTGAAAGACATGGGAATAAGCGTTTACCTACTGACAGGTGATCAAAATGCCCCAGCCAAGGCCGTAGCGGATCAAGTGGGGATCTCCCAGTACCAAGCCGAATGCCTTCCTGCCGATAAATCCAAGTTCATCCAAGCCCTACAGCAGCAAGGGCATGTAGTGGCGATGGTGGGCGATGGGATCAACGACGCGGAAGCCTTGGCACAGGCCGATGTCAGCATTGCCATGGGCATGGGCTCGGATATTGCGCTTGATGTAGCCAAAATCACACTGATGAACTCGGATCTAGCCAAAATTCCACAAGCACTTCGGCTTTCAAGGCTCACGGTTCATGGAATTCGGCAAAATCTATTTTGGGCTTTTGTCTACAACCTAATCGGTATCCCCATAGCCGCTGGACTCCTTTACCCCTGGTTTGGATTTTTACTCGACCCCATGATTGCCAGTGCAGCCATGGCCTTGAGTTCCTTGTCCGTAGTGGGTAATAGTTTGCGTTTAAAAACTCAAAGTTTGGACTGATACAGTGCGTAATGCATCTGAAGATTAATTAAACTAATAATACATTCTAATAAATTCAATAGTCTCTATATCAATTTACTATACATGAAAAAATATACCTTCACTACCAATATTCAGTGTAACAATTGCTTATCCAAAGTAAGTCCCAAACTCAACGAGCAGGTTGGAATTCATACCTGGCAGGTGGACTTGCAGGACCCGAATCGAACGCTGACTGTGGAAACCGAAACTCTAGCCCCTGAGGACATCCGAAAGGCAGTGCTGAAGGCTGGATTTATTGCAACTGAAAACTAATCTTCCATCGACCGGATTCATCCTCAAGAACTTAAGTGATTTCAAAATTCGATAGAGATGAAACTAGAAGTTCAATTTATCCGTATGTTTGTGTCATGAAATCGAATGTATCCATCCTACTAGCCTTGCTGCTGCTTTTCTCCACTGTGGGAATGGCAAAAACGACGCATTGGTGCATGGGTCACGAGATGGAGTCCGCGATAGGTTTTGGTGAGAAGCATTTGGATTGCGGAATGGAACTCCCAAACGAGGATTCCAACACTTCTTCGGAGGATCCTTCCAGTTGCTGCGAAAACAAAACCCAGCACCTTCAAGTAGACGATGATTTTCAAGTAAGCCAGGTTGAATTTCAACTCAGCCCTTCATTTACCCTTCCCCTTCTTCAAGTCTTTGTTTTTGAAGGTGACTTTTTCAATATTCAACAGGTAGTTTTCCCTACCGAACACAGTCCACCTGTACCCAAACGGGATTTTCAGCTGCTCTACCAATCCTTCTTGATTTAATTCCAAGGTAAGCTTGTCTCAAGCTTCTCGTGAATCTCCTGTGGCTTTAAGTCTCAGGCAATTTTCATTTATCCTTTGGAATCATGATCAATCGCATAATTCGTTTCTTTTTAGAAAATAAGTTAGTCACGCTCCTCTTCTTCCTGCTCATCTTGGGCTGGGGACTGGCCACGGCACCTTTCAACTGGGACTTTGGGAGTTTTCCCCGTGACCCGGTGCCCGTAGATGCCATTCCGGATATTGGGGAAAACCAACAAATCGTATTCACCGAATGGATGGGACGCTCTCCTCAAGATGTGGAGAATCAAATCACCTATCCCCTTACCACCTCACTTCTAGGTCTTCCTGGGGTCAAAAGTGTGCGTTCCAGTTCTGCCTTCGGTTTTTCGAGCATTTACATCATTTTTGAAGAGGACATCGAGTTTTACTGGAGTCGTTCCCGCGTACTCGAAAAACTGAATTCCCTGCCTTCTGGACTACTTCCTGATGGGGTGCAACCCAAACTAGGTCCCGATGCCACTGCATTAGGACAGGTATTTTGGTACACCTTAGAAGGACGCGATGCGGATGGAAATCCTACCGGAGGATGGAATCCTGAAGAATTGCGTACTATTCAAGACTATTACATCCGCTATGCCCTTACTGCGGTCGAGGGAGTGGCTGAAGTGGCCTCCGTAGGCGGATTTATCAAAGAATACCAGGTAGATGTAGATCCTGCTGCACTCAAAGCCAATGGCATCAGCCTCATGGAGGTCATGGATGCGGTGCGCAAATCCAACCTGGATGTTTCGGCCAATTCCATCGAGATCAACAAGGTAGACTACTACATCCGTGGTCTGGGATACATTGATGACTTGGAAGATTTGGACAAGGCCGTCGTGAAAGTTACCAACAATGTCCCCATTCGCCTCCAAGACGTTGCGAAGATCAACTTTGGTCCGCAGCCCCGAAACATGGCTGGAATCCTGGATAAAGGTGGTGCAGAGGCCGTGGGCGGAGTAGTCATTGCCCGCTATGGGGACAATCCCCTGCAAGTCATCGAGGGCATCAAAAAGGAAATTGAGCAACTCAGCCCTGGACTACCGACCAAAACCTTGGCCGATGGCACCGTTTCCAAGTTGACCTTAGTACCCTTCTACGATCGCTCTGGCTTGATCTACGAGACCTTGGGTACCTTGTATGAAGCCATCAATTTGCAAATCCTAGTCACCATCCTGGTGATCCTGGTCATGGTGGTGAATGTGCGTGCCTCCTTGCTTATCTCTTCCCTCCTTCCACTGGCGGTGCTGATGTGCTTTATCTTCATGCGCTACTTTGGAGTGGATGCCAACATCATGGCATTATCAGGCATCGCGATCGCCATAGGTACCTTGGTGGATTTGGGCATCATCCTCAATGAAAATATTCTTCGGCACTTGGAGTCTGCTCCCAAGGAAAAATCCAAACTCCAAACGATTTACGAGGCCTCAGCAGAGGTTTCTGGAGCAATCCTTACAGCCGTCAGCACCACCATTATCAGTTTTCTTCCGGTATTCACACTACAAGCGGCAGAGGGCAAACTATTTGGTCCACTCGCCTACACGAAAACTTTCGTCTTGATCGCTGCTGTACTGATTACCTTATTCATGCTGCCTGCATTGACGCATTGGGTAGTGAGTTGGCGGAAAGTCAGTGACAAAGTAAGCCGATACGGCAATTATGCACTCCTACTCCTAGGGCCATTAGTCGGCATTTTTGCTTGGACCTGGGCTGGTCTTTTGCTATTCAGCTACGGCGCAATTCACAGTTTGGCTTTCCATTTTCCGGATCGCTTCGAAAAATACAAGTCCAAGGCCTTACTAAGCGCAACGCTCATTGCCATTTCTTGGCTGCTTACTACCTTATGGATGCCCTTGGGCGTTTCCGTCAGCACCTTTGTCAATTTTCTGTTCATTGCGCTGCTTTTGTTTGCCGTGCTGGGCGGGTTTATGGGTTTCATCCAAATCTATCCAAGACTCCTCGACTGGTGCCTCAACCACAAGCGCGCTTTCTTGGCCTTTCCTTCCCTGATTATCGGCTTGGGATTGATCATTTGGCTAGGCTTTGGGCGCGTATTTGGGTTTATCCCTCTGGCTACCGATGGACTAGGGGTAAATATTCGCACCACGGCACTCTGGTCGGGAATGACCCATGCTTTTCCTGGACTTGGCAAGGAGTTTATGCCTTCCCTCAACGAAGGCTCCTTCCTGCTCATGCCAACCAGCATGCCTCATGCGGGAGTTCAAGAAAACAAGGAGGTATTGCAGAAATTGGATATGCTGGTGGCTTCCATCCCAGAAGTGGAATTGGTCGTAGGCAAGGCAGGCAGGGCAGAAACAGCCATTGACCCTGCACCCATCACCATGTATGAAAATACGATCAACTACAAGTCCGAATACGTGATCGATGCCCAAGGAAAACGACTTCGATTCAAGGTGGAAGATGGGAAATATGCCCTGAAAACGGGAAAATTCTACTATCCAGAAACGGATTCACTTCAAAGCGTAAGGGTAACTGACCTTGTTCCAGACGAGTCTGGGGAATACTTCAGGCAGTGGAGAGACCATATCCGTACCCCAGATGACATCTGGTCCGAGATCTTGAAGGTAGTCAACTTGCCTGGGGTGACGAGTTCGCCCAAACTCCAGCCTATCGAAACCCGCTTGGTCATGCTGCAAACAGGCATGCGTGCACCCATGGGTATCAAAGTGTATGGTCCTGATTTGGAAACCATTGAATCCTTTGGATTGAAACTAGAAACCTACCTCAAAGAGGTGCCTTCAGTCAAAAAGGAGGCCGTATTTGCCGACCGAATTGTGGGCAAACCCTACTTGGAATTAGCCATTGACCGGGAAAAAATCTCCCGCTACGGCTTGAATGTGGTGGATGTGCAAGAGTTTATCGAAACGGCCATTGGAGGCATGAAGTTGAGCACTACCGTAGAAGGCCGAGAACGCTTTCCGATCCGCGTACGCTATGCTCGCGAATACCGGAATGATCCGGAAGCCATTGAAAATCTCCAAATCCCTACTCCTGTTGGCAACTACATTCCCCTAGGTCAGCTAGTGGACATCCAATACCGACCTGGCCCAGACATGATTCGTGGAGAAAATAGCTTCTTGGTAGGATTTGTCCTTTTGGATAAAAACGAAGGCTACTCCGAAGTAACTGTAGTGGAGCAAGCAAAGGACTATTTACAAGGGAAAATTGATTCGGGCGAACTGAAAGTTCCGGATGGGGTACGCTTTGAATTTTCAGGAACCTATGAAAATCAAGTTCGTGCCGAAAAACGCCTTGCCTTTGTAGTACCGCTCTGTTTGGTACTGATTTTCTTACTCCTCTATTTTCAATTTAGAGCCGTATCCACTACCGTCTTTGTATTCACAGGGATCGCAATGACCTTTTCAGGAGGGTTTTTAATGCTTTGGCTCTTTGGGCTAGATGGATTCTTGAATATTGACATTTGGGGCACCAACCTGCGTGACCTATTCCAAATGAAAGCTTACAACTTGAGTGTGGCCGTTTGGGTAGGATTCATAGCCTTATTCGGAATCGCCACGGACGATGGAGTGGTAGTGGCAACCTACTTGGATCAGAGTTTTGCCAAGAAAAAACCAAGCAGCGTCCTAGAAATCCGCAATGCGGTCCTAGAAGCCGGAAAACGCAGGGTATTGCCTTGCATGATGACTACAGCCACTACGCTACTCGCCTTAATCCCTATTTTCACTTCCACTGGAAAAGGCTCCGATGTGATGATCCCAATGGCCATACCGGCTTTAGGAGGGATGATTCTGGAAGTAACCACCGTATTCATCGTTCCTACCCTTTACTGCTGGTGGGCAGAACGAAAATTAAGTAAGACAACAAAAATTGACAGCCATGAAGCAATTAGTTAAGGTTTTGAAAGCAAGCGGCTGCAGGCTGCAGCTCCACCCGATGCTTCCCCTCGGCAAGGTGCTGGGAGTACTCCTATTCCTCACTCTGGTAAGTACACAGCCTCTTCAAGCGCAATCCTTGGAAGACTACCTACTGGAGGCAGCCAAGAACAATCCGGGTCTCCAGGCGGCCTATGCGCAGTACCAAGCCACTGCAGAGCAGGTCAATCAGGTGAGCATGCCCAACCCAGAATTTCAAGCAGGCGTATTTTTGCAACCCATGGAGCGATTTATGGGCAATCAGGCTACTGATTTCCGCCTGATGCAAATGTTCCCCTGGAGAGGCATGCTGACCAGCCAAAAGGAAGAAGCCTACCTGATGGGTCAGGCAGAGTACTTCCGTTTTATGGACAAAAAGAATCAAC
>CAJBER010000208.1 GCA_903952135.1 uncultured Algoriphagus sp.
CGCTTCAGACGGGCATTTGGGACAGGCCAATACGGATTTTGCAGGATCTCACCGGCAATTGATTGAAGCGATTCATCGCGAGAAAGGAGTAGATTTTGTGGTCTTTAATGGAGACTTAATTCACGATACGCCTAGCTTTCTACCGGAGGTGAAGGCTGTTTATGATCAAGTTCAATTTCCAACTTTCGCTACACGAGGAAATCACGACCGGGTGGATGCGGACACTTTTCTCCGAATCATGGGGCATTCCACCAACCATTCCTTCGTCCTGAAGGATCAGTTCGGAGTGATCCTTTTGGATTCTTCCAATGTAGCGGGCGACTATCTGTGTGCGGATTTGAATTACCTGAAAGGAATGTTGACTTCCTATGAAAAGCTGGAGCAGGTGTATGTTTTCATTCACATCTCCCAGCAGGATTGGACGCGAAATGGAGTGGCTTGCCAGGAGTTTATGGACTTGATTGCTTCTTTCCCAAATGTGAAGGCCACCTTTCATGGACACGATCACGACCTAGATGGCTTGATGGTGTATAAAAAGAAGCCTTTTTTATGGGCGGGGCACTTTGGAGGATCTTGGGGCAATCCTTTTCCAAGTTATCGAGTGTGTGAAGTAGGCGAAGATGGCAAAGCCGTTACTTACCTCAAGACGGTGAAGGATGGAATGGTGCTCAATAGCCACCCCTTATAAATAGGTAAAAATCAACTAGGCGGTGACCTAGTTGATTTGTGATTCTACCCAGCGTTTTGCATTGACGAAAGCTTCCATCCAAGGGGTGAATTCATCGTTTCGCTCACTGGGGTAGTGTGCCCAGTTCCAAGGCTTCAAACTGCGCTCAATGTGCGGCATGATGGCCAAGTGTCTACCGTCTTCTGAAGCGATACCTGCAGTTGCAAAGTCTGATCCATTTGGATTTCCTGGGTAACTGCTGTAGCTGTACTTCATGGCGAAGTGATAGCCTTGTTCACCTTTCGGTAAATTGAATTTCCCTTCTCCATGTGCCAACCATACGCCTAGACGTTGTCCACTTAAGCTTCCTAGCATCACGGAAGTGTTTTCGGGTACGGTCACATTCACAAAGGAAGATTCAAACTTATGGCTGGCGTTGTGCAACATTTTAGGTTTTTCAGCGTGATCTGGAGTAATCAGCCCTAATTCAATCATCAATTGGCAGCCATTGCAAACCCCCAAGGAGAGGGTGTCCCGTCGTGCATAAAACGCATCCAAGGCTTGCTTGGCTTTCGGGTTGTACAAGAATGCACCCGCCCAACCTTTGGCAGAGCCCAATACGTCCGAATTGGAGAATCCGCCTACGAAGACGATCATTTGGACATCAGACAAATCTTCTCGGCCAGAAATTAGGTCGGTCATGTGAATGTCTTTGACTTCAAAGCCTGCTAGCCAAAGTGAATAAGCCATTTCTCGGTCTCCATTCACCCCTTTCTCGCGAATTATCGCTGCGGTTGCCTTTCCTTTTTTGGTACGGAAAGGATCTAGTCCAAAGGTTGCAAACTTTCCTTCCCAACCAGTTGCGAAACTGTACTGCAGGGGCTGATTTTTGTAATTGGTAAATCGCTCGAGCGCCAACTTTTCTCCGCTTTGCTTTTTGTCCAATAGGTAGGAAGAGCGGAACCAAAGGTCTCTCCATTCGGAGACCACCAAGGTTTGGGAAGCGAGTTCGATTTTTCCGGTAAGCGTAACTGTCCCAAGGGTTTTAAATCCGATCTGAGCAGTTGCAAGGAGTTTTTCTACTTCTCCATTCGCTTCCACTTGAATTAGGATACCTGGGTTTTCAGAGAATAAGGCTTTTACTAAGTCTTTCTCTTCAAGTTGCGCCACATCCACTTGCATGCCTACAGATTGGCTTGGGAAACACATCTCCAAAAGCGCGGTCAGCATACCTCCAGAAGAAATATCGTGTCCTGCAAGGACTAATCCTTGAGAGATAAGCTGCTGAACAGTTTCAAAAGCTTTTGCAAAATAGGCTGCATCGACAACTGTAGGTGGTTCTTGACCTATTTTATTGAGGGCTTGGTATAGTGAAGAGCCGGCGAGTTTGGCGGCATCCTTTGAAAAGTCGAGGTACAAGACCTTGGTGCCAGCTTGTGGAATTAGGGCTGTTTTGACCGTTTTGGTGATGTCTTCGCATTCGCCAATGGCAGAAATAATCACTGTGCCTGGGGAATACACCACCTTGCCGCCAGGGTATTTCTGTGTCATGGAAAGGGAATCTTTTCCCGTAGGGATATTGACTCCTAGTGCAATAGCAAATTCAGAAACCTCCTGCACTGCTCGGTACAGACGGTCGTTTTCTCCCTTGTTTTTTGCAGGCCACATCCAGTTGGCAGAAAGGGAAATCCCCTTCAATCCATCCGCGATAGGAGCAAAGATCAAGTTGGTCAGTGCTTCGGCGATGGCCAAGCGGCTGCCTGCCTCTGGGTTGGCCAATGCTGCCACTGGAGCATGTCCGATGGAAGTGGCAATTCCTTTTTGACCTGTGAAGTCCAGTGCCATGACACCCACATTATTCAGAGGGAGTTGAATCTCACCTACAGTTTGCTGGGTGGCTACGCGACCTGTTACGGAGCGGTCTACTTTATTGGTCAACCAGTCCTTACATGCCACTGCCTCGAGTTGAAGCACTTCTTTAAGGTAGGTGGTTAGTAACTCTTGTTGGTAATCCGCTTCTGCGAAGTTTGACCCTTCTTGGCTTACATCCTCCAAGATGGTTTTTGGAGAGGAGCCAAATAGGTAACTCAAGTTCCAGTCCACCGGCTTTTCACCGGTTTTCTGGTTTTCAAATTTGAAGTGCATGTCTCCCGTTGTCTCACCCACCACATAAAAAGGAGCGCGTTCTCGTTCGGAGAGCTGTTGCAGGAGAGGAATGTCTTTTTTGCCTACCACTAAGCCCATGCGTTCCTGGGACTCGTTGCCAATGATTTCCTTGGCAGAAAGGGTAGGATCTCCCACGGGGAGTTGGTCTATGTGAATGGTGCCTCCTGTGCTTTCGACCAATTCGGAGAGGCAGTTGAGGTGTCCGCCTGCGCCGTGATCGTGAATGGAGATTATGGGGTTGTTTTCGCTTTCCGCCATGGCACGAATCACGTTGGAAACGCGCTTTTGCATTTCCGGATTGGAGCGCTGTATGGCATTCAGTTCGATGGCATTGGAGAGTTCGCCTGTATTCAAGGAAGATACTGCTGATCCTCCCATGCCGATGCGGTAGTTGTCCCCACCCATGATGACAATCTGGTCACCAGCTTTGGGCTCCGCTTTCTTGGTGTACTTGCCATTGGTAAATCCTACGCCACCTGCAAGCATGATGACCTTGTCGAATCCGTGCTGCTTGGCATGTTCTTCGTGTTCGAAAGTGAGCAAAGATCCCGCAATGAGGGGTTGTCCAAATTTATTTCCAAAGTCAGAGGCTCCGTTGGAGGCTTTGATCAGGATATCCATGGGGCTTTGGTAGAGCCAAGGGCGTGCGGGGAGATTTTTTTCCCAGCTTCGTCCTGCTTCTGACCTCGAGTAGGAAGTCATGTATACCGCTGTACCCGCGAGTGGGATGGAGGCGGTACCACCTGCTAGGCGGTCGCGAATTTCACCACCGGCACCAGTCGCGGCACCATTGAAGGGCTCCACAGTGGTAGGGAAGTTGTGCGTTTCCGCTTTGAGCGAAAGGACAGTATCGATATCTCGTGGTTCAAAAAAATCTGCTTGGTGCTGCGTTTTAGGAGCAAATTGCTGGATGCGTGGTCCATTTACAAAGGCCACATTGTCTTTGTAGGCGGAGGCGATTCGATTCGGATGACGCTTGGAGGTTTCCTTGATCAATTGGAAAAGGGTCATCGGCTTTTCTTCTCCATCAATGATGAAGGTGCCGTTGAAGATCTTGTGTCGGCAGTGCTCTGAGTTGACTTGCGAAAAGCCAAATACTTCTGAATCCGTCAATGGGCGTCCCAATTGGGAAGAGACCTGATTGAGGTAATCCACTTCTTCTTGACTCAATGCAAGACCTTCAGAAGCATTGTATGCTGCGATGTCGGTGATCGACTGGATGGGTTCAGGCTGAAGTTGGATGGTGAAAATCTCTTGATCTAGACCTTCGTATGCTTTTTGGAGCATGGGATCGATCGCTTCTCCAGGTTGTAGGGGGGTAAATTCTTCAATGCGCTGAATCCCGTGAATCCCCATGTTTCCCGTGATTTCTACTGCATTGGTTGACCAAGGGGTGATCATTTCTTTGCGTGGGCCGGCATAATTGCCCGATACTTTCTCGCCTGTTAGGGGTTTTGCTTCGCCAAAAAGCCAGGCAAGTTTTTGGATGTCTTCTGAGGGGAGAGGTTGTGGGGTTTGAACTCCGTAAATGAGTTTCTGAGGGGATTCAAAGAAGAAAATCATGTCCTTGGGTGGTAAGGTACAAAAGTAAGCATTTGGGTTTTAGAATCGGAAAACTTGAGTGGAAGATTTCAGGGTAGCCCTCTATTTTTTTTAGAAAAGGGACAGAGTTTTTTCATCCTATTTAGTGCCGGCCAAATTTGTCCTAAAAAAGTAGGGATTGAA
>CAJBER010000209.1 GCA_903952135.1 uncultured Algoriphagus sp.
CAACCGTAGAGATGAGGATTATCCTTTTGAAAACTGTCAAAGCACAAGTTTTTTTGATTGTCTTTAACATCGGTTTTTTAATGTGGGTTTATTGCATTCGTTATTCGGACTCTAAGTTGGTGCTCGCTTCTCCCCAATTCGGCTTAGGGAGTTGCCAAAGTGGGCAATTGGAATCAAAATTCAAGGGTTTGGAAAGCTGCTCCACTGGCCAAGCGGATAAGTCTTGGTTGAATTTTGAATTGCAAAACAGCTCTTCCATGTCTTCTGCATTGATGGTTTGCCAATTGTTCAAAGGCTGATTGAAGAAGGAATTTTTAAACATCCGAGTAAAACTCCGCACATTTCGCACATCCCAATCCCCGATTGGATGATTGAAAATGGAATTAAAAAATAAGGAGCTCATGTCCTTAACTCTTCCCACATCCCAACTGCCAATGGGCTGATTGAAGGGATTCTTGGATGCAAAAGGCAATCTGTCATTGAAGTCCTTAAACATTCCCTTCATGCTCATTACTCGACTTACGTCCCAATTCCCAATGTTCTGGTTGAATAGGGATTTGGAAAACATAAAGCTCATGTCCTTGACCTTGGAGACCTTCCACGATCCGATGGGCTGATTGAAAAAGGAATTGAAAAACAGATAGCCCATGTCCTGGACCTGGGAAACATCCCAATCCCCGATGGGCTGATTGAAACAAGAATCTTGAAACATGCTCCGCATCGTATTCACCTTGCTCAGGTCCCAATTGCCAATGGGATGATTGAAGATGGATTGTGCAAACATGCGGCTCATGTCTTCTACCTGACTCACATCCCAATAGTGGATGGGCTGGCTGATTTTGGTGTTGAAAAATAGTCCAGACATGTCCGTCACCAAAGAAGTACAGAGCTTGGTGAGATCGGCCTGCTGGGCCACCCGCTCCCGTAGCAATGCATTGTCTACCACCTCGTAGACCACCCCGTTGAAGGAAGCCTTCTCTCCAGGGCCAAAACCTTGGTTGATAAGGGTGGTATTCTTCGAAACAACTAGCTGCGGATTCATTCGTGTTTTTTAACTAGCGACCGTAGATTTATCTTTTTGTTGACGAGGTATCCAGCGACTTCGTTAGCTTCTTTTAATTCCATCTCCTTCCCTATTTTCATTCAAAAGCAAACTAATATTCAGTTTTGTGAGACCTTCCAATGCCTTGAGAATAAACCAACTAAACCCTGCTTTGGGAGGTCTCTAATTCAAATGAAATCAAAAAGAAAAAAAAGGCATGTCACCAAAAAAGTTTACAACAGAAGTTGGACAATAAATTTTGAAAAAATAGGATTTAAGTTGTACAAAGTACCAAGTACAATGTACCAAGATACTTTCTTAGTAGAATTCATGTCCTACTACGAATTCCTACTTTGTACTTCGTACTTGGTACATGGTACATCTGTCTTGGTACCTGGTACACCCCTTACTTTTGCAACAACTTTTGGAAGCTCATTTTTTTCCTATTCCAACCTTTAGGCAACTTCGCGATGTCTTTTTCCTGAATCACTAGCGTCAAGACTGAGCGACGATTTGCCTGATGCTGGGCATCTGAACAAGCTTCTCCATCCCCGCAGCGATTGGCTATTCGGGATTCTTCGTGCCAGGCGATCTCCATTCGATCCGCTGCTATTCCTTGATTTTTCAGGTAAAAGAACACTTCCATGGATCTGTTCTTACTCAATCGGTCGTTGTAGCGGATGGATCCTCTTGAATCGGTGTCAGAGTCGATTTGCAACTTCAGGAAGGGATATTTTTGGAGAAGTGCTACAGCACGATCCAATATCTTTTCCCCATCTTGTCGAATGTCGTATTCATCCAAATCAAAGTACACTTGGTCCTCCGCCAAAAGAACTGGAGTGGATGACCAAACCGTCTCATTTTCCACAACTACAGGGATGGGCTCTAGGGAAATGTCTTTGATTTTTGCAATTCCATCTGGATCAGTGGTTACGAAGGGAACCCGAGTAGGCAGGTAGCCTTCTCTGCTGATTTCAAGAAAGTATTCTCCTTGACTCAGCTCCGCAACTAAGCCTTCCTTCATCGTCTCCAAACTTACTTTTTCCCCGCTTAAACTTTTCAGCTCCACCACCAATTCTCGGTCTCTATCCAATCGGGCACTGTCCTTTCCAAGAATCCGGAAGGTGAAATAATCATACAAATACTTGCCTTCATAAATGTCATCCCTACTTTCAGACATGCCTCTATCCGAACTCAAGAATTGGTTGCCTTGCCCATCCATATAATACCCAAAATCATCTTGAGGTGTATTGTACACCTTCCCCAAGTTCATGGATCTCCCTTTGCCTAGTTGGCCTGTCCTATAGATATCTAGTCCCCCAAGTCCTTCAAAGCGATTGGATGAATAATAAACAATCCCATCCTTCACAAAAGGAAAGACTTCATCACGGGGACTATTTACGTTGGACCCAAGGTTGAATACCGATCCATACCCATTTTCAAGAAGGGGCACCTCATACAGGTCAAACCCACCAAAGCCTCCCTGTCCATCGGAACTGAAATACAGGATATTGTTGTCCACAAAAGCATGCATGACACTGTAGGAACTTGTTTCATTGAAGGGTAGCGGTTGGATGTTAGCAAATGTTCCATCCGCCTGAACCTCCGCTCGGTAAAGCCCTGGAAAGGATTCTGTGGTTTTACCCAGACCTAACTTTTTCTCCTTCTCCCGCAGCACTCCCGTAAAAATCACTTCTTGAATCGCACCCACCTTAAAAAAGGCAGGCATGCTTACGTGATAGAACTCCTCAGTCCCCTGGATAGCAGGGGTAAGCTCCCCGTCTTCTTCAACCAAAATGAGGTGGTAGCCGCGGTCATTCAAGCCGTCAATTTCCTTTTCTGAAAGGGCTCTTTTGAGGTCCAAACGGAGGTATTGTTTCTCCGTTTGCTTCTCCAACCCTCTATCTGTGACCAGGTACTTCCTTCCCGTTCCATCTGTCCTCAATCCATAGTCTGTACCCGCACTGTTGTATTTTTCTAATGGAACAAATTCCAAACTTGGATTATCTGAAACTGGCCGCTGACCAAAAATCTTCGCTGCTTCAGCATTAGTTAAATTTATTCCTAACCCCTCTACCGTTTGCCCGGCTTGTACCCCCGCATTGGCTAAGCGCAGGCTATCGGTTCGATTTGATTCCTCAAATACTACCGCTTTTCCCCACCAGAAAAATGCCTTTTCGTAGCTTCGAATCAATCCATAACTCTCCGCAGCACGCTTGGCCGCATAGTAGGACTCCCTTTGGCCAAAGGCTTGCTCGTACTGGGAAGCAGCATTTTCGTACCGCTTCAAGGCAAATTCTTGATCGGCATAGTTCAAGATATTTTGCTGACTAAATAAGGGGAAGGAAAACAGCAGAAGGAAGCCTGCCACTAGACCCATTTTTATGTTTTTCTTCATCATCAAAACCATCTAGGGTTGTAAATAATCTTTCGCTGACGGTTTAAATACACCCCAACAGACAACTCGTGGGATTCAGTTCGGTAGCTATTGAGCGCATTCAAATTGTAGTCGTAGGCATAGCCAATCCGCATGCTCGGCAACACAAAGTATTCCATCACCAAGGCCACGGCATTGCGCTTGCTCAGGTCTTCCTGAAGTTGATCCTCGAAAATCCGCACATTGGATCGAAAAGAACCGCCTAGCCACAATCGCTCCCGAAACAAAAACATGGCATTCAGGTCATAACTGGTCGGGGATCCTTTCACGTGCTTCACCAGGACGGAAGGCTTGAGCTGTACCTCATCTTGAAGTCGAAGCATCCCGCCAAAAGTGAGGTAGTAATGAAAATCATGGAAAGCCACGGCAATGTCTTGCCGAAGCAATGCCCTGCGGCCGATCAAGTTGTAGGCGGAAAGGCCTGCATAGAAATTGTCGCTGTGGTAAAATAGCCCCGTATTCATATTGGGTGTAGTGGCTGCCACTCGGCTGCTCGGCAACAGCGGATCCGGCTTCACCGTCACCATGCCGGAAGGATCAAAGGCGTACTCGGAAATACCCGCACTGACCCCCAAGGAAAGCATACTTCTATCCCCGGTGGAAATTCGGTACGAATAGGTCAACATCCCCAAATTACTTTCGGTCAACCCTATTTTATCCTTCAGGTAGGTCACGCCAAGGCCCATTCTCCCTTCATTGGCACTCAAATCCGCCGTGAAGGAAAGGGTTTGGGGAGCTCCAGGAAAATTGATCCACTGACTTCGGTAGGAAGTTTGGATGTACCCATCCCCCTTGTAGCCCGCATAAGCTGGATTGATGTGCAAGCCATTGAATATGTACTGGCTAAACTGGGGCAATTGCTGCGCCTGAACTGACATGCTGAACATCGTCAGCAGTACAATTAACCCTTTTAAACTAGACTTTCGGTTCACCTGATTTATATTTTCTATGTTTTTCCAAAACATGCATTTCCTTTTTTTCACTACCTAACGCGTTCTTTTACCACCTCGATAAAGCCCTTGAAGGAGCTCTGCTTACCCTCTTCATCCGTCACCTTCAGGATGTAGAAATAGGTACCAGACACCAATCCTTCAGCACCCCAATCGTTTTGGTAGTTCTTTCGCTCAAATACCTGGTCTCCCCAACGGTTCATGATCACCAATTCGTTACTCACATACCTACCCAATCCAGGGATCTCGAAGGTATCATTTACCCCTCCTCCATTCGGAGTGATGGTATTCGGAATAAAGAAGGCCTTCAATCGGACCGGAACAGAAGACGTATTGTCTGCAGGGCTCATTTCGCGTCCTTTGGATGTTACGCTGACCGTATTCAGGAGAGATATATCCTTACCATCAGCAAGCGGGGCAGCTTTCACTTTTAGGGTGATGTCCGTAGCAGCAGCGATCGGCAATTGGGTGATGTTAAAGGTAATTTCCTGGCCCCTCACCTGAGTCGTCACTGGGATTTGACTAGAAACCAAAGACACATAGCGCAAGCCTATAGGAAGCATATCTGTCACGACCACCGAAGTGGCAGCGGTTTTTCCTGTGTTCTCCACGCGAAGGGTGTAGGTAAATTCATCTCCTTCAAACCATTCTGGAGCCTCCACCGATTTGGTGACTTTCAGGTCCACTGGTTGGAATACCTCAATCATAACCATCGCTTCTCTGCAATTCGTCGGATCCGAGACATCACATATCGTGTACACCACCACGTAAGATCCTGGGGCTACACCGGCAGGAAGGATCAAGTTTCCTTCCTTGTCAATCACCACTCCCGTCAAGCCTCCGTCGTCTTTAATAGCAATCACCACTTGGCTTGCGATGACTGGTTTACCTCCTAGCAAGTCATTCGTGAGCACATTGCCCACAACACCGCCCACTAGGCCGTTAATCTCTCTTTCTTGGAAATTATCCAAGCCAGCTGATAGCTCATTTCCTGTCACCGTGATCGTCAAGGTCTGCGTAGGGCAGTTGGTCGTCTGGCCTGGAGCACATACCGGAACCGTGTAGGTGTAGGTACCTGCTGCGGTGGCGGTGAAACTGTACGTTCCGTCTGCATTTACGGTCAGCGTAGCACCTGTCTGCTGGGCCGGTTGTCCATAGGTAGATCCTGCTGGGTTCGTGTCGTTGGTCGACAGGTTACCCGTCTTCGGTACGTTCGCCAAGGCGGTAGCCGTATCGTCAACTAGGCTTGGCGCCGTCACCGTGATCGTCAAGGTCTGCGTAGGACAGTTGGCTGTCTGACCTGGAGCACATACCGGAACCGTGTAGGTGTAGGTACCTGCTGCCGTGGCGGTGAAACTATACGTTCCATCTGCATTTACCGTCAGCGTAGCACCCGCCTGCTGGGCCGGTTGCCCGTAGGTAGATCCTGCTGGGTTCGTGTCGTTGGTAGACAAGTTGCCCGTCTTCGGCACGTTGGCAAAAGCCGTATCCGTATCGTTCACCAGGCTTGGCGCCGTCACCGTGATCGTCAAGGTCTGCGTAGGACAGTTGGCTGTCTGACCTGGAGCACATA
>CAJBER010000210.1 GCA_903952135.1 uncultured Algoriphagus sp.
GGTATCCCAATCATCAGCTGAATCCAATTTGAAAGTTCCATTAGAGTGAATCGATTAAGTAGACAGGAAGATTTTGTTGGGTGCTCATCAGCTTGTCTTGCAAGTGATCCAAATGTTCTATCTCGGTCAAAGGAGTATAAGTGACAAATTTTCCATCCACCCAGCGGAGAAAGTCCCCTGAATTGGGATCAAGGACTACCAGATGTACCCAATTGTTGTTGACCCATTCCAATAAGGCCGGAGAGGCAGTGATCACTTGGTAGACCAACTCTGGGACCTGCTCGACCACCATCAATAAGCGAATCGGATCGTGAATCTCTACCATCTGATACGGAAGTCCTGTCCGCAGATCACCATCCGCACCGTTTGCTACACCAATCAGCCCCATCACATTGTGTGGTAATTTGGTCCCTGCCCCCAACTTGTCAGGATCCATTCTAGAGAAGTAGTACTCCAAATTGATGCCCCCACAGACAGGAATCGCAGCAGATAGAATCCGGGTCAAGGATTTACCTTCTAGATCTGTTCTGTAATCATAGGAGTTCATAAAAGCTCTACGGTCAAAAAACAAGCCTTTCAAGGTCGATTTCCGAGAGACGATGCAAAGTGCATTGGTCGCGTGGTTGTATTCCGGACGAGGTTCAAAGAGTGAAAACGCTCTTTTTTTAACCGCATCATGGAGTCCCCCAATGGATTTATTTTTATCCAAAGTATCGAAGCGTCGAGAACGTTCAAGCGAATTGATATCCAGCACACGAACAAACTTTTCTTGATTCTCTCGATGCAAGTGTTGATTTGATTCATGCAAGATGTCTTCGTCAAAAAACACCATTTCATCTTTTGTGGTATCGTGCAATCCTCCCAAAAACTGAGTTTCTGCGGGGATATCTATGCCTCTCCCTTTGAGTTGAATCCGAACTTCTGGTTGATTGGCCATAAAAGCGGCCACCCGAGCATTCACAGAACCAGGGCGTCCACAGCAAGCACCACAATCGTAGCCGGCATAATGGGTATTGTTGATACTGGAAGCTCCATGTCCAATCAAATACACCAAGGGAGAAAACCCTTCCACCAAACCAATACTCCGCAATAAGCCTTCGATTCGATCGGCCATCTCGGCTACCTTGAAGCCTACCTGAAGCCCATTTTCTTCTTCGCCTTGGTAGACGATGGAAAGGCTTCCTTTGGGATCCATGTGTTGGAAACTAGATACTTCCAATGCCGAGGAACTCGGGCGCAGTACATTGCCGACCAACTTAAGTGCAGACCAAAATCCTAGTGTCTGCGCACTCAACCAGCCCCTTACCAGGGAATGACTTCGCTGATTAAAATGTACGTCCGAAGCTAATTTTTTATGCTTTGCCGTCTCTTTAATTAAAAATTTTGGGGTTACTGGAGCAGGGCAAGATTTGGTGTGAAACTTTCCATATTCGGGTTGGAAGTAGAATTCCACATTGAAAAACCCAGGAGTACCATAAGTAGCACAGTTAGGATCGATGTATTCCAGATGCCTACGCGTACTACATTCCCGGTCGTCAATGCAGAAGAGCGCCTGAAAACTTGGGACCTTAGCGTTGGCCGGAGTGGGTACTACTGCCCGAATTCCTGAAAGTACTTCGTCATAATAACTCCATTCGAAGGCCTCTTGCCAGCATTGTAGAACCAAATCAACCTCCTCCATCAAGCCTATTTCAAATAGGTGGTGGGTATCGTGTGGATATTGATGACCTAAAGGAATCCAACTTTCACCGAATTTTTTGTCTAAGGCATCAATTTCCAGCAAGCATTCCACTAGAATCAAATCCTCCAAAGAAATGCGCTTGCTATCCAGTAAAGATTCGGGCTGAGATTCCAGAACGGATACCATCCCTGACCAACCAGGATGAGCAAATTGCTGATCAAACAAGTACCATCCATACCCTTTGGGATCACCTACTAAGATTTCTAGGAGGTCTTCCAAGTTCAAATCCGGATTTTGGAGAAGCTTTTCCACACGTTTAGACTTGAAAATGGAAGAGTAACTACCCGCTTGGAGTTGTCTGATCGAATCCAAAAAACCTTTGGCTTCCAAGGGAAAAGGCCAAATAGAAATGCCCTGGTCTAGGTAAGCCGAAAGTAAGCGAAATAGAAATGGCTGGATCGTTTTGTCTAAATTGAAATGATATTCATCTCTCCAGTGAGCCCTAAATTGCCCGATTTTTGGTGATTTCAACCGGTCATGAGATTCATCGAGTAATTTGACAAGCCAGGCATTGGCTTGATCACCAAATTGGTTTTCGAGTATTTTCTTCAGGACGAGTCCTTTAATCTTACCCTCACGGTATAGATTTCTATAGTCGGATAAGGATAGAAAACCTTGGTAACCAAATTGGTCGTTGGCTTGCTTTAACCCCTGAAAAAAAGACAGGTGTTGAAAGGCATGTAAGGTATTGTGATGGACAAAGTCCTTGAGTGGAGCCTGGGCAGGGAGAAAATGCTTCAATTCATGAAGAATTTGCTCCATACCCATAGCCTCACGGGTAGCATGAAGAGTCATAGTTATGAAATGCTGAGTCTGAAATACTGTTGAAAAACAGTTACTTAGATTCCGAAAACCTTCGGAAAATGCCAGAATTGGCTAAAAAATTAACTCAGATGAATTTTCCAGGAATGAAAAAAATCATACAATGGCAAGCGACTGCCTCGTATGGCTTTGTTTGTGAATAAGGAAAATACTTTACGAAAGGTAAACTCTCTACTGGATGAAACAGTACCAAGAACTAAGTCTGTAGCAGATTCTTCTGACTCAACTTCAGTACGTTCTTCAATCTCAATGGTGGGCACAAGGCTACCCAAACCTTCAAAGGATACCAAAGGCTGTTGCAGGTGTCCTTCCTCCGTTTGAATAGTTTTATGCTCAAAAAAATCGAGTTGAGCCGAGTCAGTAATGCCTTCTACCTGCCCTTGGCAAAGCAAGGAGATACGGAGTAAAAGCGCAAAAAGACTGGAGAGGGTTAGCATGAGATTGCGAAAATCCTCTTAAATGTAAATGTAAATTTCAAATTCCTTATTGATTATTAATTTTTTTTATAAAATCAATAAAATAATCGGAGGTAGATCCGATGCGGGCTAGGTCCGTTGCCGCGGCTGAACAAAATCCATCCTCTTTTCTATTTTTCTTCTAATTTTCTCCAATTTCGTACCCAAACTAATCCTCATGAAACAACTTGGTATCCTCATCTTTGACGACGTGGAAGTCCTTGATTTTGCAGGACCCTTCGAGGTTTTTTCCGTTGCCAATCAACTCGCAGATTACAAGATTCTAGAGGTGAATACGGTTGCCTTAAGCAAAGAGATGATCCATGCCAAAAACGGGCTTCAGGTGCTCCCTGACAAAAGTTTGGATCAACTCAATCGTCTCGACTACCTCGTACTTCCAGGCGGTGATGGCAGCAAAAAGGTGATCCAAAACCAGCCCCTGATGGCTAGCCTCCAAAGTCTTGTCTCCCACTCGGAATGGACCATGAGCGTATGTTCAGGCTCTCGTATTCTCGGTAAATCAGGATTTTTGGACCAGAAGCCTTATTGCACCCACCACGAGGTCTATGACAGCATGGCTTCGCTAGTTCCTAGTGGTATCCCTAAACCTGAGCACCGCTTCATTCAGAGCGATACCCGCATTTGGACAGCCGCGGGGATTTCTGCGGGGATTGACTTGGCCCTACACTTGGTAGAACTTACTTTTGGAAAAGAGTTGGCCCTTGCTACAGCTACCTACATGGAGTACAACC
>CAJBER010000211.1 GCA_903952135.1 uncultured Algoriphagus sp.
ATAAAACAGGCTGCAAATAAGAAAATGGTAGGACTCAACACCAGCAAACCGTAATAGATCATCGCAGGTACAATCCCACTCAACAGCCAAGTTCCTGCCAAGGCACCGATCAAAAACAAGATAAGAATGCTACTCATCGCAGAACTGATACTCTTTACCACGCCATCTTGGAGTGTTTCCCAAGTAAATCCTAAGCGAAATACCGCAATTAGCCCAGCAACAGTTGCCGATAGAATCAAGACGATCTGACTGGAACCCGATAATCCATCCGTACCAAAAACTTGAATGCTGATGATTAGGAGAACAATTAAAACAACTAAGGGAATCAGTGCATCAAGCACCTTAGGTACTTTTGGAATTGAAGTCATTCGGTTGAAGTCGAGAGTTTACAAGCCATGAAACTAAAGAAAAAAAATCAATTACAGGTCTGAAAGTAGTTCAGATAACTCCTTGCCTACCTGCCAACCTATGGCTACGCCCATGCCTCCAAGTCGAACTGCCACTGCAGTCTTCTTTCCAATCTGCTGAATGATGGGTGATTTTTTGGACCCAAATGCCATGATTCCAGTCCATTCCATCTCCCATTCTAGGGGTCTACCTGGGAAAATCACTTCTTGAGCCAATCGTTCCAAATGTGCCTTAATCGTAGGGTTTACCTCAAATTCGGTAGTTTTCTCCTTTTCAAAATCTTTATTTCTGGCCCCTCCAAGGAGAAGTCGTCCCTCCACCTCGCGGAAATACACGAAGCCCCGATCCAGATGAAAGCCTCCCTTCCAAGGAATCCCTCCCGCGATGGGCTTACTCAATAAGATCAATCCTCTGCCTGGCTCCAAGGGAGATGCAGGCCACAGTTTCTGAGTGAAGGCATTGGTACAAATAGCTACCCGCTCCCCAACAAATTCAAAAACCTCTTTTTTATCTTTTTTTTCTGCCAAGACCCTACCTCCTTCATGATCCACCTCCACTACGGTCAGCCCAGAAATGATGCGGACACCTAAATGGGAAGCCTTTTCCCAAAGGGCATTTAAGTAGGCCCCAGGATCCAACTCCCCTTCAAAACGGTTTTTGACCACTGCCTTCACTTGCTCAGAAAAACCAAATTTGGAAGGATCCTTCACTTGGGAAAAGACCTCCTTCTTGAAGATTTTCTTCAGCAAATGATTAATGGAATCAAGTTGTTCCAAGGCCTCTACCTGTTCTTCGCCGAGGATTTCGTAGCCATTCCGGTGTTGGTAGCGCAGGGCTTTGTCTCCAAATTGCTTCCGAATCTGAGTTAAGCCGGAATGCCTTTTCTCTACCAATTGTAGCACTTCATCCGGAGTCATGCTCCAGAAGTCATCCAAAATCTCAGTCAAACTCCCAAAGCAGGCAAAGCCTGCATTTTTGGTGCTGGCGCCAGATGGAAAGACCCCCCGATCAATGACCAATACCTTTGCTTTTTTATGTTGCTTCTTGAAATGGATTGCAGCAGACAACCCCGTAAACCCGGCTCCTACCACGATTAAATCGTAGTTCAAAAAATTTTTTTGTTCCCAAAAACTCAACATAGACAAAGAGAATTTACTTTTTAAAATTGGTTGGTTAACTTGTGACACCAAGTACCGCATTTAAACCCAAAATCCCATGAGAAAAATTGATTCCTTACTGGTCGAATACGGAGATAGTCACCAAAACAAAACCAACAAATTGATTCACTGGTTTTGTGTTCCCGCCATCTTCTTTAGCGTGGTCGGATTGGTCTTCAGCATTCCAAGTGGATTTCTAGCGGACCAACTTCCATTTTTGGGTGATTTTGCAAACTGGGCTACCCTTACCCTTTTCTTGATGTTGATTTATTACATCTCCCTATCCCCTGCACTTACGCTTGGCATGTTGCTATTTTCTGCCTTCTGCTTGGCTTTGGCCAATTACTTGTCAATTACTTTTCCTGGCAATTTGGCTTACATCAGTTTAGCTGTCTTTGTAATCGCCTGGATAGTCCAGTTTTACGGACACAAGATCGAAGGCAAAAAGCCCTCCTTTTTAAAGGATGTGCAGTTTTTGATGATTGGGCCTGCCTGGTTAATGCATTTTATTTACAAAAAAATCGGGATCGGGTATTAATTCAACAATACTCCAGTTCTACTCCTTCTCACTTTTGAAATAGCTTTTTTGCACGAGCCAAGGCAGCTTGATTGGATCGTGTCTGGATATTAGCGAGAATAGAACGCTTTTCTTTTGCGGTCAGCCTCCAATTGAGCGAAGCGCGCTGCATACTCCCCAGAGTACCCAATCCTTGAGCAGGTAGTTTTCCTGGAGCATATTCAAATTCAATTTTTTCCACTCCAAAAGGCATGGATGCTGCCATGTAATTAAATAGCACCTCGTTGTGGATGGTTTGCATCTTATCCCAGTTGCCATAGATACTTTTGAGAGGGGAACCAATTTTTTCAAGGATTTTGGTGGATGCTGAACTGGAGATTTTGGGAGATTTTTCAGAATCTCGAATAGTCACCAGTACCACACCCGAGGTTTTTGCTCCAATCCATTCTTGAAAAACGTACAGGAAGCGTAGCGCATCTTGAATCCCAAAATTATCCGAAAGACCCGTATCCATGGTTTTCATGACGGGATTTGAAGGAAGTTCCACATTGGGGGTCACAAAAGGAAAGGTAGCGCTCATCCGCAATGCGGTCAAGAATCGAAGGTTTTCAGGATCATGGCCCGCAAAAAATCGCATGAAATCAACGGACTGCTTCAACTCTTTGTGATGAGAGCCAGGTAGTCCTGCACTTCCAAAAAAGGAAAAGGAATGAGGAGAGATGACCAACTTCCTGCCATCGTTGGTGATCAAGGTGGTCAGGGGTAGCAAGGGAATTTGACCTAACCTTTCCGGATCTTTGTAGTCGGCTAGCGACTTGTCTAGAATACCTTTTGTGTTCTTATTGAGTTGCTCCTCAAAGGCAAATCCCCTATCCTTGGCATAAACCCTCCCCTTGTATTCCATTTTTTGAGTTGGAAAAAAGAGGTCATTGACCAAAAGACTAAACAGGATGGGATTGAGATTGTCTGCCGCCAATTGCTGCAAATAGTTTGGATCAGCCAAGTCGAGCGTTGAATCACTGAGAGACCTCAGGTATAACTCACGGAAAAAAGCCTCACCCAAAACGCCTCCAGAGGCACCTGTGTAGAGAAATGAGTGTTGGGTGAGTTCCCCAGAAGTACTTGTGTGGAGTTCTTGAAGCACTTTCATTGTCCATAAGGCAGCCCTATGTCCACCACCACTCGCCGCCACGAACACCAACTTTGGCTTGTTCTCTTCCGGAAACTTAGCGCGCCAACGATCCAAAATCTGTAGCACCTCCTGCTTGTCTTTTTGCAAGGTATCGGGATGGGTCAAGGCATCCAGTCTGGCAAGGTTGTAAGGCGCTGGGGCAGGTGAATAATCCATCCCATAAGCTTGGTGAGGCTTGGTCAGCCAGGGAATCGTAGAGAAGTAATTGGCTCCCAAGACCAAAACCAGAACCGTCACTGCAGCCCAGGTCCGAAACCAAAATATCAATGCGCCAACTGCCATGAGCAGGATTGATAGTAGAAGTAGCGCACTCATGGCTGCGGGAAACTGTAGAATTTCTTGCTCATTGAATAGCCCGAGAAAAAGTACCAAGGCTAACAAAAAGACTTGAATCAAAAAGAGATTCCAGTGATTTTGATGGAATACCCGAAGCAACTTTGCCTTTTCGAAGCGGGAGATATCAGGGCGGACTTGCTCCCAACGAAGTTTAAGATTCAGGTAGACTTGCACCATGGGCCCCTCCAAATTGAAGGGATCTGCTTCACCTTTTTTCAATCGATGACTTCGACTCACCTTTCGCAGTCGCTTGTCGATGGTTTCGGAGAAAAGGTTAAAAAAACCCTTATTGGTCAAGCTTAAGTATCCAAATAGGATAGCATAGGCCAGAATGTTCCCCAAAGCAAACCCTAGGTACAGGCGAAGCACTTCCCAGTCGGAACCTAGGTCATTGTCCAATTGAAAGGAAACGAACTGGATCGTGTAGAGGAGGTAAAAGAAAAGAGGAACTAGGGAATTATTGAAGCAAAAGTGGATGAAGGGGCGGTGCACCACGGCAAGGAAAGAGAAGCGCCAGCCATCCATGATGTAGGTAGTCATGTGAAAGGCCATGGTAAATACTGCCAAGCCCAGCCCCATCCAAAAAAAACTCAGCCAGGACACCTGATGCAGGTATTCGGGATCCAGAAATAGATAAGGAATTCCGAGCACGACCCCAAATTGCTGCAGTATAAATCCCAAAAGCACCCCCCAAATCAACAGCAAGGAAAGGTTCTTCTGCAAGTGTAGGAGAAGAAGTTGAACCGGGAAACTACGCGTAAAAGTTTGCCACATGGAATAATTCGATTTAAAAATAGAAGGTGCTGCCTAGCCTTTCCTAAAACTACTAAATCAGCCGCATCAAACAAGGTTCCACTCAGGTTTCCTTTTTTGGAGAAAAACCCTATTTGCTTTTCCATTTTTTCGCTGTGGCAAAAATATTTTTTTGAGTTTCGTTAGCGCTTTGAAAGAGATGCGGTAGATTCGAAGCCTTAACTAAATAGCAAATGAGAATCTGGTTTTTGTGTAAAGTAAAATATGCGAAAGAAACTGAAGAGGGTCTTTTGAAAAGTATTTCAGAACAATATCTAGTGGATGCGGTATCCTTTACGGAAGCGGAAGCGATCCTCTACGATAAACTCGGATCGCAAATCCGTGGGGATTTTCAAGTGTCTGGAATTAGCAAGAGTAACATCGTGGACGTGTTTTTTTACGATGATGCAGACATCTGGCACAAGTGCAAGGTGACTTACTTGATCGCGGATGGAGACAATGGGAAGGAGAAAAAGGTCACCCAATACATGATTGTGACTGCAGAAGATGTCAAGCAAGCCTATGATCGCATTCAAGAAAGTTTGAATAACATGCTCGTAAGTTTCAGAGTACCTGACATTACCGAAAGTTCCATTCTAGAAGTATTTCCTTTTGAAAAAGCTGAGGTAAGCCCAGACTTACCTCCTGGGAATTTCAAGCCGGTTACTCAAGAATTGGAAGAAGAATAAAAAAGGGCCGCTTTCGCGGCCCTTTTACTTTTTATGCTAAATCAGTGGAACCTTGGTGGGCAACCACAAATGCAATCAAGTCATCCACAGGGATCGCTGCACGCTGGGCAGCATCATCAATGTCCTCCCGACTTACTTGGGCAGCAAAGGTTTTGTCTTTTAGGCGCTTTTTCACCCCCTTCACTTCCATTCCCACATAGCCTTCCGGTCGCATCAGGGAGTAGGCATGCACCAGTCCACTGAGTTCATCAAAGGCATAAAGCATCTTGTCCATTGGGGTACGAGGCTCCACTCCAAAATAACGGGGACCATGGCAGGCAATGGCACGAATTATTTCCGGATCGATGGCTCTTGCCTCCAGTTCCTCAATGATTTTTCGACAATGTTGGTCTGGCCATTGGTCCCAATCCGCATCGTGAAGCAAACCCGCCAAGTGCCACTTGTGGGCTTCCGAGGCGTCAAGACCCTGCTCGAGCGCGTAGGCCTTCATCAGGTGGCCCACCTGTTTCATGTGCACTTTCAAACGCTCATTCAGTACCCACTCATTTAAAAGGGTATGGGCTTGCTCCAGAGTAAGGACATTGCCTTTGTTGATCGAATCTCCAAACTCTTGACGGTTCAGATTTAAGGATGGGGTTTGCATGGATTTTTCTGCGTGTTACTTTTTTCAACTGCTTTTGGATGTAGACAGCGTTTTTGAAGAATCTAGGTCACTTAAGCTCCTCTAATTTTCCATTTTGCTTTGACATAGCCCCAAAGTAATTTGGGGCTTAGGGCTTTTTTCCGCGAGATGCCTCCATCATATCCCACATTTCTTGAGGTATCATCTCCAAATTATTGAACTCTCCCGCACCTTTCAACCATTCTCCCCCATCGATGGTGATCACGTCACCATTCACATAGGCTGAGAAATCTGAAATCAAGTACGCTGCCAAGTTGGCCAACTCCTGGTGTACACCCACCCGACCAACAGGAACCTTTTTGGCTGGGTCAAATTTCTTCACCAACTCACCCGGAAGCAATCGACTCCAGGCTCCTTCTGTTGGGAATGGACCAGGTGCAATCGCATTGGATCGGATGCCGTATTTGGCCCACTCCACAGCAAGGGAGCGAGTCAGTGCTAAAACCCCTGCTTTTGCAGCGGCAGAAGGAACTACATAGCCCGAACCTGTCCAAGCATAAGTAGTGACAATATTTAAAAATACCCCTGGCTGCTTTGCTGCAATCCAGTGCTTGCCAGCTGTAAGGGTAACCTGTGAGGTACCCTTCAACACAATATCCAAGACCGTATTGAAGGCATTCGCAGAAAGGCGTTCGGTAGGACTGATAAAGTTGCCCGCTGCATTATTTAAGACCCCGTGAATCTGTCCAAAGGCAGCAATACACTGTGCCCACATGGCTTCAACTTGGGCAATGTCTCGAACATCGCATGCGAGTGGCACGACCTTCCCACCTGATTTGGCCATCATCTCCTTAGCTGTTTCTTCCAGCACCTCCAACTTACGGGAGGTAATCACTAGGTTGGCTCCCAATTCCAAAAAATACTCCCCCATGGCTCGGCCTAGCCCCGTACCTCCACCTGTTATCAATATGTTTTTGCCCTTCAAAGACCCTTCTCGGAGCATTCCTTCGGTATAGTTCATTCTATTATTATTTTTTTTCAATATACTCCCCTTTGTACGAATTGAAAAGAAAAAAGGAGCTCAACTCGAGCTCCTTTTTGAAATCTTAATAAAGAGAGTTAACCTACTTGCTCTTAATAGCGATAGTACTCTGGCTTAAACGGACCTTTTACTTCCACGCCGATGTATTGGGCTTGGTCTTGAGAAAGGGTGTCGAGTTGTACGCCCAATTTGGCCAAGTGCAAGAAGGCAACCTTCTCGTCCAAGTGCTTGGGTAGTACATATACACCAGGCGTATAGCTCTTGTAGTTGGCCCAAAGTTCCAACTGCGCCAAAGTCTGGTTGGTGAAGGAGTTGGACATCACAAAAGATGGGTGGCCTGTAGCGCAACCCAAGTTTACCAAGCGACCTTCTGCCAACACGATGATTTCTTTGCCATCGATCTCGTACAAGTCTACCTGAGGCTTGATCACGTTCTTGGAGTTGCCATAGTGGGTATTCAACCAAGCCATGTCGATCTCGTTGTCGAAGTGGCCAATGTTACACACAATCGCCTTGTCCTTCATCGCCTTGAAGTGAGCACCGGTGATGATGTCCTTATTTCCTGTGGCTGTTACCACGATGTCTGCTTCTTTGATCGCATCAGCCATCTTCTTCACGGCAAAGCCGTCCATGGCGGCCTGAAGCGCACAGATTGGATCGATTTCAGTCACGATCACGCGTGCACCTGCACCACGAAGGGAGGCAGCGGATCCTTTTCCTACGTCACCGTATCCAGCCACAACGGCTACTTTACCAGCCATCATTACGTCTGTAGCGCGACGGATCGCATCTACTAGAGATTCCTTACAGCCGTATTTGTTATCAAACTTGGATTTGGTTACCGAGTCATTCACGTTGATTGCAGGCATAGGGAGCGTGCCATTTTTCATGCGCTCGTACAGACGGTGTACACCCGTGGTAGTTTCTTCAGAAAGACCTCTGATTCCTGCCACTAAGTCAGGGTATTGATCTAGGACCATATTGGTCAAGTCACCACCGTCGTCTAGGATCATGTTCAATGGCTGCTGGCTTTCGCCGAAAAATAGCGTTTGCTCGATGCACCAGTCAAATTCCTCGGCAGTTTGTCCCTTCCAAGCATACACCTGAATACCAGCAGCAGCAATTGCAGCAGCAGCATGGTCTTGGGTAGAGAAAATGTTGCAAGTAGACCAGGTTACCTCAGCGCCCAGGGCAACCAAAGTTTCGATCAACACGGCAGTTTGGATGGTCATGTGAAGACAGCCAGCCACACGTGCACCTTTAAGGGGCTGTGATGGACCGAATTCAGCACGAAGGGCCATCAATCCTGGCATTTCGGCTTCAGCCAAACGAATTTCTTTTCTTCCCCACTCCGCTAGGGAGATGTCTTTGACTTTGAAGGGGATGTAGGTGGTAGTAGACATACTGTATGTAAATTGTTAAAATGTTAAAAGCTTGTTTGCCGGAGGTTTACCTACCTCCGGTAGGTTAATCTTCTGAAAGCAGGCGGGTTAACCTTTTTGGCCC
>CAJBER010000212.1 GCA_903952135.1 uncultured Algoriphagus sp.
CGCTGATCAATAACCTGCCTGATAAAATTTTTATTTACGACAACGCAGGTAAAATTCTAGATTTCCATGTGCCAGCGAGCGAGGGCTCTCATGGGGCTGCTCAAGAGTTGGTAGGGAAAACCCTGGGGGAAAGTGTTCCTTCAGATCAAGTGCTTGTCTTGGAGGCGGCATTTTCTAAGGCAAGAAGCAGTGGAACTCTTCAAACTGCCAATCTAAGTAGGGTGGACGCAGACTCGGGTGAAAAGCGCTACTACGAAATGCGATTCTTCCCCTTGGATGAGGAGCAAATGATCTCCATTTCGAAGGACATCACTAGTCAGAAAATCTGGGAAAAAGGCTTGTTGGACGCCATGCATGCAGCCGATCAGGCGAATAAATCCAAGTCGGAGTTTCTGGCCAACATGAGCCATGAGATCCGGACCCCACTCAATGGGCTCCTGGGAATGGTCGACCTTTTGGAGAGTACGGAATTGGATCAAATCCAAACCCAATACTTGGAGATTATTAAGAATTCGGGAAGTTCCCTGCTGACCATTATTCGCGATATTTTGGACTACTCCAAGATTGAAGCAGGGAAGGTGGATATCCATGTTAGTGCCTTTTCGCCGGTGGAGGAAGTCAAGGCTCAGTTGGAAATTCTGGGTGCTATTGCGCAGAAGAAAGAAATTTCCCTCCTGCTTGAGGAGGAACTCGGCTCCACACTCGTGGTGGAAGCGGACCGGGACAAGATCAACCAGATCCTGCTCAACCTGATTGGCAATGCCCTCAAGTTTACTCCGGAGGGAGGCAAGGTATTGATAAACCTCACACAGGAACTGCTTGGGCAGGACTTGTTGATGCTCCAGTACACCGTCAAAGACACAGGCATTGGCATTACCCAAGAAAATATACTCCGCTTGACGCAGCCATTTTTCCAAGTGGAAAGTTCGGCTACTCGGTCTTACCAGGGGACGGGGCTGGGATTGGCTATCGCCAAAAAAATGATCGAGCTACTCGGTGGAGAGTTGGAAGTACAGAGCGAGCCAGGGAAAGGTGCCACCTTCCAGTTTTCGGTATTGGCCAAGGTCAAGCAGGAAGCCTTGACTGCGTTGGTCAAAGAGGAACTACCACAAGCCTTGACGGAGGAGTTGGGCAAGGATTTCCCACTTCGGATTTTGATTGCGGAAGACAACGACCTCAATTTGCAATTGATGGGGTTGATGTTTAAGCAATTGGGTTATGGGTTTGAAGTTGCAAAAAACGGGAAAGAGGCCGTAGAAAAAGTAATGGCCCATGACTTTGATCTGGTGTTTATGGACGTGCAAATGCCGGTCATGAATGGATTGGAAGCCACGGAGCAGATCCGAAAGTTGCCCCAAGGAAAACAGTTGATTCTGATAGGCCTTTCAGCGAATGCCTTCGAAGATGATCAAAACAAGGCCTTTGAAGTAGGGATGGATGACTACCTGACCAAACCCCTCCGCTTGGCCGTACTGGCGGGCAAATTGGAGCAGTACTACAGGAAGTTGAAGGTACAGCCACAGGGGCGATAATAAGTCTGTCAACAGTCCGCAGTCCACGGTCCACAGCCGATTGAATTGAACCGCAACCCTTTTTCCTTTAGTTGGTGAAGTAAAAGCGGCTAATCACAAACGAAAAATCCCCCAAGTAGTGGCCACACTGCCTGGGGGATTTTTTACTTAATTATTCCGAAGGTTCTCCTGTCAAAAGCAAGCCTTGAAGTTCAAGAAAGTTTGCTGTGGACCATGGACTGTCGTCTGTTGACCAAAAACTACAAAGCAGTCTCCAAATCAAACTCTTCCAAGTAATCCGCTACTCTTCGAACAAACATGCCTCCCAAGGA
>CAJBER010000213.1 GCA_903952135.1 uncultured Algoriphagus sp.
AACAAGCACGCCATCTGCTGCTTTCGCCCAAATTCGCTCGGAATGGTAGGCATTGGGATCGTGTCCACCCACTACCTCTTGTTGCTTCAATAGGGTTTTGTGGCGAGTGACCATGTGGTAGTCGTAGACCGAACTCGGGGAGACTAGGGAATTGTAGCCAAACCGCAATATATCGGTATCAAACTCGGGATTGGTACCTACATAAGCCGTGTAGGTTTCATCTTCAAAAGCCAGGGAGTGCCCTTCATCCTTGCCCTCCCAGGTCTGGATGTGTATTTGCGTCAATCCATTACTCCGTTCTTGCGTGACTAGGTACTTGGAAAATAGATCAAAATCCTCCAGCAATACCTCAGGGCGGTTTGGGATTACGTCGATCCAATTTTCTTTGCCAGGATTTGCTAAAGGAGTCTTGATCAATTTGAAATTTTGTGCTTGGTCATTCGTACGGATGTAGAAGTGGTCTCCGTAGTGGTCTGCCGCATACTCCAGATGAGGAATTCGGGCTTGCAGGATTTGAGGGCTTGCGGTCGGTTGGTCTGCTGGGATAAATCGGACTTCGGAACTGATGGTGCTTTCCGAATGGATGAGGATGTATTTTTCTGATTTGGTTTTGTGGACCATACAGGAAAACTCCTCGTCCAATTCTTCATAGATCAGGAGGTCTTGGGTAGCTGGGGTTCCCAAAATGTGTTTGAAAATTTGGAAGGAGCGGAGCGTTTCCGGATCCTGCTTGGAATAAAAAACACTTTGCTGATCTGCTGCCCATACAAAATTACCCGTTACCTCAGGTATCTGATCTTTCAAGATCTCCTGAGTTGCTAAGTTTTTGAAATGGATGGTATAAATCCGTCTACCTACCTCATCGGCTGCAAAGGCAAGTAGCTGCTGGTTGGTGCTGCAGGTCGCCTGCCCAACCTGGAAATAACTTTTTCCTTCAGCAAGGATATTGACGTCCAGTATAATTTCCTCTTGTGCTTCTAGACTCCCAAATTTTCGACAGTAAACTGGGTATTCGCTTCCTTTTTCAAATCGTGAATACCAGAAATACCCAGATTTAAAGTAAGGTACACTTTCATCTTGCTCTTTGATACGGCCCTTCATTTCCTCGAAAAGCTGTTTTTGAAGGGATTCCGTCGGTTTCATTACTTCCTTCAAATAACTATTCTCTGCATTCAAGTAATCGATAACCTCTGGGTTTTCTCGGTCATTCATCCAGTAATAAGAATCCTGACGCTGGTGGCCATGAATTTCAAGAAGTTGCGGTTTTTTAGGTGCAAGAGGTGCAGACATAATCAAGTATTTTGGTTGCAAGGTTACTGAAATTTTAGAAATCTGATGGGGTTTTTAGGTGGATTACTTCTGGATTTTGATTTCGTTTGGTGTCAGTAATCTCCAATAGTTTTATTGTTGAAAAAAAAAGCGAAATAAACCAAGAAATCGCGTAGTTTGAGTAGGCGGAATGAAGAATTCGGTCCCTCTCTTTTCAATTCATTTAAATCTACCGAGTATGTCTTTTTTTAAACAGTTTAAAGAATTTGCAGTCAAAGGCAATGTCCTTGACTTGGCAGTAGGGGTGATCATTGGCGCTGCCTTTGGTAAAATTGTTTCCTCCTTTATCAGCGATGTGGTAATGCCCCCCTTGGGATTGCTGATTGGAGGAGTGGATGTCAAGCACCTACATCTTGTGTTGAAAGGCGCCTCAAAAGATGCAAATGGGGCAGTGGTAGAGGCCGTTACGTTGAATTATGGAATGTTTATTCAAAACGTGGTAGACTTTACCTTTATCGCTTTGGTGATTTTTGTGGCTATTAAGGGTATAAACAGGCTGAGAGGCAAGGATGAAGATTCTAAAAAAGAGCCAGAGGCCAGCCCAACCGAAAAACTGTTGGAAGAGATTCGAGATCTATTGAAAAAATAAAAGCTCCTTCCATCACGAAGGAGCTCTTTCTTAGTTAATAGTTGGTTTAATTCCCTCTTTCTCGACCTCGTTCGTAAAGGTGTCGATTGAAGTCTTTGGCAATGTTTTGGAGCAAAAGAAGTTGTTTGTAGGTCAGCACCTTTGCTGCCTCTGCAACAAAGATTTTTTCATCTTGAACCAATTTCTGTTGGATTTGAAGCTTTTGTTGGATTCGAGATTTGGCTTCTTCTTCGCTCATGCTTTCTACCCCTCTGCTGAGTTCTCCCATAGTACGCATGGAGGCATCTCTAGATTCGGTGAAGGAATTGAATAGGGGCCAGAATTTTTCCGCTTGCTCGGTCTTCAAACTGATTCGCGTGGTGATGTAGGCAATCCGAGCCGCTTGCAGGCGTTCTGGATCTACAGGCTGTCCATTGCGCTGCGCAAAAGCTAGACTTGAGGCAGCCATAAAGAATAGGAGTAAATAGATTTTTAGTGCTTTCATAGGGTTTAAAACCAGGTTTCTTCTTCGGTCCATAAGGGTGCTGTTTTAGCGTATTCTTCTTCAATAATTTGATCTAATAGTGCATTCGGATCCTCAGAAAGGCTGAGTACATCTTCTGTGCTCCATTGCTCACTTTCAATGTAAAGCAAAGCCTCCTCTTCAGGGCTTACTAAAACGGGTTTGTCCTCGTAAAATCCACCTGCTTGCCATAGTCCCACACCCAGTAGGACCACTGCAGCCGCTGCCCAGCTCCACGCGGGGATGGACTTTGGTCGTTTTGCTTTTGCTAGGATCTTTTCAGGCAGCTCCTCAAAGTAATGATCAGGAGTTTGAAAAGGTTTTAGTTTAGGAATCTGTGACATGCTATTCTTAGACTTAGTTTCTGTATAAGGGTTTATTCTTGGGTAAGTGCTTGTTCAATTTTTTTCACCGCATGGTGGTAGCTGGCTTTGAGTGCTCCCACGCTGGTCCCCGTGATTTGAGCAATCTCCTCGTAAGTCAGGTCTTCTTCGTATTTCAAATGAAACACAAGCCGTTGTTTATCAGGAAGTTTTAATAAAGATTTCTGCAGTTTAACTTGAATCTCTTCCCCAGTTAGCGAAGGACTCTGGTCCACATAAGCTTCTAATTTTTCTTGGTGATCATCCAAAGAAAAGAAGAAGCGCTTTTTCTTTTTTTCGAGAAAAGTCAGGGACTCGTTGGTCGCGATTCGGTAGAGCCAAGTAAAAAGGGTGGAATTTCCTTCAAATCGATCCAAGGCCTTGTAGGCTTTGATGAAGGTGTTTTGTGTCAGGTCATCGGCATCCTCATGAATCAACACCATCCGCCGAATTACCTGGTAAACAGGTTTTTGGTAGGTTTCGATCAATTGCCTAAAGCCAAGCTCCTTAGTGAAAGGAGAGCGGATTCGGTCCAAAAGTTCTTGATCGTTTACCTTCATGTGTAGTCTTTAGACCGAGGGAAGGGGGTAGGGTTTAATCCTAAACCTTAAATCCTGTACTTCAAAGGAAGTATAGTGTTAGCAAGAAGAGCCAAAATTTTTATTCTTGGGTTCTGCTGAAAAGTCTAACGTTGAATTTTAGACCTATTATCGATTAGATTTCTACGAGGTAATCCAGGACGCCAGCATTTTTCCCTTTTGGACGGCTCACAAGGAGAGGAACACGGTTATTGAATTGGATGAGTCGCTCGGCCATGCTTCCAATATGAAGGGCAGTAGCTCCAGTCTTTCCCTTGGCACCGATTAGAATCACATCTGCTTGAAGTTCTAAGGCAGTAGACACAATCTCTTGCACAGGATTATCGTCCTCATCTGGGGTATAGACTGGCGTAATTTGAATCCCTTTGGTGTCGATTTTGCGAATAAATTTCTTGAAACTGCTTTCTGAGTCTTTTTTTAGGAGTTGAGTAAATTCTTCAAAACTCTTGCCTGTAAAATGGTATCCCGAAGGAACAGTGAAGACATTTTGAAAGAAGAGTTCGGTTTCACCCCCATGTTTTTTAGCCCATAAAATCCCCTCTTCCAAGGCATTTTTGGAATGCTCAGAAAAGTCACTGGGCACCAAGAGCTTATTGAATTTAGGTGGAGATTTTTCTGGAATGATCAGGAGGGAACAAGAAGCTCTCCTAGACAAGCGCTGGGATGCAACACCTGTGCCTACCAACTCTACTTTTCTTCCCAAGAGGATTAAATCGACCGATTTTTCCTCTGCGAGCTTCAAGATCTTTTTAGATAAGTTGCCCTCTTTGACAACAAAACTTAGCTCAAGACCTTTGACTTTAGGAAATCCGTTGGCCACCAACTCCTCCATGTAGGCTTTCCGTTCGGCTAGCATCTGTTCGATCAGCGTGGGAAACTCCTCTTGCATTTCCTTTGGAAGCGAGAAGTTTTTGATCACGTTGGCAAAGTAGATTTTCTTTACCTGATTTACTTTGGCGATAAATCCTGCGAAGGCAATTAAGGTCTGATCTAACGGACTTTGGTCAAGACAGACAATCAATTTTTTTATCGGATACATGAGGTTTGAAAGTAACTGCAGGTAAAGGTAATCGTTGTCAATTATTCTTTGGATTCCTATAAAAGAATTTTTCTGGTTGCGGTGCGAGGCTTCTTCGATTTTGGACTAGCTAGTAAGTTTTGAGGCCCTTGGCAAACGGCGTGAATAGATTCCTCATTATTGAAAAAAGGAAGAGAAATTGATCAAATTCTTCTACTCTTCTAGATCGAGTTATGCGCTTCTCGCAGTATCTTTGATGCATCCGGGCCGTCGACTTGTTCGAACTTCACAAATTAAAAACAATACCGAGTAAAGCCCTCTTCAAAACCAGGCCTCACCCCGTTCCGATACTATCGGGATCGGTCCTCGCTCAAAAAGCAGGATAACAGTGGAAGGTTGCGAAATCAAGGCAGCTCAAATCTTGTCACTATTAGAGGTTTCGTAACACTCTTAGGCCCGGATTACTTTCCTCTATTTTTTAGCCAAGCCCATTCTTCTTTGCCCACACCCAGTAGGGCAGAGCTCCCCACAAATACTGCGATCACAAGTAAGGAAGTGGTTAGAATGGATAAGAAGGGGTTGGTTAATGTAGGACTTAGGTACAGTGCAGCCACCGTGAGGATTCCCACCACTAAAATTTTCAGCGTTTCTAGACTAAAAGGATCCAAGTTAAGCCGCCATTTGAGGTAGCCGTACTTGACCAAGTTGTAGGCGAGCATGACTACAGCCGAACCTACAGCGGCACCCTCAATCCCCAATAAAGGAATCAAGAAATAATTTGCAGCGATCAGCAGCAGGCTCATGCTTACCGTAAGGACCAGGTTGAACCGGTAGTAGGAGGAGAAGACCAAAATCTCTGAATTCAAAGAAAAGGCTACATCCACCAATTTGCCAAGGGCAATAATTAATACCACCCATTTTCCAGTTTGGTAGATTTCCCGGTTGGGTACAAAATGATAAATCGAGTCAATATTTGCCCAAATAAGCGCAAAGAGAAGCAAGCAGATGTAGAGCTGCCGATTCGATAGTTGCCGGTAGAGGAGGTTGATTTCCTGGAGTCGCTGCTGCGCAAAATGCTCTGCAATCAAGGGCATGGCCACTTGGGAAATTGCTCTCCTCGGTAGTTCAATGACCAAGGCCATGTAAAATGCAATGGAATAGATGGCATTGGCCTCCAAGCTCAGCATGGAACTGATCATGACTGAATCTATTTTCAGGATCAAGGTAGATGCGGCTGTGGCCAAAAAGGTGAGTAAGCTGTATTTGAGGAGCGAACTTTTAAAGCCGCTTGGAAACTGACTCCAAGAAAAATCGAATTTAAACACGCCCAGCCAAACCATATAAACGGCTACCCCAAGCATGGATAGGCCATATACGCCCACCAATCCCTGCATCACTTGGTCAAAATTTATCAATTTGAGCAGATACAAGGCCACCAAAATAGAGGTGAGTAGTCGAAGAAAAACCTCTCGGAAGAAAGTAGGAATCCCTACTTTGACAAAGGAACGGGCAAAGGCATCGAGGACACTATTCCAAACCGAGAATAAGGCGATAAATAAGACAATGCCTAGAAAATTGATTACCTCTGGGGAATTGGATGCAAATAAGGAAATGACTTGTTCCTTAAATCCAAAAAAGAGGAGTGCTACTACTCCAAACCCTAGAAAGGAAAAGAGCAAACTGAAGGTGAGTAAAGCACCTTGATTTCGTTCGAGCTTGGGAAAATAGCGTGTAATTCCATGCCCTAAACCCAATTGTGCAAATGGTACCAACAGCAAGCCTAGGTCTTGGATGGTACGAAATGTTCCCAGTTGGGTTGTGTCCAAAGCATAAGGATACAGCCAAAGGACATTGATATAGCCCAGTACCACGCCTACATAGGAAAAAATGGTAGTTTGTATGCTTTGGAAGGCTATTTTTCGCATAAGCCAAACTTCACAAAAATAATTGGGAATTCCATGTACCCCTGACAGACTTTAGGACTTGGCACATTTGTCGCAGGTAGCCCCTCCCTTTGGTTTTTGGAAAAATTTCCGGAGGAGGTAGTAGCTAGCCCCAAGCACGGCAAGGATGACGAGGAGTTGCTGCCACATTTTAAATGAATATTTGGTAAGTGATCCAGGCCATGAGGTAAGCTAAAGCACTCATGTAAACCGTTTGAATTATTGGCCATTTCCAGCCTTTAGTTTCTCTTTTGACCACGGCCAAGGTGCTCATGCATTGCATGGCAAAGACATAAAAGACCAGCAAGGAGTAGGAGGTGGCAGGAGTGAATGTTTTCTCGCCCGTGCTGGCATTCACCTGGGAAGCGAGTTTCTCCCGAATAGTCAGATCGTCTTCTAGATCCCCTCCAATGCTGTAGATCGTGGCAATCGTCGAGATAAACACCTCACGTGCCGCAAAGGAAGTAATGAGTGCAATGCCTATTTTCCAATCGTAGCCTAGGGGTTGGATTACCGGTTCAATGGCCCTTCCCATGATCCCGATAAACGAGTTTTCCAATAATTTGGAGCTGGTTTCTGCTTCAATCAATGCCGCCTGCTCAGGAGTACTTGCCTGTTCCTGCTGGGCAATTCCCTGTTGACGAATCTCATCCATCGTAGCGGGAGGCCCATAGGATGCCAATACCCAAAGCACAATGGATATCGCTAAAATCACCTTTCCAGCTTCAAAAACGAAAGTTTTGGACTTCTCTACCATGGTAATGCCTACATCTTTCCAACGCGGGATTCGGTAGGAAGGGAGTTCGGTCATCAAGAAACTCTTCTCATCCGTTTTGAGTATGACTTTGAGCAAAAATGCTGTACCCAGAACTCCGAGCACACCCAACACATACAGACTGAGTAGGGCAAGGGCTTGAAGGTTGATAAAGCCAAATACCCTATCCTGAGGTACGCTCAATCCAATCAATATAATGTATACCGGTAGTCTGGCAGAGCAACTCATCAAAGGCGTCACCAGGATGGTAATCATTTTTTCTTTCCAATTCGAAATGTTTCGAGCGGCCATGACGCCTGGAATGGCACAGGCAACACCAGAAACTAAGGGGACGATGCTTTTGCCATGCAAGCCAAAGGGGCGCATCCAGCGATCCAAGAGGAATACCACACGGGACATGTAGCCCGTATCTTCCAGAATGGCTAGGAAGCCAAATAGCATTGCGATTTGAGGAATAAAGATGACTACACCACCGATTCCAGGAATCACCCCTTCAGCCAATAGTCGGGTAAGTGGCCCATCGGGCAAAGCGGTCAATACTCGCCCACTGATATCTGCAAAAAAGCCATCAATCCAATCCATGGGATAGGAGGCCCAGGAAAAGAGGGTTTGGAAGATCAATAGGAGTACTCCAACAAAAATGACATAGCCCCAGAAAGGATGCAAGACCACTTTATCGAAGGTAGATTTTGCCTTTGGTGTAGATTTTTTGGTTAAGGCTTTGGTTACTAGTTCGGTAATCTTCTTGTAGCGGATCTTGGTTTCCTCGAGTTGTGCCTCTTCCAGGTTAAAACCACTTTCCACTAAGGCTTGCGCCAACCAATTTCGTTTCGCTTCGGAGATAGACTTGTCCTTTGCTCCAAATCGAATCATCTGGTAGGCCTGATAGTTGTTTTCCAAGCCAAATTCCTTCTTTACTTGATCCAGCAAAGTAGCGGGTACTACCTCTAGGATATCGACAAATTGAGGGGCTTTTGAAAAATTACGTTGGTGGATGAGCTCCTTGATCTGTTCCAGACCTTTTTGATTTCGCGCATCGGTTTGAAGGATGGGGACACCCAGGTGCTTAAAGAGTTCGTAACTCCGAATTTCAATATTTTTGGCCGCAGCCAAATCCGCCATATTCAGCAGGATGGTCAGGTTGATTCCCAAATCAATCAATTGAGTGGCAAGAAAAAGCCCTCTCGATAGTTGAGTGGAATCAATTACAAGCAAGACATAATCCGGTCTTTTTTCAAGTTCCGGATTATTGAGCACCCGGTGGGCGATGATTTCGTCTTCGGAATTGGGGAATAAACTGTAGGTGCCGGGAAGATCGAGGATTTCAAAGTTTTCTCCTTGAATTTGTAGGGTTCCGGTCTTCTTATCGACCGTTACGCCTGGGTAATTCCCAATTTTCTGGTTGAGGCCCGTGAGGTAATTGAAAATAGTGGATTTGCCTACATTGGGATTACCAATGATGGCAATTTGCGGAGTACCCGTTCCTTCAGAATGATCTTTTGAAGCCATGGTCAGGAGAGTAATTCAATTCGAATCAAAGCAGCTTCATTTTTCCGCAAAGCAAGTAAGGTTTCCTCCAATTGAAAGGCCATAGGACCACCTGAAGGTGCTTTGTGTTGCAGGGTTAGTTGCTTTCCTGGAAGAAAGCCCAATTCCATTAAATTGATTTTTAATGGGGAGGAACTGATTTCCAAGATTTTACCAGATTGATTGAGCGTGAGTTGGTCCGCAGTCATGAATGTATCCTAACCTTTGACCAAAAGTACGGGTATTTGGAATGAATCTAAAGAAAAATAAGGAAGAAATTTCTAAATCCTTCTGGTAGGAAATGATGGAGTAGGATTCGGTAGTTTGGAGGCTTTAAAATGTTCCTTTCAAGGACAATTGAAAGTTACGTCCTGGGCTTACAATTCCCGAGCTGTATCCTCTATACTGCAGATCACCTAAATTTTCTATTCCCGCATTGATTTGGATGGTTGAGGTGATGGGAATTCGAGCAGCTAGGTTGATGATCATCCAAGAAGGAGAGTAAGGCTTGCCATTTGTATCCGTGGCGTAGATTGCAGGTTTTCCGATTTCTTCCTGAGGCATTTTTTCAAAAGGCATGGCAGCACTGTACTGGGCACTCAATTCCAAGGTTCCCTTTTTTCCGTGGAGTCGAAGTTTACTCGCTCCAAAGGCAGGAGCGGCATGCCTTGATGGGCTGCTGCTTTTATCGTCCAATTCTTCGATGCCTTTTTGCCAGTTGTAATTGGAACTGAGCAGTAGCTGACGACTCAAGGCCAACTCAAATCCTGCTTGAATTCCTTTTACTTCAGCAAAGGCAGCATTTTGGAGAGAAAAAAGTTGGCTTAATTCTCCATCGTAAAGTAATTCTGCCTGACCATTAAATGTGGTGGGTCTCCTGACCATAGCTTTGTCGAGCCAAGTGTAATATCCCGTCACATCCAATTTTAGAATACCATAGAGGACTTTGTTCAGATTCAATTCTGCGTTGTAAGCATATTCAGGCCGCAATTGTGGATTTGGTACCAACAGGCTACCTGGCTGAGAATCAAAAATTTTCCCCATGTCATCTACATTCGGTGCACGGAATCCGGTGGCCACCTGCGGGGAGATGCTGAAACTGGGGTCCGCTTGGTACACAAACCCTAAGTTACCTGTCAGGGAATGGTAGTCGTCCTTGAATTGGAGTACAGGCAGGGGATAAAAATTCAGGTTGTTGGTAAAGTCTGTATCGATTCCATTGATGTTGTAGCGCAAGGCCGATTGCATTTTCCATTTGGGGCTGATCGGCGCTGCATAATTGGCATAGACCGCCCAGGAGGTCCAGGTGGAGTTGGGATAGCGAGCGGAGGCGGCAGACACTTGTTGATTGGAAATGTTAACTGCCTTTCCCTTTGAATCCACTTGATTGATTACTGCTTCAAATCCATAGTTGAGGAAGTGGGATTGGAAGAGCGTTTTGATAAAGTCAGCATTTAGCGAAGATGCTTGAACCTTTTCGATCCGTTCAAATTGAGTCGCATTACCCATCCGACGGTCGATTCGACTTTCTTCAAATAACTGAGATGCGGCAGTAATTTTTGCTTGATCGTAGCTCTTTGTTGATTTTGTGGTCTTCCAATTGAGCTGCTGCATCATCCAACGCTGTGGACCATAATCCCATCGGGCAAATCGCAGTTTTCCATCTCGTTTTTCAATCAATCGGTCGTAGCGAGGGATATCTCCTGTGGAGGAATAATGAAATGCATAGTCTATTGTTGAATTTTCGGAAGCTTTGAAACTGATTTTCTGCATCAGATTCACCTGCTTGTAACCGGTGCCGATCTGCTTTCGTGGGTTGGGGTTGGTGATTTCTTGGTCTATGCCATTGATTCGTTCCACGTAGGAGTTACGGAGATAGGAGGCTTGCCCTTTATTTTTCCCCATTTTCAAATCCCCAAAGTCAAAGTAAGAGGCGCTCGTGACAAATGCCCATTTCCCTTTGCCATAGCTAAAGTCCGCATGAAACGTTTCCTCCGAAAAGGCTGATGAAAACCGGCTAACCACGTTTCCTTTGAGTTGCTGATTTTCATGATCAGGGCGAAGGGTTTCAAAGACCATCACCCCACCAATGGCATCTGATCCATACATCACTGCACCTGGTCCAAAAAGAACCTCGGTATTTTGAAGCGAAAATGGATCAATTGAAATTACCTGTTGGAGATTTCCACTTCTGAAAATTGCTGTATTCATCCGTACTCCATCGATGGAGTAGAGGAGTCGATTGGCTGAGAACCCTCGGATCATTGGGCTACCGCCTCCCAGTTGACTTTTTTGTACAAATACCTCCCCAGAGGACCCTAACCAATCTGCCGTAGTCATCGGATTACGGAGGTCAAGCCATTCGGAGTCTAGTTGCCGTACTTTTCCCGAAACATCGGCTTCGTTTTGATTCCATCGTGATGCGGAAATCACCGTGGTGGCAAGCGTAAGGGAACTGGATTCTAGGTAAATCAAGTAGTTCACTGCCTCGAGTTCATCCCAAGAGAGTGTTTTGCTTTTGTATCCTAGTCGAGAAAAGGTCAGCGGGTTTTTACCTTGAAATACAGAAATACTGGCGGTTCCCATTTCTGTGGTGGAGGTGCTTGCTTTTGATTTTTTATCGAAAATCTGGACACCAGAGATGGCCTGCTGACTTTCGTAATCCAATACACGAAGTTCCTGAGCAAGAGCGAAGGGCCCAGTTCCCACCAAAAGGAATAGAAAGTAAATCCAGAATTTCATGTCAAAAACTTGAACTCAAAATTAGCATAAGAACTTACAGAAAAATAGCTGGATTTGGATGAATGGTGTTTTTTTTAACCCTATGTGATTTAGTTCACTAAATTCAAACCTTGGGCTAATCCATTTTTGTTGCTTACTTTTAAATTATGACTCGAGACATCCTTAGGCAAGCGTTACCTAATCTAACCGATCCCAAACTATTGGATCGTTTGTTGGATAAGGGTCAGTTTTTAACTTTTGAACCGGGAAAAACGCTGATGGAACCGGGCCAATTTATAAAGGCTGTGCCTTTGGTACTGGAGGGTTCCATCAAGATCATGAGGGTCGATGAGGATGGGAAGGAGTTATTTTTATATTACCTGGAGCCGGGAGAAACCTGTGCACTTTCTTTGACTTGCTGTTCGGCTTCTAAGCCAAGTGAAATCAAGGCGGTAATTGAAGAAAAGGCAACTTTATTATTTATTCCCATTCAGGTTCACGAGCAATTGACGGATGAGTTCAAGCAATGGAAGGATTTTGTATCCACTACTTACCAGCATCGATTTCAAGAAATGCTAACTGTATTGGATGCAGTTGCTTTCAAACGCATGGATGAGCGGTTGATGAATTACATTGTTACCAAAATGAAGCAGTTGAAAACCAATGAATTGCATACCACGCACCAAGAGGTAGCCAATGAATTGGGAACAGCTCGTGAGGTAATTTCCAGATTGCTGAAGCAATTGGAAAAGAAGAAGTGGATTGAATTGGGTCGAAACGTCATCTACATTCGAGACGACTTCGAAGAGTTGATTAGCAAATAATTAGCGAAGGATAAGAAGGGGGACCTGGGTACGGAAAGCCATTTGTATGGATTCACTTTTGGTGAAAAGCTCCTCCCAATAATTCGGATGTGCATGACTCAAGACCAATATCCCTGGATGTGATTTCATGTAAGTACCAAGTACCTCAGCTGGCTTTTCTCCTGTTAGTGATAAGAATTCAGCCTTTAGACTCGGATATTTTTTACCGAGGTATTGCTTGATTCCTAATTCCAAAAGCACCTGTTTAAATCCTTGTTTTTCAGAAGGTTTTACATGGATAATCTGAAGTTTTCCTTTCCATTTTTTGACTTGCTTGGCCAACCAATCTAGCGTTGGAGGTTCGTGGTCGGCAAACTCCAAGCCAAGGACAAATTGATTGAGCTTTGTTTGGGTTGCTGTAGCAGGAACTACTAGCACTGGGCAGGGTGCCCCCCGAATGACCGAAACTGCTACGGTACCGATCAGTGACTTTGTAATCCCGCTAGCGCCCTGGGTTCCCATCACAATCAAGTTGATTTTTTGTTTTGAGGCCAATTGACTGATTTGAATTGCTGGATTTCCTTCCTGAAGTTTAAAGGTTAAGGGTACCTGAGCATGTGCATGCTTTGCGAGCAATTCCTTGCCTCTTTTTCTTCCTTCTCTAAGTTGCTGTTCGGTAAATAGTGCCACCTGAGTTGCAAAATCATAGTGCGTTTCAATGACATGCAGTACAGTGATTCGATCTACTCTTGGGGTTGCGAGTGCCAATGCCAAGTCAAGGGCTTGGAGGGAGTTGTCCGAAAAATCTACAGGAACGAGGTAGTGCATACTTGAAGTGCGTTTAGTTGTTTAAAAATGAAAGGATGACCCTTTAAACCCAGGTAATTTCTGGTTGAAAAACTAGAGTAGTATACGGATTAGAAAAGTTTAAAGTTTAGTGATTTAGGAGGCCATGTAACATTTGTCACCGCTTTTGGGTAAGTCGGTGCGCTACTTTTGAGAAGTAAATTCTAACTTGTCATCTTCATGGATAGTATTGTGATCATTGGTTTTGCAGCTGCAATTGTAATTGGAATCAGTTTGGGACTGATTGGCGGTGGAGGATCCATACTTACTGTACCAGTACTGGTTTATATTCTAAACATTGACCCAGTTTTGGCCACGGCCTATTCCTTATTTGTGGTAGGGAGCACTTCCTTAGTTGGCGCAGGTACTTACATGAAAAAAGGATTGGTGAATTACAAAACCGCCTTGGTTTTTGCGGTGCCGTCCTTTATCGCAGTCTTTTTAACCCGTAAATTTTTAGTACCCGCACTTCCAGACCCCTTATTTTCAATCGGTGAGGCGATGATTACTAAAAATATTGGGATCATGGTCTTCTTTGCCTTGATCATGCTTGCCGCTTCCTATTCCATGATTTTCGCTAAAAAGTGTGTGGATTGCAATGAAGATGACCCCGTTGTTTTCAACTTTCCCATGATCGCGCTGGAAGGGTCTGTGGTTGGGGTGATCACAGGAATCGTAGGTGCCGGTGGGGGATTCTTGATTATTCCAGCTTTGGTGCTACTCGCTAAATTACCCATGAAAATGGCGGTAGGAACCTCACTGTTGATTATTGCCGCCAAGTCCTTGATCGGATTCTTGGGAGACCTTTCTACGCAGACCATCGATTGGCAACTCTTGTTGATATTTACTGGGCTTTCCATTGTAGGTATTTTTATTGGAAGTGCCTTGTCCAAAAAAATAAATGAAAAGGTTCTCAAAACAGGCTTTGGTTGGTTTGTGTTGATCATGGGAATTTATATCATTACCAAAGAATTGTTAGCAGTTTAAGATTCTATGCAAGAATACATTCAGGTCTTCCTAGATGGTTATTACGGGTATTGGAACTACCTTAGTGAGGAAATTCTATATCCTTCTTGGCGCAACTATTTCTGGTGGCTTCTTGGCATTTCAGTAGTCGTTTGGGGGCTTGAGTTGGCTTTCCCCTGGCGGAAAAACCAGGGCGCTATTCGAACGGATTTCTGGTTGGATGGCTTCTACATGTTCTTCAACTTTTTCCTCTTTTCTTTAATTGGATACAACGCAGTGTCCAATGTGGCTGTCGCAGCCTTTTCTGATTTCTTAGGGCTGTTTGGAATTGAGAATTTGGTAGCCATTCAAGTGGCTTCTTGGCCTGTTTGGTCCCAGTTTTTATTACTCTTTGTCGTGGCTGACTTTATTCAGTGGAACGTGCATCGTTGGCTGCATTACAATCCTTGGCTTTGGGAGTTTCACAAAGTGCACCATTCCGTAGAGGAGATGGGCTTTGCGGCGCACCTACGTTACCACTGGATGGAAACCATCGTGTACAAATCGGTGCAATACATCCCTCTTGCCATGATTGGTTTTGGCCTGGATGATTTCTTTATCCTACACCTGGTGACCATTGTAATTGGCCACCTCAATCACGCCAATGTGAAGATCACTTACGGCCCGCTCAAGTATGTATTCAATAATCCCGTCATGCACCTTTGGCACCATGCGAAGGAAGTACCTGCTGGGAGCCATGGAGTCAACTACGGCATTTCCTTAAGCCTTTGGGATTACTTATTTGGCACGGCCTATATCCCCAATGAAAATGCAAATGAGCCGCTAGGTTTTGAAGCGGTGGAGGCCTTCCCAAAAACCTTTTGGCAGCAACTTACACACCCATGGAACAAGAAAAAGTAAGCAAACTCGATGCATTGAATAGTTTTCGTTTTGTTGGGATGTTATGCCTCCTTCTTGGTCTGGCTCCTTTTTTTCCTGAGCCGCATGTCTGGGGCAAGATTCGCTGGGTAGCCGGTGGAGCAGTAGGGATGCAGACCATGGATTGGTTGGACCTAGTCTGGCATGGATTTCCTTGGGTACTTTTGGCTCGTCTCGGGGTGCTGGAGTTGAAGAAAAGAAAAAAAGCAGAAGTCAAGTAGCGAGGTGACTTTTATTACTGAAGATGTGGTCTTACCCGTTGTAATTTTGACTACCTAAACAACAACGACCATGTTTAATTTCTTTTCTTCCAAAGCAAAAAAATACGAAGATATTCCAGCAGGACCTTTTCATGACCTGATGATCCAATCCAATGCGGTGGTGATTGATGTGCGCACAGCTGGTGAATTTGCCGGAGGCAAACTTCGTGGAGCTCGAAACATCGATATCATGTCCTCTAATTTCGTGTCTCAAATCAAGAACCTTCCCAAAGACAAGACCTACCTCATCTACTGTCGAAGCGGCAATCGAAGCGCACAGGCTTGTGATATTATGTCCGAAGAAGGCTTTGAAAATGTAAAAAATCTGGCCGGAGGAATTATGAGATGGCCATTTGAAACGGTTTGATTTACTTTGATTGGAATTAGTAGCCTTCCTCTTTTGGGGAAGGCTTTTTTATTAGCGCTTGGGCATTTTATTCAATGCAATTCCTTTTTGCATTCTGGATTTGAAGGTAAGTAAGTCTTCTGGGGCTTTTTTGCTGTGTTTGGTACTGCGACCTTGCACTCGGGCACGCCACATTTTGAATGAACTTTTCTTCATATGGAGGCGCATCAGTTGAATGGTCTCTCCCTCAGTAATTCCAAATTGACTTAAAATAGCATCAAAAGGGGTACGATCCTCCCAGGCCATTTCGATAATTCGATCGATGGCTTCAGGCGAAAGTTCTTTTAATTTTTTCATTCTTCTAAAACCTTGCGGCGCCGGCAAAGTTTTAAGAATATGAAAATTTCTGTGGTTTGGTTGAAGCGTGATTTGAGGTTGAGTGATCACCAACCCCTGGCTGAAGCCATTGCCGCAGGATTCCCGATCCTTCTGCTGTACTGCTTCGAACCCTCCCTGCTGGCTGCTCCGCAAAGCAGCGATCGGCATTGGCGCTTTGTGTGCGAAAGCCTCAAAGACATGGAGCAGCGGTTACTTCCACTACAGGCCAATCTGTTGATCGTTAGAGATGAAGTAAAAACGGTTTTTACCCAAATTCAACAAGACTATTCCATACAAGCTGTCTATTCTCATCAGGAAACGGGTATCGAGGTCACCTACGCCCGAGACCGGGAGATGGCAGCCTATTTCTCCGCCCAGGGTATCCCTTGGAAAGAGTACCAGCAGCAGGGGGTGCAGCGCAGACGTAAAAACAGAAAGGGATGGGAATCTTTTTGGCATGCGTTCATGACGGCTCCACTTGCTCATCCAAAATTCGATCGGGCTACCTTCGTGCCTATTCCTGAAGCGCAGCAACTCGAGCAGGTTTTCACCACTTTGCCTGAAATTTGGACCACTTCACAAGACATCATGCAGCCTGGAGGAGAACGAAATGGGCGTAGGTACTTGAAAAATTTTCTTGAGGATCGCGTCAAAAACTACAGCAAACAAATCAGCAAGCCCGAAGGAAGTCGTACCGGCTGTAGCCGACTATCGCCCTATTTGGCTTGGGGATGTCTCTCGCTACGGGAAGTGTTTCAAGCTTCAATGCAAAAGTCAGCCACTGGTTTTCAAGCCCGTAACCTAGCTAATTTCCAGTCGCGCTTGAGGTGGCATTGCCATTTTATTCAAAAGTTTGAGATGGAGTCCCGAATGGAAAAAGAGCCCATCAACCGTGGATTTTTGTCTTTTCCTTACAGCCAGCAACCTACTTGGATCAAGGCATGGGAAGAGGGCAAGACAGGCTTTCCCCTCGTGGATGCCTGCATGCGCTGCTTACGAGAGACAGGTTACCTTAATTTCCGCATGCGGGCCATGGTGGTTTCTTTTCTTACCCACCACTTGGGCCAGCCTTGGAAGTCAGGTTCTGCCTACTTAGCGCAGCAATTTTTAGATTTTGAGCCGGGCATTCACTATCCCCAATTGCAAATGCAGGCTGGTGTCACGGGGATCAATACCGTTCGTATCTACAATCCTGTCAAGCAATCTCAAGAGCAGGATCCGGATGGGGTATTTATTCGCAAATGGGTGCCTGAGCTGGCTCCTGTTCCCCTTGCATTTTTGCATGCGCCCTGGGAACTGACTCCTCTCGAGTTGCAGGAACTAGGTTTTGCCTATGGGGAAACGTACCCTTATCCCATAGTCGATGTGGAAAAGGCAGCCGCTGAGGCTAGGGACCGCATCTGGGCAGCTCAAAAGGCTCCTGAAGTGGTAGCCGATGCGGAACGCGTATTGGCCAAACATACCCTTTCTAAACGTTGGTCCTAACATGAAAAAGCAACATTTACCTACCAAAATCTGTGTGGTTTGCAACCGTCCCTATACTTGGAGGAAAAAATGGGAAAAAAACTGGGAGGAAGTCAAGTATTGCTCCGACCGCTGTCGGGGAGATGCTAAAAAGTTAAAGCCCGCCTAGCGATAGGAGGCTGCATAGAATGCAAGCCAAAGTAACAAGGGAAGAAAATAGGAGAGGAGTACTACGGGAATGCTTTCTTGGATACTTCTACGGCTGATTGTATGAAATCCAAGTACCCAAACTGTCCCATATCCGATTTCAAATAGATTAAGAAGTGACAGGGGGTAATGGTATTTTTCTTGCACATTTTCTGGTCCCAGCACCCACAGGGCAGACAAGGGTTCAAAGTTTTGGATCTCGAGGTAACTCACCGTTCCTGTTGGATTCATGTACCAAAGAAGTCGGAGCAGTTCTGGAAATATAAAGATCAGCTCAGCGACTAGGGCAAACTGCCATAGCGCTTTAAATTTGACCTTGTAGCCGATAGTCAAGCCAATGGACCAGAAAAGGAAGGCGATTACGGTAAACTTCCAAAGCAGGGCAAATGGAGTCCAAAGGTAGTTCAGCGTGTTAAAAATGTGAAAAAACAGCAGGTCTCCC
>CAJBER010000214.1 GCA_903952135.1 uncultured Algoriphagus sp.
GCACAGGGCTCGCTTTTAGATATTGACTTTGGTAGCTATCCTTTTGTGACGAGCTCCAATACCATGACCGCTGGAGCCTGCACAGGTCTGGGCGTCGCTCCTTCCAAAATCGGAGAGGTATTCGGCATTTTTAAGGCCTATTGCACCCGCGTTGGTTCTGGTCCTTTTCCAACAGAATTGATGGATAGTACAGGAGAGGCGATGCGCAAGGAAGGAAATGAATTTGGGAGTACGACTGGCCGACCTAGAAGATGTGGTTGGTTAGATTTACCAGCTTTGAAGTATTCGATCATGATCAATGGGGTTACGCAGCTATTCATGATGAAGGCCGATGTACTCAATATTTTCGAAGAGATTAAGGTATGTACGGCTTACGAATTGCCTTCAGGAGAACACATCGAAAAGTTGCCTTTTGAAATCAATGAGCTTGATGCCAAGCCCGTATACAAGACGATGAAGGGATGGCATTGTTCCTTGGAAGGGATTAATACCTATGATGAATTCCCAGAAGCGCTAAAAGAATATGTGTCCTACATAGAAAAAGAACTTCAAGTGCCAATCAAATTGGTGTCGATAGGTCCAGACCGTACGCAAACCATTATGCGGTAATTAATCCCATTCAACTTGAAAAGCTCTTGGCAATACCTTGCCAAGAGCTTTTTTTTTACCAAATGACTTGCGTTATTTAAGATTCCTAAGGTCAGGCAAGTGAAGCAACTACTCCATTTTCTTTCTGTTTCGTTGATTTTGATGCTCCCATTTCGGGCAGCAGCTCAGATTGGCTTTCCTTACTGTGAGAGTTTTCAAACTGCAGGAACACAAGCAAATACCAAATTTGGGGGAAATGCTCAACTGATTCCAGGGGTTTTGCGATTGACTTCTAATCAGCTCAATCAACGTGGGCATGTGTATTTGGATGTTCCCTTCCCATCTACCTACGGTTTGAAGGCGGAATTTGAGTATTTTAGTTATGGCGGTGCAGGCCCGCTTCTTGCGGATGGGCTTACAGTATTTCTATTTGATGGAGATACGCCAGTATTCAATGCAGGAGGATTTGGAGGATCTTTAGGCTATGCTCCTCGCAACCAAGAGCCAGGGTTGTCCAATGCATATTTAGGGATTGGGTTTGATGAATATGGAGGTTTTGGAACAAGTCAAGAGGGCAGAACAGGTGCTTTTGCTGTCTTAGACCAATCTGGAAGGGCCCCAGATGCCATTGTCCTCAGAGGTCCTTCGAGTCAGGGTTATCCTTTTGTTGTTGGAAGAAGAACAAATGAAGTGGGTCCTCTCAAAAATGGGTTAAACCCAGGGGATCAATTTACAATTAGTTCAGGCGGAGTTGGGACCACTCGAGTTACAGATCGGAACAAGCCAGGTTTTCGGAAGGTTTTTTTGGAATTGCAGCCTAACTTAAGTGGGCCAGGATTTTTCATTAAGCTGACGATGGAGGTGACCACCGAGCTTAATAAACCTCGAATGGTCACAATTTTCGATGGAGCTTATCAGTTTCCCGCCCCTAAGAATTTAAAGATAGGATTTGCTGGATCAACAGGGGGGTCCACCAACTTTCATGAAATTCGAAACCTGATTGTGGAGGTGGCAGCCGATGAAGCGCTTCAAAATCCAGAAGGAGTAGATTTTACGGATAAAGCCTCTTGCGCAGGTCAGCTAAATCAGTTTTACATCACCGATGAGGAAGTTCGTCTGCCGAATGACAATAGCTCCATTCGCTGCCTGCAGTTTTATGCCTCCCTAGCCGATGTCAAAGACGAAAGTGAAGATTTATGTACGCAAGCACGTTGTTTGGAGGAAAATCGGGTTCTGATTGTGCCTCAAGGAATTTTTCAAGCCAGTGACCAAGCGGGGGGCTACACCTTTCTTCCCAATGAAGCCTTTATTGATCAGGAGGTGACGGTATACTACACCATTACAGATAACTATGGAAAAACTTCTCAGCCAAATTCAATTACGTTACTGATTAAGGAGTCGCCGGATCCCATTGCATTAAAGGCAATTGGAGCAACACAGGCTCAAAATGAAGTAATTCTTTGTGAAGGAGATTCGGTAAAGCTGGTTGGAGAAGGGAATGAGGCCTACTACCGGTTTGAATGGAAAAAAAACGGGGTTTTAGTACCGGATGCGACCAGTCAAGAGTTGGTAGTGGATGCACTTGGCGTATATGAGGTAATTGGTTACAATCGGAAGAATTGCCCTGCTGTAAGTAATAAAATAGAAGTCAAGTGGGTGGCCTATCCTGAGTTGAAGTTAACCAAGCCAATTGTAGGATGTGTCATTGGGCAATCTCTAGATATCCGCAGCTTTATTGCAGGCTTCGATTCCCAACTTTATGATTACAGAATGGTAGGGGAAGGTTTGGATTTAGAAAACGAAGAATTGAAGGAGGTTAAGACTTCCGGTCAATTTGAATTACAGGTAAAACCCAAAGGTTTTGCCTGCTATTCAGATCCTTTTCCAGTAGAAGTTTACATTCAAGAGAAGGTGCTTGAAGTAGCCTTTGATTTTGTAGTTGCAGGTACAACTATCAAAGATGATGCGAGTGGAGGTGTATTCCCGGACGATGTGCTCCAGTTTACGAATTTGTCCGAGGATAGGCTGATTAAGTGGGAATGGGATTTTGGCGATGCAACTAGCTCGGCTGAAAAAGATCCGACGCATACCTATGGAAAAAAGGGGGAGTTTGAGGTGGTTTTGATTGCAACAGATCGTTATGGTTGTCAAAATAGATTTACCAAAAAAGTTAGTATTACCAAGAGCTATCGATTGATGGTTCCCAATGCATTTACTCCTCTTCAAGGAGAGAATAAAACCTTTGTTCCCAAGTTCAAGGGGATTGCACAATTGGAGCTTTCTATTTTCAACCAATGGGGGGAATTAATTTACCGAAGTTCCGATCTGAAAAATGGAGGCTGGGACGGTACGGTCACTGGGGTGCTCCAAGAGGCGGGATTTTATTTTTACAGTTTGGTAGGACAGGCAACTGATGGAGAAAAAGTGGAGTCCAATGGCAAATTCAGGTTGATACGATGAAGAGGCTGTTTGCAAGGTTATTTTTCTGCTTGTTGATCCCTGGAATAGCTTGGGGGCAGGATGTACAGTACAGCCAGTATTATGCAAATCCTATTTACTTGAACCCAGCTTTGGTTGGAAGTACGGGTTTGACCAGGGTAGGGGTAAATTTTAGGAATCAGTGGCCTGCCTTGGACCAGACCTTTGTTGCCTATACCGCTTATTTGGACCATTACGAGGATCGTTGGAATTCTGGGTTTGGATTAATCTTGCAGGGAGCCAACGAATCATTTACGGAAACAAGTTGGAATGAAGTGGGCTTGGCCTATAGTTACCGCCTCCAACTTTCAGCCAATAGTTTCATTCAGGCTGGGATGCAGGGCAGTTTTATTGCGCGGGACGCCAATTTTGGACGGGTAGTATTGGGTTCCCAGTTGGATCTTGATCGGGGAAGTATTGATTATTCAGGGGGTGGATTTGAAGGGGAAAGCCAAGTACGTGATTTGGATGCACATGCGGGCTTGATGTACTATGGAAAAAGGGCATGGTTGGGGGCTTCTATGGCGCATCTTCTTCAGCCAGATATTAGTTATATAGTGGATGGTACGAGCCGATTGCCGAGAAAACTAAGTTTGCATGGTGGGTATCGATTTAATTTAGCTCCTGGGTATATCAATGATTATTTCAATAATACAGACCAAGAACGTTCTTTTTCGGTCGGGTTTAATTACAAGCAGCAAGGGCAGTTTTCTCAGTTGGATCTTGGAACTGAGTTTTATTTTGAGCCTTTGGCCTTAGGGCTGTGGTACCGAGGTCTTCCTACGAAGTATGGCTTGCCTAATCATGAATCCTTGGTGGCGATGTTTGGCTTGGGTTTGCGATCTGGATTGGATGTAGGATACAGTTTTGATTTTCCGATCTCTTCTTATGGTTTAGGGCGTTCTGGTGGATCCCATGAGGTTTCTGTTCGTTATGTTTTTTCTTCGCAAGCTCCTGGAAGGAGACGCTACCAATCTTTGCCTTCTTTCAGGTATTGAATTGGGAAGTCTAAATCGGTCGGATTTGAGGGAGAATAGATTTAGGATTCAATTTTTTACCGAATTGAGCATTTTTTTTCAGTATCATTTTCAGCGCTTTAGCCCAGTTTGACACTTATTTTTTGGTTTGAGGCTTGTCTTGAGAATAAAAAGCGGCATCTTTGCACTCCCAAAAGGCGGGTAAGCGGTCTTAGTGGGGATTCAAGAGGTTTAGATTTTTAAAATTTATTTTCTTGAATTAGTTGTGGTGAAGTAGAGTTTGATTACCTTTGCAACCCTGTTCGGAAGGAA
>CAJBER010000215.1 GCA_903952135.1 uncultured Algoriphagus sp.
GCTAAAATGTGCGCTAGGTCACTAAGCAACTGAGATTCTGTGCGTAATTTTATCTATTGATTTGTAGGGTGGACGCGGAAGGGTCGTGATTTTAACAAGAAGGTAAATGAACTGGAAAAAAGAGATTACATCATGGGGTGCTATTTTGGCTGTTTTTGCCTTTCTCTATTTCTCAGGACTGCTTCCTGTAATTCAAGGGGCCTTGCAGTCGGTATTGCTGGCCACAGGCCTGATGAAGCCCAGCATCGAGGTACCCGACCTGACCGACCAAAAGTTTGACTACCGCGGACAGTTTACTGATTTTAAAGGAAACACCATCGACCTCCAAGCCTACCGAGGCAAAACCGTATTTATCAACCTTTGGGCTTCCTGGTGTGGGCCATGCCGCGCAGAGATGCCCCACATTTCCGACCTCTACGATGCGGTAAAGGATACCCCAGACCTCGAATTTTTGATGATTGGGCTAGACGAAAACAAGCAGAAAAGTCAAGATTTTATGGAGGGAAAAAGTTGGACCTTCCCAGTAGTCCATGCCAGTTATGGATTGAACGAGAGTTTGCAAAGCGAATCCATCCCCACCACCCTCGTGGTGAACAAGGAAGGGAAAATCGTCTTTTACCAGCAAGGGATGAGCAATTTCAATACGGACGAGTTCAAGGCTTTTTTACGGGGACAATAAATCCCTACCAAATCAGGTATTCACCTTCCACTGGGTGGCCGAAGAATCCAGGATTTCTTTACCCCAGATCGGCAGTTCGGCTTTGATTCGCTCTACCAATTCGTCGCAGGCCTGCATGGCTGCTTTCCGGTGTTTGGAAGAGGTAAAGACAAACAGGCAGATTTCACCCACCTTGATCTCCCCAAGGCTGTGGTAAATGTGCATGCAAGTCAAGGGGTACTTCGCAAAGATATCTTCCCGGATTTCGAATGCTTTTTCTAGGGCCATTTCCTCGTAGCAGGTGTACTCGATGGCGATCACTTTGCCTTCTGGCTTTTCATCGGCACGGATTTGACCTAAAAAAATAGAGTGCCCTCCAATGTCTGTTTTGGTGGCATGATTGGCGATGGACTGGGCGATCTTCTCGGCTAAGATGGGGCCTTGCACGAATATATTCTTGGGGCTGCGTACCTTTTCCATGGCTCAATTACGATTTAAGGGCGTTGATGCCTCCACGAATGGAGAAAATCTTCTTATCGGGATAGGTTTGCTGGAGGAGCTGCGCTGCTTTTTGACTCCGTGCCCCGCTTTGACAGAAAAACAAAATCTCCTCCGCCTCCTCAAAGCGATCCAGTTCATTGGATAGGGTGGAAAAAGGCACCTTGACCAAACCGGTACATACCAGTGGGGGCTCTTCCCCTGGTTCGCGCACATCTACAAAGGCTACCTCCTGCCCCATCAATTTCATCGCCTCGTTCCAGGTGAGTTGCTGCACTCCTTCAACCCCTAAAGCGTAATCCCTCTGGTGAAACTCATTCCAAGAAGTGGGAATAGCGGATTGACTTGCCGGATTAGGCTGGATTTCTAGTTCCTGAAACTGGGTATCTAGGCTATTAAAAAGAAGTAATTTATTACTGAGTGGCTTCCCGAGACCAGACAGCACCTTGATTGCTTCCAGAGCCATCAGATTTCCAATGATCCCAGGCAACACCCCAAGTACGCCCGTTTCTGCACAGTTAGGAATTTCCTGAGGAGCGGGAGGATTGGGAAATACATCGCGGTAATTGCAGGGATGGCTACCTACATTAAACACCGAAACTTGCCCTTCGTGCTGGTAAATGGACCCATAGACGAGCGGCTTTTTGAGAAGCACACAGGCATCGTTAACCAGGTAGCGGGTGGGAAAATTATCCGAGCCATCGATGACTAGGTCGTAGTGAAATATATGGGCTTGGGCATTGTCTACTGTGATGTATTCTGGGATCGCCGTCCATTGGATGTCGCTGTACTTTTCTTGAAAGTAGCGAATGGCTGTGTCGGCTTTATTTTTCCCCAGATCCTTTTCTCCGTAGAGCACTTGGCGATTGAGGTTGGATTGGGAAATGACATCCCCATCGACCACGGCGATTCTTCCTACCCCTGCAGCGGCGAGGTACAGTAAAACTGGGCAACCCAGTCCACCAGCGCCGATGACGAGCACGGAAGACTGCTTGAGCTTGGCTTGGCCTTCTTGACCAAAGCCTGGCAAAATTACTTGCCTTTCAAATCTATTTATGATCATCCTCCGGAAAAAGGGGGTAAAAGAGCTATTTCTTGTCCTGCAGAAATATCGGTTTCTGCTTGTATGAGTTTTCGGTCCACCGCCATGCGAAAGGTAAGGGGTTGGAGCGCAGGAAACTGCTCCAGCAATAGCCGTCTAAGCGTCTCCGAGGAACCAGGGTTCTCGATTTCAAGGGAATCTGCGCCTATTTTTTCAGCGAGCATTCCAAAGGCTTTGAGACGAATTCGATCTGGCATGGGGTTTAAACTTTTTTTAAAGATAGAAAACTAGTACCAAGTACAAAGTACAATGTACCAAGATGAAGTAGTCTTGAAATGAAATACTGTTGAAATACAATAGAAATAAACCGAGCAGGCTCGGTGAAATAAAAAATTGAAATGATCTCCAAGATATTTCACGGAGCGAAGCAAAGTTTATCTCTACTTTATTTCTATATTATTTCTCTTTATTTTTTCACGAAGCGAAGCGAAGTCTATTTCGATCTTATTTCTCTTTATTATTTCACGGAGCTGCCCGCCGCGGCGGGTATTTCTACTTTATTTCAATCGTATTTCTACATAGCCTTCTATCCACTACCCAAAAATCAGTTTCAATGCTGCAAAAGCCAGCACAAAAGCCAAGAGGTAGGTCAGGAATTTGGGGCTCCATTTTTTGGCTCCGAAATAGGCGCCAAGCGCACCGCCGGCCACAGTAAGCGGAAGTATCATCCACAGTTGGGGGCTCAACTCCACCTGAAATACAGAAGCACCTAGAAATCCAGCAATGGAATTCACGAAAATAAAGAGCGCACTGACTGCGGCTGTTTCCTTCACACTGGTCCATCCCAAAAGCAGAAGGATCGGCGAAAGAATAATTCCTCCTCCAATGCCAATCATCCCAGAAAGCAAGCCGATACTTCCTCCGAGGATAGCAACCATCCAGGGCTGCTGCGTGAATTTGGGTTGAGCAGATACGGGGAAAAGCCCTGCAAATCGCAGCACTGGAAAAAGAAGCAATACCCCAAGCACCTGTTTGTAGATCGTGGCATCCAATAAAATTCGCCCCCCAAGGTAGGCTGCCGGAACGGAGAAGATAACCAAAGTAAGGAATAGCCGCATGGGGAAGACTGCTGCCTTCCGGTAGTTCAAAAATGAAATCAGGGAAACAAATACGTTTAAGATCAAAGCCGAAGGACGGATCTCCTGCGGAGCAAAGCCCATCAAAGCCAAAATCATCAAGTAACTACTCGCTCCTCCGTGTCCTACGGCAGCATACATAAAGGCCGCAAAGGGCATCAACAGATACAAGAGATAGTCCCAATTTTCCATGTTACCAGGGATAAAACGACACCAGAGTTCCTTCCTTCAATGCTTGTTGATCCTCTCCAATCTCGATCAGGCCATCTGCCGATCCAAAGGAAAGGAGGTTGAAGGATTCTTGCCCAGGCATCACCTCCACCTGACCTGCTACCAAACGCGCTTTAAGAAATACGGCCAACTTCACCTGCTTTTCCCAGTTGGTGGCCAAAGGGTAAGTACTTGGCCGCTCCCAAGCGGCTGGATTTCCCATCCACTGTCCTAGGCTCGGCTTCACGTACTGCATGAAGCAGGTCAGCACCGAAGCAGGGTTGCCCGGGAGCGCAAATACCAACTGATTTTCTTTTATTCCCGCCAAAAGTGGCTTTCCAGGTTTCTGCTTAACCTTGTAAAACAAGGTTTCTACCCCATTTTCGGCCAATCCTTCCTTCACAAAGTCAAAATCGCCTACCGAAATCCCACCGGTAAGGAGTAGCACATCGGAGGAGGCTAGCGCTTCTCCAATAACCCGAATCACCTCTTTGGGATCATCCTTCACTTTATAAATCTTTACTTCATAGATTCCAAATTGACTCAGGTAACCCAGAAGAGCGGGCCCATTGGCATTGTAGATTTGTCCAGGCTGCAGGGCCTGCCCTACCTCCACCACCTCATCTCCAGTGAGGATGATGCTTACTTGAGGCGCTGCAAAAACAGAAACCTCCTCGACTCCCAGAGAAGCCAACAGCCCAATTGTTCCTGGGGTAATGCGTGTGCCTTCTTGAAGAATCAACTGCCCCTGCTTGCATTGAGATCCTGCCCGGCGAAGGTTCATCCCTTGGGTTAATTTTTCAAGTTCAAAAAATAGTCGTTCTGCTTCCACTCGAACCCATTCCTGTTGCACGATAGTATCGGCACCCTTGGGAACAGGCGCCCCGGTAAATATCCGAACGGCAGTTCCCCGTTGCAGTGTAAAATATGGGAATGTCCCTGCCTGCACCACTTGTGCCAACTGCCGGCTATCTCCCCCATCGGCCCAAGCAAAGGCATAGCCATCCATTCCCGAATTGTCAAAGGAGGGCACCTGCATGGGCGCATAGATGGGGCTGGCTGTCCAATATCCCAGTGCTTTTTGCAAGGGCATCTGCACTTTTCCCCCAGAAAGGGAAAGGCCTTTGAGGATTTCTTTGGCTTCTTGAACAGCTACAAATTCTTTCATCATCCTCCTATGCTGATCATGCTGCGGTTTTCGATGGCTTCTGGATTGGCTTGCGTGTAATCCGCACCAAACTGACCTCCCAAAGCGGCATGCTTTCTGGATAGGGAAAGTCGAATGATCGACTCTACCTCCTCTCCCCTTCGCAGGGCTCCCAGGAGATCCAATTCTTCTTTACCAAAGAGGCAATTTTTGATTTTACCATCCGCAGTGAGTCGAAGGCGGTTGCAGCTGCCGCAAAAGTGCTCGCTCATGGTGGTGATGAAGGCAAAGGTGCCTGTAAAACCAGGTACTTGGTATTTTTTGGCTGTATCGTGCTGCTGATCGTCCAATTTGACTACAGCAAATCGAGGTTGTATGAGTTCGAGAAGGGCTGCGGCGGTCACCACCTGCTTACTTTGCCAGTGATTGCCCGAAAAGGGCATAAATTCAATAAATCGCACATGGATGGGCAACTTTTCCGTGAGCTGCACAAAGTCTCCCACTTCCTCTTCAATCATTCCGTGAAGGGCTACGGCATTGAGTTTGACTCGGAAACCGGATTGAAGCAGGAGTTGGATGTTGTCCCACACCTGAGAAAACTGATCCCGACGGGTTAGTTTGAAAAACTTCTCCGGCTGCAAGGTATCCAAACTGACGTTGATGGAGCGAACCCCTGCTTTTTTGAGGGCCTCCAA
>CAJBER010000216.1 GCA_903952135.1 uncultured Algoriphagus sp.
CGGCAAAAGTGATGGGCAAAAAGCGGCTCATCTTTTCAGTTCCCGTTTTCTCCTTGGGCTTTTCCAAGTTCTGGGTAGGTCTGTTTGGAGAAACCCCTCCCCAACTCGTGTCTCCCTTGGTGGAAAGTTTGAAACATACCTTGGTGGTCAATCCTGCCCATGCGTTTAAAGAAAAAGAGTTGGTGTATTTGGATTATGAGGAAGCAGTAAAAGTGGCTTTAACTACTCAGGAACGTCCAAAATTACCGGCTTTCAAGTACAAGAAAGGCTTAAAGAATACAGTGAGGTCCTTGCAGCGGATGACCAATCTTGGAGGGCACGATGCACTATGGGTAGCCTATCGCTATGCACTATGGCTTCCTTTTTTCTTTCGTTATATCATTAGAGGCAAGGTCCACGACACGGATGTCCTCGGGTTTCATTTGCTCTGGGGCAAGAAGCCCATGCTGGAATTGACCCATATACCCGATCGCAGCGATAGCCAAAGGCAATTGTTTTACATCACGGGAGGCTGGCTAGTCAAACGATACGATTACGGATGGCTGGAATTTCGTGAGGTGCTTGAAAGCAAATACATCATTTCAGCGATTCATGAATTTGCTCCCCGTTTGCCGTGGTTTATTTACATCAACACCCAGGCTCGGCTTCACCTGTGGGTGATGAATCGTTTTCAAAAGTATTTGGAAAAAAAAGCTGACCTTTGATTGAGCCCGAAACGTTTACTTACAAGAAATAAATTTTTACTACGATGAAAACTTTAGCTTTTAACAATGGCGATCAGCTTCCAATTCTTGGATTAGGAACCTGGAAAAGTAAACCAGGAGAGGTTCGAAAAGCAGTGTTTTGGGCAATTAAAGCCGGATATCGACACATAGATTGTGCAGCAATCTATCAAAATGAACGGGAAGTGGGGCAGGGGATTACTGATGCGCTAGCAGAAGGTCTCGTGAAGCGGGACCAACTTTTTGTGACCTCCAAACTTTGGAACAATGCACATCGTCTTGAGGATGTGAAGCCTGCCTTGGAAAAGACCTTAGATGACCTAAGATTAGATTACGTTGATCTTTATTTGGTTCATTGGCCTATTGCTTACAAGCCAGGAGTAGGCTTTGCTACGCAGCGGGAAGAATACTATACCTATCAGGATGTGCCCTTGAGCCAAACTTGGGGAGCCATGCAAGACCAAAAGCAAAGTGGACTTGCCAAGCACATCGGGGTATCTAATTTCAACCAAGCCAAACTCAACGAACTTTTTGCAGTAGGCGGTCAGCGCCCTGAGATGAATCAAATCGAACTTCATCCCTATTTGCCTCAAGAGCCCTTGGTGTCCTTTTGCAAAGAAAATGGGCTGTTGGTAACCGCCTATTCCCCTTTGGGATCACCTGACTCTCGTGCAGAAAAGCATGCGCAGGATCCCAAATTATTGGAAGATGCAGTGGTCAAGGCTATCGCTCAAAAGAATGGAGCTAGTGTAGGTCAAGTTTTGATTGCTTGGTCCATCGCTCGGGATATCGCTGTTATTCCTAAATCTGTAAATGAGGCGCGTATTGGCGAAAATTTCGCAGCAGCTACCTTGATTTTGGATAGCGATGATCTTGCCCAACTTCAAGTTATTGGAACCCAGCATCGATTTGTGGATGGCACTTTCTTTACCGGTTCACAAAGTCCGTATCGCTTGACTGATCTTTGGGATAGTTGAGGAGAATGGTGGAGAACTTACTCCTGGGATTGTTTTAATCGGCGAGTTCTAGATTTTCTAAGATAGTGGCTAGCTGATCAAAGTCTCGCAGACCGGGTTTGATCTCGTCCCCTCCATCCAGTGCCAAACCCACAAGTCCAGGGATTTCAGATAGCATACTTGCATTTTCTGGATGGATTCCGAAACCTAAAAAAAGATTTACATTACTCGCTAATTTTTCGATAACTATTTTATTATCAATAGTTAGTGTATTTTCAGTTGAAGTGATGTGTAAGGTAATTTGATGTTGATTCAGGAGTTCTATTTTTGGGACTATGGATTCAATTTCTTCCATGCTCACCTGGTAAATCAATTCCTTTCCAAGGTTCTTGAGTTGGATTAGGGTATCTAAATCACTCGATTCAATCCAATTAATTCCAGGATAGTCTGCCAATTTTCTTTCGATGGTGTAGGCATCTGACTCCGTAAACTCTGCAGCATAGTCAGCACCTGAAATCCATCCCGTGATCTCTTGAAATTGGCTAGGAGAGACGTAGTGTGGAGATCCCTCTTCCAAAGAAAATCCCAAGACGTCTACATACATTCCAGAGCAGTAGCGCGCATCGGTTAAGTTGGTAATTCGGTTGATCTTCACTTTTGTCTTCAGAGCCATGGCTTTTCAAGTTTGAGAGTACGAAGGTAAGGAAGCTTGCCAATAGCCCCAAGTATTTCCCTTAGGCTTTGGATCCCGCGCATCTTTAAACATGTTTTCCCGTTTAGGTGGATAGCCTTAAAGCCAAATGGCTTGATTTTGTGCTCAACTGCCTCAGATTTGGTATCTTGGGAACGCTTCTGGGTATTTCAAGTGAATAACTTATGTTACGAATCTCCTTTTTATCTTATTTTTTCCTGTTTGCAATTGCATTTTTAGGGTCCGAGGTTGGGATGGCTCAGGATCGTTATGCCGTTTTTTTCAAATACAAGCCCCAGCAGGAATTTTCCTTAGCCAATCCAAGCAAGTTTTTAACGAGCAAAGCCATACAGCGAAGGGAACGGGAGAAGACATCTTTAGACAGTTTGGACTTACCTGTTACTTCTTCCTATGTGCAGGGATTGCGAACTCACAGCCAGGAGATCTTGTATGTAAGTAAATGGCTCAATGCCGCCGTAGTGGTAGCCGATTCC
>CAJBER010000217.1 GCA_903952135.1 uncultured Algoriphagus sp.
AATTTATTTGACAAATTATTTTTTTTTGATTTGTTATTTTTTGAATCGACTTTTTATGAATACACAAGCCCAGTTTTTTCAACGGCTAAAGCCTACAGTTCCTCCTTATTCTTCCTTAGCTGCGGCAGTCGCAGCCACACTCAAGGTGAGTCTAGATAGTGCCTATAGACGGATACGAGGAGAAAAACTCTTGGATTTCGACGAAATCAGTTTGCTATGCCAGGGGTTTAACATCTCCTTGGATGAGTTTTTGTGCTTAAAAAATGATTCCATTTTATTCAAGTCCACCTCTTCCCCACCTAGAGAAGATGCCCTAGCGCATTGGCTGGTAGAGATGGTCAAGCAACTCTACTACATCAATAGTTATCCCAAAAGACATCTCTATTTTTTAATCAAAGATTTGCCGCCCTTTCATCATTTTTTCCATCCGATCCTTGCCAGCTTTAAATTCTTTTTTTGGACAAATTCTATCCTACCTCCAGGTGAGCAGCAACTTGAGAAATTTTGTTTGGATACCAAGTACCTAAGCGGTTATGAAATCTTAGCCAAACGAATTCTTCGCGCGTATACCAAAGTCCCAAGTACCGAAATCTGGAATAAAGACACCCTAAACACCACATTAAGGCAGATTGAAACCTATCATGAATTGGGCTTGATCCAGGATTCAGAAACAACCAAACAAATCTATGGTAGCCTCTTGGAAGTGGTAGATCATCTTGAAAAGATGGCTTCAGATGGACAAAAATCTTTGTTGGGCCAAGTTACCAATCCAGATTTTGGGGAATATCGGCTCTATCAAAATGATATTATCTCTGGAGACAATACCTTACTTGCTGAAATTGGAGATACCAAAATCACCTACCTCAACCATAGCATACTCTACTTTGTAGGTTCCACGGATAAGGATTTTAATGAGGAGGTATTTAGAAATATGAATAACCTAATCAAAAGATCAAATCTTATGAGTGGTGCTGGATCAAAGGAACGTGCACAGGTATTCAATAAGCTACGGAGAAAAGTTCAAGCAAAGTTGGATGCAATGGATGCCTAAGTAACTCTTCTCATTTTTTCTGAAAGATATTCCTACTTATTTTAGAGCATGAATACTTGGACAGCACTTTTTTTGTATGGACTACTGCTTGCATGTTTTGGGTGCATTTCAAAAGCGGCTGAAAATCCGAATCAACGGATAACTAGCATTTCAGCTAGTCAAATCCCCTCCAAAAAGAACATGGTTTGGATTCCAGGCGGTGAATTGATCATGGGAAGCGATGATCCAAATGCTTATGCAGCAGAAAAACCCGCTGTACAAGTACGAGTTGAAGGCTTTTGGATGGAAACCACAGAAGTCACCAATGCGCAGTTTCAAAAATTTGTTGAGGCCACAGGCTATAAAACAGTAGCTGAACGCCCCATATCATGGGAGGAATTAAAAAAACAATTGCCACCCAACACCCCTAAATTATCGGAAGAGGAACTTGCTCCCGGTTCGATGGTATTTATTGCTCCTAACAGACCTGTTTCCCTCAATGACATTTCTGCTTGGTGGCAATGGGTAAAAGGTGCCAATTGGAGGCATCCAGAAGGTCCGGAAAGTGATTTAGCGGGTCGAGAAAATCATCCTGTAGTACACATCGCTTACGAGGATGCCCTAGCTTATGCCGATTGGGTGGGTAAAAGATTGCCCACTGAAGCCGAATGGGAATTTGCAGCACGTGGTGGGTTGAATGGAGAAAAATTTGCTTGGGGCGATGAATTTGCTCCCGGAGGCATCTACCTCGCGAATACCTTCCAAGGGAATTTCCCTTCAAAAGATGAGGGTAAGGATGGATTTAATTCTACGGCTCCTGTGCAATCCTTCCCTCCCAATGCCTATGGCGCCTACGACATGATTGGGAATGTATGGGAATTAACTTCGGATTGGTTCGATGCGCTCAAGCATGCACGCACCGCAGGCAAAGTTGCCAAGCTAGATGCAGGCATGAATCCATGCTACAATCCAAGCAACCCTTATGCGATGGAACGGGTCATTAAGGGAGGGTCCTTTTTATGTGCATCCAATTACTGCACCAATTACAGACCGGCAGCAAGGCAAGGTCAAGCCTACGACTCAGGAACCTCAAATGTGGGATTTCGCCTAGTCTGGGATGGTAATCCAAAAAGAAAAAATGGGTAGGTCAACGCAAGAAATTAGGGGATTAATGACCTAAATCCCTTCTAACCCCTTCCGTCTTTTTTTAACGAATCCCTTTTTCAGGATATTTGGGCACCACGGTCTTACCAAAGGCTTTCAATTCCTCAATTTGAGCATCCATGTCCCCATTTGGATAGATACAAGGTCCGATGCCTGCTTCTTTCTTTTTGTAATCCAAATAGCCTATCACAATAGGCACATTTGCTCCAAGTGCCGTATGATAAAATCCTGATTTCCATTTGGTTACTGCACTTCTAGTTCCTTCTGGGGTTACCATCACCACCAAATCCTCTCGATCATTCAGCATTTGGACCATGGCCTCTGTATAGGTTTGCTTCTTACCGCCAGGAATCCGTTTACGGTCAATAGGAATCGCTCCTAATCCAGACAATAGCCAACCCAAAGGGCCTACCATCACTTCTTTCTTTATCGTAAAGCGGACAGGAATATCCATTAGATAAAAGGCGGCTCTAGCGTATAAAAGATCCCAGTTGGACGTGTGTGGAATAGCAATCAAAACTGCCTTTTTCACACCTGCTGGCCAATTGTGGTTTAAGCTCCATCCAGCCACCCAGAAAATAAAACGCGAAAGTAACTTCATCATAAGGAGACAGAATTAAGAATTTAGTTGAATTAATGAGGGATTGGCTTCGATCACGCGCATAGCTTGTTCGTAGCCCGCTTGAAATAGTTCGGGAGCTTTTTTCAAATCAAAAACACCGTATTTACCCAATCCAGGTGCTTCAATGAAATAGTCACAAGCCCCTTTTCGGGTATACACATTGAAATTTAAGTTCATCATGACCGCCCGTTCGAGTAGGTTTTTCACATTGCGCACCTTTCCTAGTTCTGGCAAATGATTGCAATTGACCCCGATGACAAGGTCACTTTTCCCTTTTAAGGGTTCAACAGGCAAATTATTCAACACTCCTCCATCTACCAGGTAACGGGAATCGTATTCGATAGGCTCAAACATACCTGGAATGCAAGAAGAAGCTAGAATCGGCTCAATCAACTGCCCTTGATTAAAATATACTACTTCCCCCTTCCCAATATCTGTTGCAGCAACAATCAGAGGAGTTTTTAATGCAGAAAACTCATCCACAGGCAGGTAAGTTTTCAAGAGTTCGGCCAGGCTATCCAGATTGAATAAGCCCTTCCAAGAAATGGCTGGGCGCATCAATTTGAAATAATTGGTTTCAATAACAATCTTCAATACTTCATCGGGGGAATATCCTTGGCAATACATGACCCCAACAATGGCTCCTGCAGAGCTCCCGCTGATTTGATTTGGAAAAATCCCCACTTCATTGAGTGCCTTGAGCACACCGAGATGGGAAATTCCTCTTACCCCTCCACCAGAAAGGGCTAGACCTATACTCGGCTTAGAGTTCATCTAATCGAAAGGTTTGGTCTACACGCACTCCTTTTTCAGTCATTTTTACGGTGCAGCACTCATTCACCGAATCGTGTTCTAGAAAAAGCACAAACTGGTTTTCCGCTGCCTCTTCCAAAAATTGCTGCTTCTCCTGCAGGGTAAGTAAAGGTCGGGTATCATAGCCCATTACATAGGGCAAAGGAATATGTCCCACAGAAGGCAGTAAATCGGCCATAAACACCAGTGTATGTCCTTTGTACTGCATTTTGGGGAGCATTTGCTTATCCGTATGCCCATCCATAGTGAGGAAGTCAAACTCTGGAAATAAGGATTTAGTGGCTAGGTCGAGGTATTTGAGTACTCCATGCTCTTGCAAGGGAAGGATATTTTCTTCCAAAAAGGAAGCTTTTTCTCTTGGATTTGGAACCGTTGCCCAGTTCCAATGATCTTGATTGGTCCAGTACTTGGCCCTTGGGAAAGTCAATTCGAATTGTCCGTGGGATCCATACCTTACACTCCCTCCACAATGGTCAAAGTGCAGGTGCGTCAAAAAAACATCGGTGATATCGGTAGGATGCACCCCGAGCTGCCGCAAACTTTTCTCTAGGCTAGCATCTCCATGCAGGTAGTAATGTGAAAAGAAGCGCGCATCTTGTTTGTCCCCTATTCCAGTATCGATTAAGACCAATCGATTGCCCTCTGAAACGAGTAAGCAACGCATGGCCCAGGTACAGAGGTTGTTTTCATCCGCAGGATTGGTCCGAGACCAAATGGATTTAGGCACCACACCAAACATGGCTCCTCCATCCAATTTAAAAAATCCTGTATCTACGGTGAAAAGCTCCATGTAAATGATTTATTGCACTGAGAAACTGTCCATTCTACCCACTTGTAGGACTTGCAGATAGTTGAAAGGGAATCAAGAAAGAATCAATTCTTATTCAACTACCACACCCATTGCGCAGAACTTGTCAATACGCTGGGAAATACGTTGGTCCGCATCGATGGCATCCAACTCTTTCAAGGCCTGGCTGATTACTTGCTTCAAGGTTTTTGCCATCCCTTTGAGGTCTTTGTGGGCTCCTCCAAGTGGTTCGGGTATGATGTCATCCACTAGACCATTGGATTTCATGTCTGTAGCAGTCAACTTCAATGCCTCAGCTGCTTGTTCTTTGTAGTCCCAAGACCTCCACAAAATGGAAGAACAAGATTCGGGGGAAATCACGGAGTACCACGTATTTTCCAACATGTAGACCTTATCTCCAATTGCGATTCCCAAAGCCCCACCAGATGCACCTTCACCTATAATGATGCAAATCACCGGTACTTTGAGCATAAACATCTCCTTGATATTTCGTGCAATGGCCTCCCCCTGACCTCTTTCTTCTGCCTCCAAACCTGGGAATGCACCCGGAGTGTCAATGAGGGTAATGATAGGCTTATTGAATTTTTCTGCCATTTTCATCAGACGGAGCGCCTTACGGTATCCTTCTGGATTGGCCATGCCAAAATTTCGCTCTTGGCGTTGTTTTGTATTTCTGCCTTTTTGCTGCCCAATAAATAGGACCGTACGGCCATCTATATCTCCTAATCCACCAATCATGGCCTTGTCATCCTTCACGCTGCGATCTCCATGCAATTCAATAAAATCGTTGGTGATTTCGTAGATGTAATCTAAGGCATAAGGCCGCTCTGCGTGTCTCGAAAGTTGTACCCGCTGCCAGCGCGTCAGGTTTGCAAAGGTTTCCTTTTTCAAGGCCAAAATTTTACCTTCCAATGAAGTAATATCCTTGCTTAGGTCGATGTTTCTCCCCTTCGCCAACTCTTTCATCTCCTGCAACTTTTGCTCTAAATCAGCAATGGGTTTTTCAAATTCTAAGACCATTTTCGTAAATTTTTGAAGAACAAATATAAGGATAAGTCTTTATCCCCGATGGAAATTTTGAAGGAAATAGAGGTTGGCAAAGTGGCTTGGTGCATACTGGATTCTAGAAAAAATAAGAATGGTCAGCAAAAATGAAAAGGTAAGAAAGAACCCATCTATAGACAAAGATATCCAAAACAAAAAAGTCCCTAATTTCTTAGGGACTTTGATGCGGAATGGACGGGACTCGAACCCGCGACCTCCTGCGTGACAGGCAGGCATTCTAACCAGCTGAACTACCACTCCAAGGTTAGTGACGGCAAGAATAAACTTACCTCAATGAAAAGACGAACGAATCAGTCTGTAGTACTTTAAATCGATGCGGAATGGACGGGACTCGAACCCGCGACCTCCTGCGTGACAGGCAGGCATTCTAACCAGCTGAACTACCACTCCGTTTCCCTTCACTTTTGAAGTGGTGCAAAGGTAGAAAAACGGAACTTATCCGCAATAAATCAACTTTATTTTTTTAATAAAAGGCAAGTATCTCCTTCGCTATCAAACACATAAATATAGATAGTAACAGTTTAAACGGCTGTTTGATCCACTAGCACCTGCACATTGGGATGCAACCAAAGGTAGGATGCAGGAAATTGACCCCGTACTTGCTGCTCTTTCAACTGCTCGAAAGCCTCTTTTTTGCCTGATCCTGCAACAAAAAGTAAAATGAGTTTAGACTGTAATATACCTCGGAGGCCTATCGTCATTCCAAAACTTGGAGGCTGCTGCAAGGTTTTCAGCATGCCATTGGCTAAAGTCGATTCAGCGAGTTGGCATACATGAAAGGGAAGTTGGTGTTCCTCTCCTGGTTCATTCAACGCAATATGCCCATTCACCCCAATGCCCAAAATGCAAATATCCAAGGGGCCATCTCGCTCCAAAACCTGCTCCATGGCTGCACATTCTCCTTCCGGATCCTGAGTATAGGGGTCCAAAGTCCAGTAGCGTTCGGGTGAAATTCCCATGGGCTGCACAAACTTCCGCTGCACATCCAATTCAGAAGTAAATGGAGAATTGGGTTCTAAGCCGCCCCACTCGTCTAATTTGATTACCCGCAAGGCTGAACCAAAATCTGGATGCTGCTGCTTGTACGCCGCTAGTTTGGCATAGCTCCCTGAAGGAGACCCACCACTTGCCACACAGAACAAAAGGTTTGGCTTTTTATTTACCGCTTCCTTGATCCATTCAAAGCCCTGTTTACTCATTGACTCAAAGTCAGAAAAAAAGTGAAAATTCATAATTGTTGTTGTATTGGCTGTTTACTAGAAATCTTTTGGTTTAAATGTATCAAATCCCATCCATCAAATCCAAGTGAAAAACGACCTCTCATCAATTAAATTTTAGGGATTCCAAAACCCTTCTTATCTTACTTATTCAAATTGACCCCTATTCTAGTTAAGTTATGAAAAGAACCTCCCTCCTCCTCCTTGTTCTCTTTGTGCTTGGACAACCCCTCCTTGCTCAGAAAAAAGGAACAGCCAAAGCAGATCCCCTCAAGCAATCTGTCCAACAAACCATCGATGCACAATTTGCGGATATGACCGAACTCAGCGATAAGATCTGGTCATTTGAAGAAATCGCATTCCAAGAGACGCAATCTTCTGCAGCACTCTCCGCTTACGCAGAAAAATTGGGCTTCAAAGTTACCCGTGGTGTAGGGGAAATTCCTACTGCTTTCGTAGCAGAATACGGTTCTGGAGCTCCAATCATCGGTATTATGGGTGAATTTGATGGACTACCTGGGCTATCTCAAAACAAAGTCCCTTTCAAAAGCCCACTCCACGCTGGGGCTCCAGGCCACGGTTGCGGACACAACCTTTTTGGTGTAGCCTCCTTAGGAGCTGCTTCTGCCATCAAAAACCTGATTGCATCTGGTCAACTTAAAGGGACCATTCGCTTTTATGGAACCCCTGCAGAAGAAAAATATTTCGGAAAACTATGGATGATCCGAGCAGGCTTGATGGATGATGTAGACATCATGATGGACTGGCACCCTGCAGACGAAACCAAGACAGAAGTTCAAAAAGGACTGGCCTTGGTAGACTTCTTGGTGGAATTTAACGGACAAACTGCACATGCTTCCGGTGATCCTTGGAATGGTAGATCTGCTTCCGACGCCCTTGAATTGTATACCAATGGAATCAACTACTACAGAGAGCACATCAAGCCTACCGTACGCATTCACTACCATATTCAAGACGGTGGAAAAGTAGTCAATGTAGTACCCGACTACAGCAGACTGTGGGTTCGGGTTCGTGACACCAGCAGAGAAGGTCTATTGCCTGTTTGGAAGCAAGTAGAAAAAATGGCTTCTGGCGCAGCCATCATGGCCAACGTAGACCATAAGGTTACTTTGGTGTCTGGCGTGCATGAAATTTTGGTGAACCGTACCGGTTCAGCCATCATGCAAAAAAACATTGAATCTTTGGGAGCTATCTCCTACACCGAAGAGGAACAAGCTTTTGCCAAAAAAATTCAGGAAGCGAATGGCAAACCACAAGTGGGGTGTGATTTCTGAAATTAAGCCAATGGAAGAAACGCAAGAGCACAGCATGGGTGGTAGCACCGATGTGGGGGATGTGAGTTGGGTCGTACCTACTATCCGTATGGGAGCAACAGTGGCCCCAACTGGAACTCCTTGGCATTCCTGGGCAGTCGTAGCTTCGGTAGGAATGTCTATCGGTCACAAGGGCATGGGCTATGCTTCCAAGGCCTTGGCCATGACCATGGTAGACCTCTACCAAAATGAAACCTTGCGTAACGAAATCAAAGCTGAATTCAAGCAAAAGAAAGGGGACTATGTCTACAAGGGAATCGTTCCAGATGGCCCTCCACCATTGAAATCAGGTTATTAATCAAAATCAGCCCTCTGCTATTCCAAAGCAGAGGGCTTTTTTCTGTCCTAACTCACTGATTTCTTTTTATTTTATACTTATTCCTGGGTTTCTAGTTTGGTATCTGTAAACACTAAAAAAAACTAAACCAATGAAAAAAATCAAATTAGTATCCCTAGCGCTTGTAGCCTTCGCGGCCACTACCCTTGTAAGTTGTAATGCCCCTAAAGAAACAGCAGAAGAAACTGCTGATTCTACAGTAGTGGTAGAAGAAGTAGTTTCTAACACAGTAGTAGATATTGCTGTTGGATCTCCTGACCACACTACCCTAGTAACTGCAGTAACTGCTGCAGGTCTAGTTGAAACCTTGAGTGGAACAGGACCATTTACTGTATTTGCTCCTACCAATGCTGCTTTTGCAGCCTTGCCAGCAGGAACAGTAGAAGATTTATTGAAGCCTGAAAACAAAGAGAAATTGACTTCTATCCTTACTTACCATGTGGTGGCAGGCAACGTATTGTCTGGCCAATTGACAGATGGACAAAAAGTTGCAACCTTGAATGGTCAGGAATTGACTGTAGCCATCAAAAATGGCGTGGTGACCATCAACGGAATTAAAGTGATTGCTGCTGACCTAGCAGGAACCAATGGTGTAGTTCACGTGGTAGAAGGTGTAATTTTACCTAAGTAAGTTCTACTTCATCCCTCATTTAAAAGTCAGCGCTTAGCTGACTTTTTTTGTGCCTATACTTTTCCATATCTTAAGTTTATAAAACTTTCAACCGAAGCTAGCATTGATTTAAATACTTGCACCTAGAACTTCTACTTATGAAGAAAATTGCCTTAACCCTCCTTTTTCCCTTAATTTTTCAAATCACAGCGCTGGCGCAAAATTCAACAAAGCCAAATGAAGCGCAGGAAATTCAGGAACTGATTCAGAATTCTTTTGATTCTTTATTTTCTGGCTACCGAGTGGAATTGCTTGACCGCTTTTACACCCCTGATTTTTTGTTGCTCGAGCAAGGAGAAGTCTGGGACATGGATTTTATCAAAACCTACCTCGGAGATCGAAGCAAAAATCCCAACCCAGTGACACGAACTAATCGTTTCGAATTTATCAAAACGGAAGTTTTTGGAGATAGAGCCTGGGTAGCCTATCACAATTGGGCAACTTTTACAAAAGATGGAAGTGCCCCAAGAGAAGTGTATTGGCTCGAAAGTGCTTCTGCCATTCGGACCAGCGGAGGCTGGAGGCTGGAACTATTGCATTCGACACGGGTGGAAAACAAAAAATAAAAAAATCCCAGCCTTGTAGACTGGGATGGAGTGTTCTGAATTAGTTGAACAGTTTCTCTAGGATCTTGTAAGTGATCAGGTAAGTGGGTCGAACCCCATCCATCCCCAAGGCACCTGAAGCGAGCGTGCTACCCGTCTCTAAAGGGTTATCCGAGGCATAGTAGGCATAGAGCACCTTGATGTTGGACCGGATATTTGCACGGATTTTGGATGCGGATTGGATGGCCTTTTGGTAATGTGCACCCTCCATCTCTAGTCCCACTGCCTTCCAGGAAGATTCCATAAAGTAGGTCAAGATATCTCGGTTCTGCAGGGAAGTTCCCAATACCGTGATCATTGACCCTGCGTACACTCCCAAACCATAGCCCTTGAAATCGGACTTTTTCAATTCATTACGGAATGGATAATTGTCGGCAGTACCTTCAAAAACGTGCGCCGTAGGCACCATCAAATCTCCCTTTCCTCCGTGAAGAATTCCCGCTTTCCCCATGATTGAGGTGGACACCACATTCAAAGGGTATTTCACCCCATCCTTGGTGTAGGGCTTCAGCAACTCATCGAAGCATTCGTAGGCTTGTTCCCCAAAGGCATAATCCATCACCACAAATACAGGCCGTTTTTCATTTTCCTCGGGTAAAATAACACCTGGAATCAAGGAATCTACTTCCATTAGAGCCGTGTCAATGAGTTGTGCCCCGATATTGGTTCCCGACTCATCGGGAAGATCCACAAAACCATGCTTTTCAGCATAAGCCCATATTTTCTTGCCTTGGTTATTTTTGGCTTTAATGGAAATCTCGGTAGCCACTTGTTCGATCTCTTCAAAACTTCCAGCACCCAAAGCTTGGTGTGCATAAATGGTATTGACCACGCTATGCATGTTGGCAGAGATGATGTGAATGGGACGGTGGATTAGGTTTCGATCCAACAGTGCTTCCTTGATTCGATTGGCCCAAAGTTCCCCATACACGTGATGGCCTACCCGCTCGCGTAAGGTAGCCGAGAAACTAATTTCTCGATCCAAGCCTTGATTTGATTCTTCCATGGACAACTTGCCCAGGTGGTAAACAATGGAAAAGAGGCTGTTGGAATTGCTGCTCTCGGCAAACTTCTGTACCGTGTGTACGGTCTCCTCGTAAGTTCTGCCGATAATATGACTTAGGTATGCGGCAGCACTTTCTATTTCCAACTCCTCTCCCAACTTTTCCTTCTTGACAAATTCCTCCAACATCTTCCAATTGGAAGAGATTTTCCCTTTGGGATCCGTGCTATTTTGTTGGATTTTTCGAGATTCAATGTAGAGAAAAGTCAAGTGAGTCAGGATGTCATAAATATCTGATCTTCCGCGAGTCATCTCCACATACATTATCTGTTCATCTAAGCGATAACAGTTGCGCTTTCTACGTGGAGGCACGATGGGTTTGAGGTGAGATGTCTCGTATCCCTCCCTACTGATCAGGCGGACAAATCGGCACTCTTCAATTCCTTTTGGAAGGCGCTCCATGACGTAGAGTAAGCCATCCAATTCAATTTTCTCAGGATCTGTCAACTTTCCATAGATCTCGGGGCTAAGCACCATCAAAGCCTGAATCAAGCCTTCACCAGACACTCCCATGGGCTTGTAACTGCCTCGATTAAAAAGATGGCGCATTGTAATATACAAGCGCTCTATGGCTGCTCTGGATTCTTGTGCTCTAGTTCTGATCATGAGTCCTTTTGTTGGCTAAATGGTTAAAGCTAAAAATTAGGTAAGCTGACTTTTTTGGAATTCGATAAACCTACCCCTTCACTAATTTACTTACAAAAAGCTGTAAGTTTTCCAGATCTCTCTGGAGTACCAAAGGGATAAATTCTTCAAAATTACCATTTTTTTCGAGATTTATAAGAAGGAACCAATGGTTACTCTAGTAGCAGCCTTCAATTTTTAAAATTCAATACTGCATTCAGGCAACCCTAATTGAAAACTCTATCAGTCTTTAAGTAAAAGTTCTCCAAAAAGCTGTTGCAGCTTCTCCACTTTTGGACGAACTACAAATTGACAATAAGGCTGTTGACCATGCAAAGCATAATAGTTGTGATGGTACTGCTCTGCCGAATAAAAATTAGTGAAAGGCGTAATTTCAGTTACGATAGGTTTGGCGTATACTCCTGACTTATTCAATTCTTCTTTTAGTGCCAGCGCTTTTTCTCCTTGGGCGTCATTTGTATAAAAAACTGCAGACCGATACTGAGGTCCTACATCTGCTCCTTGGCGGTTCAGCGTAGTGGGATCGTGCGTCGCCCAAAAAACTGCTAAAATGGTCTCAAGGCTTATTATTTTGGGATCAAAGGTAACCTGAATGACCTCTGCATGCCCTGTAGTTCCTCTACAGATGGCTTCATAGGTAGGCTGAATGACTATACCCCCAGCATACCCCGGCACCACCTCTTTTACGCCCTCTAAGCGTAAGAAAACAGCTTCCGTGCACCAAAAGCAGCCTCCTCCCAAGAGGACTAGTTCCAATCCTTCGGGGCATTTCAATTCGGTTTTGGGAAGTAGTTCGTGTGCATTCATGGCTGTAAATTTAAAGACTAAACGAGAATTCGGAGCTTTGGTTTGGCATAGAACTGCCTACAAGATGAATTAGAAAAATGAAATTAGTATGTAGACTTGGGGAATTGGCTTGAAGTTCTATTTTTGATAAACATTTGGTTTCAATAGCCATCACCTGAATTCGAATTCTTACCCAGCTATTGTACCACTAATCCTTTAAAATGGATTGTAAAAATAATGTTTGCAAGAACTCTTCTTGCAATTTGTAGTTTGCTTACTAAAGTTTAACCAATTCAAGCATGAACAAACAATTTTTAAAGGCAGGAATGCTGGGATTGTTGGTAGCAGGATGGCTCAGCCAATCTGCTTTGGCGCAAAGTGATCCTTCGGGCAAACGTAGGGTAACCAGCACTTATGCCATCACCAACGCCACAGTATTTAAGGCTCCTGGAGACCCAGGAAGTAAAGCCACGATCCTAATCAAAGACGGCGTTATTTTAGGTGTAGGGGCCGCAATTGCCCTACCTAAAGAAGCGAAAGTAATCGCAGGTGACTCCCTCTATGTTTATCCAGGATTTATCGATGGTGCAGGAAATATGGGTATTACCAAGCCCAAAGATGTGGAACGTACTAAGGATTTTGTTTCTTCTACCCCACCCGATGAAGTGGCTGGAATCACTCCATGGAGAATGGCTACTGACTCCTATTCTGCAGCCAGCACCACAGTAGACGATTGGAGAAAAGCAGGATTTACCTTGAGCCAAGTGGTACCAGATGGAGGCATGCTTCCTGGAAAAACCGCTCTTGTGTTATTAGGTGAACCAAAAACAAATAATTTCTTAAAGGTAAACACAGCCGTTGCAGCAAATTTCAGAAGCTCGAGAGGTATGTATCCCGCGACACTAGCTGGGGTCATGGCCAAGTTCCGAGACATCTACCAAAACACAGCTTTAGTGATTGATCACGAGCGAATGTTTGCTGCTAACTCTGGAGTGAAAAGACCTCAGGCTAGCCCTACTCATACGGCATTTATGCCAGTGGTACAGAAGCAACTTCCGGTACTATTTACAGCTGGTTCAGAACTTGAAATTCGCCGCGCTTTAGCCTTACAGAAAGAATTGGGTTTCAAACTGGTGCTTACTGGATTGGAAAACTATGAATCTGTAATTGATGAAATCAAATCTTCAGGCACCTCGGTATTGATCAAGTTGCAGGTTCCTGACGATAAGTCAATCAAAGCACAAAAGGCAGATGGTATTACCGAAGCTACCAAAGCGCAATATGCACGCGTTAAAGAAGCCTATGACCAAGCCTTGAAGCAAGCAGCACAATTGGAAAAGGCAGGGATCTTATTTGGGTTCAGCACCACAGATGCCAAGGCCACTGATGTGCAAAAGACTATGAAAACAATGATTGACAATGGCTTGAGTTCAAAAGCAGCCCTAGCTGCATTGACCACAAATCCAGCAGCAATCCTAGGAATCAGTGGAATGGCAGGAACACTTGAAAAAGGAAAGCTTGCCAACTTGGTAGTAACCACAGATACTCTGTTTAAGGAAGATACCCAGATCAAGCACGTGATTGCCGATGGGTATGTGTTTGATTACGAAGTTAAAAAGAAGGCCGTAAAGGCTGAACCTGCAAGCGCTAAGCCTGAAGCTGCTCCCAATGGAGTTCAAGTAGAGGGAGTATGGGAATACACCTCTGAGACACCAGCAGGAAGTTCTGGTGGAGAAATCACCTTGAAGCGTGAAAATGGAGTTTTGGCAGGAAGCATTACTTACGACGATCCTTCTGGATCTGGAAAGGCCTCTGCTCCAATCAAAAATGCCAGCCTAACAGGTAAAACCCTAAGTTTCGAATTTGATGTAGCTGCTGGAGGTATGAGCCTTACGGTAACCATCTCAGGAGAAATCAATGGGAAAAATATGGAAGGCGCCTTGTCTGTACCACAAATGGGTTCTTTTCCAGTGAAAGCAACTCTTTCTTCACCTAGCCAAGCGAACTAAACATGAAAAAGCACATTTACTTACTTGCTGCGTTTTTAGGATTGGGTGTTGGGATGTCCCAGGCACAGGTCCAAAAAGGCAGTGTATTGATAAAAAACGCGACCGTACTTACGGTCACGAAAGGCAACCTAGAATCTTCGGATGTATTGGTTCAGAACGGAATTATCACGCAGATCGGGAAAAACCTTACCGCTCCTGCTGGTGTAAACGCGATCGATGCTACTGGCAAATACGTGATGCCAGGCATCATTGATGCCCACTCACACGTGGGATTGGATGTTGTGAATGAGGCGTCTGCTCCGATCACTTCAGAAATCCGCATGAAAGATGTGGTGAATCCTCAAGATTTAGGAATTTACCGTGCACTTGCGGGTGGAGTGACTGTTTCCCATGCCATGCACGGCTCAGCGAACTTGGTAGGTGGTCAAAATGCCACACTTAAGCACCGTTGGGGAAGCGAAGATCCAGCAGACATCATCATGCAGGAAGCTCCGCGTACGATCAAGTTTGCCTTGGGTGAGAACCCTACACGTGTACACGGCAGAGGCAATGGCATCCAACCTCGTTCTCGAATGGGTGTTGAAGCGGTAATACGTAACGGGTTTAACGAGGCTATCCAGTACAAGAAAGGATGGGAGAAATACAATCTTGCCAAAGCTCAGAAAGGCAACACGGTTACTCCTCCTGCTTACAGCGAACGTCTTCAGACACTTGCAGATATCTTAGATGGAAAAATCATCATTCATTGCCACTCCTACCGTGCAGATGAAATCTACATGTTGATCAATGTGATCAAGGATTTCAACATCAAAAAGGTAGTGTTCCAACATACCAACGAAGGATTTAAAGTAGCTCCTGAAATCGCGGAATACACCATGGGTGCCTCCGTATTTGCGGATTGGTGGGCATACAAAATGGAAGTATACTACTCCACTGCTTACAACGCAGCCATCCTTCAGAAAAATGGTGCAATCACTTCAATCAATTCTGACTCTGCTGAATTGATTCGACACTTGTACCATGAAGCTGGCAAAACCCAGCGCTATGGAGGTTTGACCGACGAGGAAGCTCTCGCCATGATCACCTTAAATCCTGCCAAGCAATTGGGTATCGAGGATAAGGTAGGTTCCATCGAGGTAGGCAAGCAAGCAGATTTAGTCATCTTTGAAGGACATCCACTTTCTTCTTATGCGGTCCCACAAATGACCTTTGTGGATGGTGTAAAGTATTTCGATCGCAAAGCCGATAAAGAAGATCAGCGTCAGTTTGTAGCTGCTACTGAAATGGTAGAGCCTATTTTCTTACGTGCCAACGAGGAAGCACACCGCTGCATGCAGGATGTCGATAAGTACTTTGAAGCATTTCAAGGTGCATTTATGAACGGAAAACAGTAATCACCCCGAAAATTCAAGAACTATGAAACGAATTTTAAAAAGCTTTTGCGCTGCACTTCTAGCCCTACTTCCTGTGGTGGCTGTAGCCCAAATCGACGGGGAGTTTGTAAAGCCTCGAAATGGAAAATTTCTCCTAAAGAACGCCACTGTGGTCACCGTGACCAAAGGCACACTGAAAAACACATCTGTACTTTTAGAAAACGGCAAAATTTCTCAGGTGGGTACCACCCTCTCTAGTGAAGGTGCTGAAGTCATTGATTGCACAGGCATGTTTATCTATCCAGGAATCATCGACGGGGGTACCCGTTTGGGATTGGTGGAAGTAAGTTCTGTCCCTGAAACAGTGGACTACGCCGATGTAGGGAATGTCACGCCCAACATGCAAGCCTTGACTACCGTGAATCCCAATTCAGAAGCCATCGGGGTTACCCGCGTTTCTGGAGTCACTACGGTATTGACTGTTCCGTCTGGGGGATTATTTCCAGGAACTGCTGCCCTAATCAACTTGAATGGATACACGCCTGATCAAATGTATGGTGGCTTCAAAGCAGTAGCCATGACCTTCCCTAGCTCTGGTCGTCGAGGTCGATTTGACAGAAGATCTGATGAAGACATCAAGAAAGATGGTGAGAAGGCAATGAAGGAAGCGAATGACATCTGGGAAAATGCGAAAAGCTACCTAGAACTTAAAAAGTCTGGAGCAGAACTTACCTATTACCCAGAAATGGAGCAGCTTTCCAAAGTAATTACTGGTGAGCTATCGCTTTTGATCGAAGTAAATTCAGCTTCAGATATCTTGAATGCCATCAAATGGGTGGAAGGAAAGAACATCAAGGTCATCTTTACCGGAGTGGCAGAAGGCTGGCGCGTAGCCGAGCAAATCGCCAAAGCTAAGATTCCAGTAGTTACAGGACCTATTCAGGATCTCCCTACTCGAGGATCTGACCGCTACGACACCCCCTACGCCAATGCAGGCATTCTTGCAAAAGCTGGAGTAAAAGTAGCGCTACGTACCGATGAGGAAGAAAATGTAAGAAACCTGCCTTTCCACGCAGCATTTGCTGCGGCTTATGGACTTGGAAAAGAGGAAGCCTTGAAGGCGGTCACTATCAATCCTGCTGAAATATTCGGGGTGGCAGACCAATACGGATCGGTTGAGGCAGGCAAGCGTGCCAACCTCATTGTTTCCACTGGCGATCCATTTGAGACCAGATCTCAGATCCACCATGTGTTTATCGATGGCTACCGAATCCCAATGTCCAACAGACACATCCGACTTTACCAAGAGTTTTTGGAAAGGTCTCCCGGATTGAAAACCAATTAAAACCACAGGCCATGGAAAAAACCCATGGCCTTTTTTATTTCCTTGTGGAAAATTCTAACTTGAAAGTTCCCCAAGAAGTATTTCAGGAAATACACCTACCCAATGAAACAAAAACTACTTTACCTCGCTGCAGCCTCGCTCCTTTCGCTAAGTGTGCAAGCACAGCAAGATGGATTTTTTACATCCAAACTTGCAGCCCAAAAGAAATTTGAGGCAGACTATCTCAAAGCAGTCAATTACGACCAATTTAAAGTTCACCTCACCGAACTCACCAAAAATCCACACATTACAGGCACCCCTGAAAATGAGTTGGTAAAAGATTACATGGTGCAAATCATGTCTCAAGCAGGCATGGATGTGAAAGTATGGCCCTACGATGTGTATTTGCCCAATCATCCCGGCAAATCTGAACTACAAATCATTAGCCCCGTGCAGCTTACGCTTTCTCAAAAAGAAGGTGAACTTGTAGAAGATCCTTTCTCCACAGATCCCAGACTACACCTAGGCTTCAATGCCTTCTCCGGTAGCGGAGATGTCACAGCAGAAGTCGTCTATGTCAACTACGGTACCCGAGAAGACTTCATGAAACTGGTAGAGATGGGCGTTCCGCTAAAAGGAAAAGTTGCCATCGCTCGCTATGGAGGCAACTTCCGTGGCTACAAAGCCAAATTTGCTGAGCAGCAAGGCATGGTCGGCTTGGTGGTGTACACCGACCCCAAAGATTCTGGATTTACCAGAGGAGATGTATATCCCAAAGGCCCTTATTATAACGAAACCACCATACAACGTGGTTCCATGCTGACCTTGGATTTTACGGGGGACCCACTAACTCCCAATCGTCCTGCCCTACCCTTGGATGGTCCTGTAAAAATCAAGCGAGATGATCCGGCAACAGTAGACTTCCATACCATCCCGGTGACCCCGATTGGCTATGGAGCTGCCAAAGAAATATTAAGCAGAATGACAGGCGCAGATGTGCCTGATAGCTGGCAAGGAGGCTTACCTTTCCCTTACAAATTGACTGGCGGTGCTGAGTTGAAGGTTCGCGTAATGGTGGATCAAAAGCCAGAATTTATCCGAGCCAATAACGTCGTAGGAACCTTCATTGGAAAAGACCATCCTGACGAGTGGATCATCTTGGGCAGCCATTACGATGCCTGGTCCTTTGGTGCAACGGATCCAAATTCCGGTACAGCCATGCTGCTCACCTTTGCAGAAGCCTTGGGTGAGTTGTATAAAAATGGACAAAAGCCTTCCCGCTCTATCTTGATTGGACATTGGGATGCCGAAGAGCAGGGCGTGATTGGATCTACCGAATGGGTGGAACACATCCGAGAGGAATTGGGTGCCAAGGCCATCTCCTACATGAACTTTGACGGGGGTGCCTCAGGTAGAAATTTTGGTGCTTCAGCAGCGCCAACCTTGAAAAAGCTCATCATTGATGCCTCAAAAGAGGTCATCTATCCTGATTCAGCAAAAACAGTGTTTGAGATATGGGCAGGAAAAAACCCAGAGCCAGGAATCGGTAACTTGGGTGGTGGGTCCGACCACATCGCCTTCTACATGCACGTGGGCATTCCTTCCTTGAGTGGCGGCTCTGGAGGCCCCACTGCCTACCACTCCAACTACGATAATATTCACTATTACAGCAAGTTTTCTGATCCCAGCTTTAAGATGGGCGGTGCTGTGGCGCAAGTATTTGGGCTAGTTGCGATTCGTCAAGCGAATGCCACGATTATTCCCTACGATGTGCCTCGCTATGCCAAAGATTTGAAAGGGCACTTTGAGCAGGCTGTTAAAAATGTGAAAGCAATGGATGCCACCTTTGGTGGATTTGATCAGGTGGACCTTGCCTTGAAGCAACTGGAGGAAAGTTCAGAAGGCTACCAAAATGCGCTTCAGAACGCCATGGCATCTGAAAAGCTTTCGGCTGCTAAGCTTAAAAAAATCAACACCGGGTTGATCGGTTTGGAAAAAAGCTGGATTGATCCCAAAGGAATGTACTACGGTGAATGGTACAAATCGCTTTACGTATGCAACGATCCTTTCTCCGGCTATGCCTCCTGGATCCTACCAGGAATCCAGTACGAGGTAGCCATCCAAAATACAAGCCGATTGGAAGAATGGGATACCCGCTATGCTAAAGCGATCCTAGACCTGAGCAACAAGGTAAAGAGCCTCAGCAGTCAACTTCAGTAATTAGGAATAAAAACGAAACCGCGGAGAGCCATTTCCGCGGTTTTTTTTGTGCTTAATTATAAAATGGGAAAGACCCGCCGCGGCGGGTCAACCCTTGAATAACCGCGGGTGAAACCCGTGGGTATTAAAACTCCAATTTGATCATTTTTGAAAAAGCTTGCCCATCCAAAGTCATGCCTTCGACCCAAACGTGGATGGCCTTTACTCCATAAGGTACCTTTACTTTAGTTTGGAACACACCGGAGGTAGTAATTCCCTGAGGCTCCCAGTAGATCGTAGGCTTTTTCTTTAAAATTTGATCGCTTTGAGGGTTTTTAATGAATTCAGCAAATTCAGTAAATCCAGGAATAGGGAAAACCTGAAATCCCTCCGAATTAAATTTCTTGTTGGAATCCGGGCCTATCATCAAGCCTTTCTTAGTCTCAATGGAGATTACTCCTGCATAGCCGGCCATGCCAAAAATTGATTTACCGACATTATCTGCATACACTTTGATGGAGGTAAGTTGAGAAGGTTCAAACCCAAGTAGCGTCTCCCTAAACTCGTTAGGCTCCATAAAAGGCAAGGAGGACCCGTCGATAATTAACAAGGGACTTCCTGTTGTTTCTCCGTAGGTATAATTCCTGAATTTTAAGGAGGTCAAATTAAAACCCAAACGACCCAAAATTTGACCCATGGTTTCTTTTTCTAGGACCTCTCCGCTCACTTGTTGGGTAGGCTCACCATATCTATCCATCGGACTGGCCTGAGTTTCTTGAAGTTTCTCATCCTCCTTGACAAACTCCTGGAGCAAGATGTATTCACCCGATTTATCGAGCACTGGAATTTCGCTCCGAAAAGGTTCTAGGCTATATGCATACTTCGGAAAGAATGAAACAGGAACAGGTTTGGGGAAAGTTTGGAGTTCTACCGATCCAAACGGTTTTCGTTTGGAATCCAAGGCAGCAATTGCGATTTGGGCAGTATCCTTAAAAATTAAGCCAGTAGCCCAAAAATTACCCGAAGAATCCGTCATAACTTGACCAAAATCCTCCAAATCTCCACGGATTACCGTGATCGGATTGATCGCAGGCCGACGTTTGTTGTCTGCCGTAAATTTGCCCTGCACCGAAATGCCGTACTCGATAGGAAAGGAGAGTGTAGACTTGAAATCCTCCGGAAGCTTCTTATCCAACCAGTTCATCTCCTCCTCTAGGGAACTCCTTCCTTGAATTTGTGATACGACTTCCGCATCTGTGAGCGAAAGAATAAATTCTCCATCGATCGGATTTTGAAACTCATCCAACAATTCCAGTTTTAGATCCATCACTCGGTAACTCAGCGAATCAGCAACTGAGGTCTCGGGCATCACGGCAATCTCCCCTTGAAAAGATTCAGTAGCTACTTGCTCCGCCTTGGGCTTAAAACCTGGGTCTAGGACAAGAAAAGGAGCTACAAATTGATCAAGCACTCCAAAATTCTGATTCCAATGCGTATAGGCTCTCAGTGCATAATCTCCAGGAACCATATCCGATGACAGGTTCAATCCTCCAGTAACCTTCCCTTTTTCAATCGGAAACGTGGCCGACTGAATGATTTCCGACTTGGAATTGATCAAATCCACATGCAGCACGCGACTAAGGGAATCCGAAATTTGTTGCTCCTGATAGAGCATCTTCCCTCCCAGCCAAACCGATTCTCCCGGATAGAAATAGGGCTTGTTGGTCGTCAGCCAGGCCTTCTCCCGCAGTCGATTGAATTGAATGGCAGGATTGGTGAGTACCTCATTTTGATTTTGAGCAAGTACTTGATCCGAGGAAGGGGTAAAATCCAGAGGTAAAATTCGAGCCATCCGTTGTCGACTGAGGTACCCCGAAAGGACCAGTTGAGTAGGATTGATCAAGGTACCCTTCTTGTCTACATCGTAGTATCCGCTAGGTGCTTGAATCCAACTGATGGCATGGTACACATTGGTGTAGTAGTCATTTCTCCAGGCCTTATCCAAATGGTGAATTTCAAGACGATCTGTCGTATAAATCCGAAAATTCCCATTACCGAGGGGTTTTCGAAAAATTGAATCTGGTTCAATTGGAACAATTGACTCACCCAATTCTTCTCTAAAATCATTGGTTCTTACCCGACCTAGTCGCTCTGGAAGCGCCCGATAAACTTCAAAATGGATGGAATCTTGTAAATTGAGTAAAAGGGAATAGTTGAAATGACGTAAGGAACTGTGGTAATTGGCCTCTCGATTCACTTCCCATTCCGCCATCTTATTTTTATCTGCCGAATTCAACCTGGTGTAGAAAACTTGCCCATAAAACATGGAACCTGTTCGCATGACCCTAAAATCCTTTAGGTAGTAATCGATCTCATACCCCAAGGCCGTGTTCGTGATCTTCAGGGGCTGTGCAGCAGAAGCTTGTAGGTAATTGGGACCTTTGTCAGCATTTACATTCTCAAATTCCAATACCCAAGGGTTTTTAATTTGGATTTGCGAGCGATACGGGTCATCGGCTAAGGCCAAAAAGACATCTTCAAATCGACGAAGTTCCCGATCCCAAGACTTATCGCGCTTTGCTTTGAGCTCAATCTCGGTAAGGTTAGATTCATTGAATGCCAATACAAAATCGACTTCGACTTCACCCTTTTTTCGGAACGAGATCGCCTTTACTTCTGTGACATAGCCTACAAAACTAGCGACCAACTCAATGTCAGTAGAAAACTCCCCACTGATACGGAATCGCCCCTCCGCATCAGTAGCCGATCCTAGGGTCGTATTGTTGACAAACACATTCGCAAAGGGTAGCGGAAGTCCTGTCCCCTTTTCCCGTACCGTACCCGTTAGGGTTTGGGAAAAGCTGGATAAATGCCAACTAAAGAGGAATACAAGTGCTAGAAAATGGCGCATAAATTCAACCGCGAAGCAATAAGGTACTCACAATTCCAAAAAAAAGCGCCACCGTTCCATTGCTGGTCTCAAAACCTGATTTCACTCCCATTTTCAAGGATTGATGTTGGTTAAAAATAGAAATGGATGCGAGTCAACTAAACCCTCCTATTCAGTCCCTTTTCCAGCGTACATGTCGTACTTCAACAAGCGGCAGTCAATCGTTCCATTCCAGAACTCGATGCGTCGGCTTGCCTTCAAGCCTACTTTTTTGGCCAAGTCCAAATTGCCCGTGAAAATATACCCTCGGTAACCCGCACATTTTTGTTTCATAAAGTCCCCCATACGCTTGTAGGTTTCCTCTAACTCTCCCAGATCTCCTAGACGCTCTCCATATTCTGGATTAAATAGAATCACCCCACGTGGCTTTTCTGGAATTTCCGTTTCTGCAAAATCCCCCGTATGAAAATCAATGAGGTCTTCTACCCCCGCAAAAGCCGCATTTTCCCGAGCAAAGGTGATCGCTTGAAGGGAAATGTCAGAGGCAATGATTTTTACACCTGGGTTGGCAATGATTTTATTCTCCAACTTTCGCTTTTTCGCTTGAAAGGTCTCTTCATCGTATCCCAGAATATGCTGAAAGGAATAATGATCCCGGTACAAACCTGGGTAGCGCTTGCTGGCCATCAAGGCCGCCTCAATGGCCAAGGTTCCAGAGCCACACATAGGATTGATGAAGGGTACTCGTGTATTCCACTCAGAGGCATAAATGGTGGCCGCCGCTAAGGCTTCCATCATTGGCGCCTTTCCAGGAATCTTGCGATACCCGTGTTTGGCCAAGGTTTCCCCAGAAGTATTCAAGTAGACGATGGCTTGCGTTTCTTTCCAATAGACTTGAATCACCAATCCGGAAAAGTCCGAACCGGAATCGGGTCTCCTCCCCTTTAACTCTCGAAAGCGATCCACAATGGCATCTTTCACCTTCACATTCACAATCAAAGGGGTGGTGATGGATTCATTCTCGGCAACCGAGTTGACTGAAAAATACCCGTCCACATCCAAATACTCTTCCCAAGGAATGGCCTTAAAGCGTCGGTAGATATCGTCCGCATTGCGGAGGTAAAAAGACTTGATTTCATACAAGACATGGGATGCAGTACGCAGGTGCAAGTTGAGGTCCATGCATTCTTCTAGCGAAGCAAGAATCTCGATGCCGGTACGACTAATTTCTACAGGGAAAAAACCCAGTTCACGAATCTCCTGCTCCAAGTAACTTACCGAACGGTCCTTGCAGGTAATGAAAACCTTTCCTTTGGTATTAAAATCAAGCATGCACAAAAGTACAAAACAGGAAAGGGAATACCCGAAAAAAAATCAGGCCATTCAACCTTCCTTCCTTGCGTACACTTCAACTAGTTTTTGTATCTTGATTTCGAATCGAGTTTTGTCCAATCGTGCAAAACTTGTTATTGCAATAAACCCAACTTCATGAATACGCGCATTTTTATGGCCTGCATGGCCCTCCTTATGGCCCTGCCAAGCCTTGCACAAGAAGCCAAATGGAAGTCGATCTTCAATGGCAAAGACCTGAATGGCTGGAAAGCCGTGGCTGGAAAAGCTGCATTTGCTGTGAAAGATGGAACAATTGAAGGTACGGCCGTCTTTGGTACCGGGAATACCTTTCTGATTACAGAGGAAATGTATGGGGATTTCATCCTCGAATTAGAACTCAAAATAAGCCATTCCTCTTCCAATAGTGGAATTATGGCCCGCGGCCAATTCGATGCCAGTAAGAATGAGGGCAAGGGTCTAGTTTATGGGTACCAAGTTGAAGCCGATCCCACCCCAAGAGCCTGGTCGGGAGGTATCTATGACGAAGCCCGACGGGGATGGTTTTATCCTTTGGACCTCAATCCCTCAGCCAAATCTGCCTTTAAACTAGGCGAATGGAATCATTACCGCATCGAAGCCATTGGCAACACCCTCAAAACCTGGGTCAATGGCCAAGAGGTAGCCTACTTTGTAGATGACCTAGATGCTCGAGGTTTTATTGGATTACAGGTGCACAGCATCCAATCCAAAGAAGACGAGGGCAGAAAAACCCATTTTAAAAATATCCGCGTTCAAACGGAAAACCTACAGCCTCTCCCCTTCAAAAAGCCTGTTTTTGTTGTCAGCACCGTCAAAAATGAGTTGACTCCAGAAGAGAAATCCCAAGGTTGGAAATTGTTGTTTGATGGCCAAACGAGCAAAGGCTGGGTGGGTGCCTACAAGGATGCCTTCCCAGAAAAAGGCTGGAGCATCGCAGATGGCATCCTGAAAATCCAAAAATCAGACGGAAGCGAATCCATGACCTTCGGGGATATCGTCACCACCGAGCAGTACAAAGCATTCGATTTGGCTTTTGATTTCAACATCAGCGAAGGCGCCAATAGTGGAGTTAAGTACTTTGTTACCCTTTCCGAAGGAAATACAGGATCGGCCATTGGCCTGGAATACCAAATCCTGGACGATGCCCTCCATCCCGATGCCAAGATGGGGAGAGATGGCAACCGAACCCTCGCCTCCTTATATGACCTGATCAAAGCCGAAAAGCAAGCTCGATTTGTGCGTAAACCGGGAGAATGGAATCAAGGAAGAGTCGTAGTCTATCCGGACAATAAAGTGGAGCATTACCTCAACGGAGTCAAAGTCCTCGAATACCAAAGGGGATCACAAGCCTACCGAGATCTGGTCGCCATCAGTAAGTATGCGGTCTGGAATAAATTTGGCGAAGCCGAACAAGGCCGTATTCTCCTCCAAGACCATGGAGATGCGGTGCAATACAAAAACATCAAAATCAAACCCCTGCAATAAATCAGGGAAGCCAATACCACTATGAGCAAATCGAACAGAAGAGAATTCATTAAGAAAAGTACGGTTGCAACCCTTGGGGTAGCCTCCCTAGGTTCACTAGCCTTTTCACCCAAGTCCTATGCCCGCATTATGGGTGCAAACGACCGATTGAATGTGGCCATTGCGGGTTTAGGAAGGCGTGTAGGTGCATTTTACGAGCCCATCGGATTGAAGAGCAGCAACGTCAATTTGCTTTACCTCTGCGATGCCATGCAGTCCCAGATGCCTAAGGCAGCGAAAAACTTTGAAAAATGGATCGATTACCAACCCAAGCAAGAGCAAAATATCTTCAAGGTATTGGATGATAAGGAGGTCGATGTGCTCATCAATGCTACTCCTGACCACTGGCATGCACCAGGTACCTGGCTTGCCTTAGAGCGAGGGAAGCATGTCTATGTGGAAAAACCCTGTTCCCACAACCCTCGTGAAGGAGAAGTGCTCGTTGCACTCCAGAAGAAATACAACAAGGTGGTGCAAATGGGCAACCAGCAGCGCTCCGCCCCAGAAAGTAAGGAAATCATCAAAGCCATCCACGAGGGAGTCATTGGTAAGGTGTACTTCGCCAAGGCCTTTTATAGCAACTCCCGAGGAGCGGTTCCTAACCCCATCCAACAAGCCGCACCTGCAGGTTTAGATTGGGAGCTTTTTCAGGGCCCTGCGCCCCGGAAACCCTATTTCCACGATACCTGGGATTACAATTGGCATTGGTATGGTTGGGATTACGGCACCGCGGAAACGGGCAACAATGCAACCCATGAATTAGATGTAGCCCGATGGGCGCTGCAGGTGGAGTTTCCTACTGCAGTATCCGTAGTGGCTGGAAAAATGCACTACCCAGAAGACGGATGGACCATGTACGACACCATGGATGCGACCTTCAAATTTGGAGATGGAAAAGTCATCCAGTGGGATGGAAAAAGCCGAAACAACTACAAAACCTATGGCTCAGACCGAGGAACAATTATTTACGGTTCGGAAGGTACCGTCTATGTAGATCGCGGTGGCTACCGACTGCACGATCGTTCTGGAAAAGAAATCAAATCCAATCTCGCTTCCAACAACGAAGCAGGAACAGCCCTAGGCGGAGGTGGAGACATGAGTACCTTACACATTGTCAATTTCTTCAATGCAGTACGGGGAAAAGAAAAACAAAACTCGACCATTGAAGAAGGTGCGGTGTCTACCTTGCTTTGCCATCTGGCAAATATTAGTAGCCGTACCGGAGAAGCCTTGACCTGTGATCCGAAGAATGGACACGTTCTCAATTCCCCAAAGGCCATGGCTTTATGGACTCGAGAATACGAAAAAGGCTGGGCACCTCCCACGGTTTAATTCCTTGTTCTGAGGCTCAATTAAAGGTGTCCCTACCTCAACCTAAATGTTGAAATAATACTGTAGTAATAGTTTAATTAAATGACTATATCTAATTGTTTTTAAGTTACTTAATTTTAAAATGTTAAGCTCAAACCATCAAGCTGATTTTCTTTCGGATGATTTTTTATTGAAGAATAAATTTTCCCAACAGCTCTACCAGGACTACGCCAAGTCCCTTCCCATTATCGATTATCACAACCACCTTTCTCCTGCTGAAATCGCATCCAATCGAAAGTTTGATAACATCACGGACCTATGGCTGGCAGGGGATCATTACAAGTGGCGGGCCATGCGAACCTTAGGAATAGACGAACAGTACATCACTGGAAATGCCTCAGCCCAGGAAAAGTTTGACAAATGGGCTTTTACCCTGCCCTATACCCTACGCAATCCCCTTTTTCATTGGAGTGCATTGGAATTGAAACGCTACTTTGGAATCGACGAACTCCTCAATCCGAGCAATGCCAGTCAGATTTACGCAGAAACAAAAGCAACCTTGCAACAGGAACCTTTCCGCGTAAGAGGGCTCCTGCATCAGATGCAAGTAGAAGTAGTCGCCACCACCGATGACCCTACTGATTCCTTGGAACACCATTTGGCTTTCCATCAGGAAGGAACTTCCCTGCAACTCTACCCTACCTTTCGACCTGACAAGGCATTCGGCATTGAACAGCCGGAACACTACAAAGCCTATTTGCAAAAACTGGGTTTAGTCGTAGGATTTGAAGTCAACTCCTTCGATACCTTGATGGAAGCCCTCCTCAACCGTATGGATTACTTTCATGCGCATGGGTGTCGTGTAGCCGATCATGGGTTATCCCGCCTCTATTTTTCGAAGAATCAAGGATTATCCGTGGACCGCATCCTAAGGAATACCCTGAACGGACAGTTACCCACTACCGAAGAATTGGAATATTTTAAGTTTGAAGTGATCTTCCAACTTTCCAAGCGCTATCACGCCAAGGGATGGGTTCAACAATTTCATTTAGGGGCGCTACGAAATACAAATGAGCGCATGCTCCAGCAGCTTGGGCCAGATACCGGGTTCGACTCCATTGGAGATTTTGACCAGGCAAGCTCCTTGGCCGCCTACTTCAATGAATTGGATAAAACGGACCAGCTTGCCAAAACCATCATTTACAACCTCAATCCCCGGGACAACGAAGTATTTGCATCCATGATTGGAAACTTCAATGATGGATCTGTCAAGGGAAAAATGCAGTATGGCTCAGGATGGTGGTACTTGGATCAAAAAGATGGGATGGAAAAACAACTCAACGCCCTCTCCAATCTAGGACTCTTGAGTTGCTTCATCGGAATGCTTACCGATTCGAGAAGCTTTCTTTCCTTTCCCCGACACGAATACTTCCGAAGGATCTTGTGCCAACTAATTGGTCAAGAAGTGGAGCAAGGTGAATTGCCCTGGGATCCGCAATGGCTCGGGAAAATCATCCAAGACATCTGCTACTTCAATGCCAAAAACTACTTCAACTTTAGTCCCCAAAACTTTAGCATCTCCAAATGAATCGCTCAAATCCATTTGACCTAACTGACAAGAAAGTGCTTTTCTCCGGCGCTACGGGGGTACTTGGAGCTTCCATGGCCCAATACCTCGCTTCCCATGGGGCAGAACTCTTGCTCTTGGGGAGAACACCCAAGAAAGTAAATGCATTGCGCGATCAAATCCTTGCCCAAGGCGGCAAAGCATGGGGCTATTACGCAGACGTAACAGATGAGGAATCCCTTGAGAAGGTTGCCCAATTGATCTCTGCGCAACACGAATCCATCGCCGTTCTGATCAATGCTGCGGGGGGAAATATGCCTGGAGCAGTAATCCGACCCGATCAAACTTTTTTGGATTTGGATACTGAAGCCTTGAAGCAGGTGATGGACTTGAATTACTTGGGAACAGTCTTTCCAATCAAGGCTTTTCTACCCCTACTTCTCAAAAATCAAAGCGGTACCATCCTCAACATCAGTTCCATGGCTGCTTCTCGACCCATGACACGCGTGATGGGCTATGCGTCTGCCAAAGCAGCCATTGATAATTTAACTAAATGGCTGGCGGTAGAATTGGCTGCCAAATATGGTCCCAACTTTCGTGTGAATGGGTTAGCGCCAGGATTTTTCCTAACAGAACAAAATAGGGCATTACTTACTGAAAAAGATGGAAACCTCACCCAACGGGGTCAGCAGATCATCAGCCATACCCCGATGAATAGATTTGGACAGCCTGAGGATTTATTAGGAGCTTTACATTGGCTATGCAGTGACGCATCAGCCTTTGTTACGGGCAGCGTAGTTGCCGTTGACGGTGGCTTCAGTGCTTATGCAGGAGTTTAAATTGAATTGCTTTTAACCGAAAAATCAAATTTCCATGACCTACAGAATGGAACAAACCATGCGCTGGTATGGACCCAAGGACCCAGTTAGTTTACAGGACATCCGACAGGCCGGCGCTACAGGCGTAGTCACTGCGCTACATCACATCCCCAACGGAGCGATTTGGTCCCGAGAAGAAATTCGCTTGAGAAAAAACGAAATTGAAAAAGCAGGCCTTACCTGGTCAGTGGTAGAGTCAGTACCCGTACACGAGCAAATCAAAACGAGAAGCGGAGCCTACCTTGAGCTCCTTGAAAACTACAAGCAAACCCTTCGAAATCTGGCTTCAGAAGGAGTATTTACGGTTTGCTATAATTTTATGCCCCTCTTGGATTGGACACGAACCAACCTGGAATACCTCCTGCCTAACGGTGCCAAAGCCTTGCTTTACGAAAAGAAAGCAGTGATAGCTTTTGATCTATTTATCCTTCAACGGCCTGAAGCTCGCTTGGAATACTCAGCAGAAGAAATTGAAGCCACAGAAGCCTACTACCAAAGCCTGAGTCCCGAATCGAAACAATTGATTTTGGACAATATTCTCAAGGGGCTACCTGGCTCAGAAATTGGCTTTACGCTGGAAGAATTCCGAGAAATGCTCAAGACCTATGCAGGCATTGATGCCAAGCGATTGGCGGAGCATTTACGACTTTTCCTAGATGCAATCACTCCTGTAGCCGAAGAAGTCGGTTGCTACTTGTGTATTCACCCGGATGATCCTCCGTTCTCCTTGTATGGATTACCAAGAGTAGTCAGCACTGCGGCAGATGCACGACGCATCCTCAGTGAAACCCCCAGCCTGCACAATGGCCTTACCTTTTGCACTGGCAGCTATGGCGTACGGGAAGACAATGATCTGCCTGCCATGGTACGGGAATTTGGGGAGCGAATTCATTTTCTCCACCTAAGAAGTACGAGAAGAGATGCCGAGGGAAATTTCTACGAAGACAACCACCTCGAGGGCAATGTAGACATGGTCGCGGTAATTCAAGAGGTTTTGATCTGGCAGGAAAAACGAAAAAAACGAATTCCTATGCGACCAGATCATGGACATCAAATCTTGGATGACCTGAATAAAAAATCGCCAAACCCAGGTTACACCGCAATCGGAAGACTCAAAGGACTTGCGGAACTCCGTGGAGTGGAAGAAGCCTTGGTTTGGGTAGCAAATAAACAATAAAGTGGCTAGCCGAAAGCAATTACTGAAAAGCAATAAAAGGCTATGAAGTCGGAAAAAGAAAAAATGCTCGCTGGAGAATTGTACCAGGCCTCCGATCCAGAATTGGTCCAAGAAAGGCTACAGGCTCGAGAACTGTTGCAATTAGTAAACGCCTCTGCTCCGGCTGAACCAGAAAATCGTGTATCGCTACTTCGAAAACTTGTGGGCAATGCTGGCAAAAACCCTTGGATCGAAGTCCCCTTTTATTGCGACTACGGCTACAACATTCAAATGGGGGAAGATTGCTTTTTCAATTTCAATTGTGTGGTGTTGGATGTTTGTTCGGTGCAACTTGGGGATCGTGTTTTAGTTGGCCCAGCCGTCCAGATCTACACGGGAACACACCCTTTGGATGCCCAAACTAGAGGTGAACTTTGGGAGTATGGGAAACCCATAAGCATCGGATCTGACGTTTGGATTGGTGGTGGTGCAATTATTTGCCCTGGGGTCAACTTGGGAGACCGTGTGGTGGTAGCTGCAGGAGCAGTAGTCACAAAAAGTTTCCCTTCAGACGTAGTTATTGGAGGAAATCCAGCAAAAATAATCCGTTATTTGACTACCAAAGAATAACGCATGGCTACCTTCTATTCCAAAAGAGACCTTCAATTTCAACTTTTTGAAAATCAAAATTGTTTGGAGCTCACGCAGTATCCCTACTTTTCTGACCATTCCAAGGAAACCTTTGCCTTGGTATTGGATGCTGCAGCCCAAATTGCCGAAAAATCTTTGTTTCCCATTTTCAAGGAAATGGACCGACAGGAACCCCAATTGGAAAATGGGATAGTGAAAGTTCATCCCCAAATGCGGTCCATCATCCGTCAGTTTGGAGCCGATGGCTGGATCAATGCAATTTTTTCCTACGAAGAAGGTGGGCAGCAACTTCCTTGGACGCTGCATCTCTCTGCTGGATTTATCCTTCAAGCAGCCAATTATTCAGCCAGTGTTTTTCCATTTTTGACTACTGGGGCGGCCAACTTGATTCGAACCTTTGGTTCTACTGTCCTTCGAGATGCCTATACCCCCAAAATGTATTCGGGAGAATGGCAGGGAACCATGGCACTGACCGAACCTGATGCTGGAAGTTCTCTATCTGACTTGACTACACTAGCCATACCCACCTCAAAGGAAGGCGTTTATTCCATTCGAGGACAAAAAATTTACATTTCTGCAGGGGATCACGATGCCTGTGACAACGTCATCCATTTGATGCTCGCGCGAATAGAAGGAGCACCAGCTGGAACGAAAGGCATCTCCTTATTTGTGGTGCCAAAAATCCGATTGGATGGCACTCCGAATGATGTACTGACACAGGGCATTTACCATAAAATGGGCTATAAGGGCGCTCCCATCGTCCATCTGATGATCGGTAGCGAATCTGCTTGCGAGGGATACTTGGTTGGAGAAGCACACCAAGGATTAAAGTACATGTTCCAAATGATGAATGAGGCTAGACTTGGAATTGGCATGAATGCCACAGCCATTGCTACAGCGGCATTTCAGGCATCCATGAGCTATGCCAAAGTTCGTCCCCAAGGAAGAAATATCAGCGATAAGGAACCAAACCGACCCCAGGTACCCATCATCCAACATGCAGATGTGAAACGCATGCTTTTGTTCCAAAAAAGCATAACGGAAGGATCTTTGGCTTTACTTATTTTCTGTGGATTACTAGGAGATAAACTATCCCAGGAAATTGACCCTCAGAAAAAAGGAGAATTAGAAGCTTTGTTGGACCTATTGATTCCAATTGCCAAAAGCTTCCCTTCCGAAATGGGACTTCAAAGCACTTCCATGGCCGTTCAGGTTCTTGGAGGAGCCGGTTACACGACAGATTTCCCAGTGGAGCAATACTATCGGGAAGCCCGAATCCATCCGATTCACGAGGGCACCACTGGCATTCATGGGCTAGACTTATTAGGCAGAAAACTGCTAATCCATGAAGGATTGGGCTGGAAAATGCTTCAAAAAGAGCTGCAAAGCACGATTCAGGAAGCAAGAAATCTACCCGAGTTAGAAGATCTTGGAAAGACTTTTGAAACTTACTGTCAAGAATTCGTCACAGGAACAGCGCAGGTTCTCTTTAAGCGAAACCAAGGCCCAGAGTATTACCTAGCGGATGCGACACTCTTTTTGGAAGGAGCAGGTTTCCTCTGCAACGGTTGGATGTGG
>CAJBER010000218.1 GCA_903952135.1 uncultured Algoriphagus sp.
CTGCAGCGCCGATGGTACTGGGGTTACACCCGGGAGAGTAGGTCGCCGCCACATTATTGAAGCCCTTCGATTCACTTCGAAGGGCTTTTTTTATTAGTAGCAAGTAAAGAGTAGCAAGTATCAAGTATGGACCAGAATGCTGCTATTGAGGCTACTTGATACTAAATACGGGCGACTTGATACTTTTTTAATGTCGAACGCTGAACGCTGAGTGATGAAGGAAGAAGAGGGGATTCCAGTTATGACCAAAATGGTACTTTTGAGGGATCTTTGTACATGGTACTTGGTACTTAGTACAAATTTTTGCTAATGTCGAACGCTGAACTCCGATTGAGGAATGAAGAAGTAGGGATTCGTGTGCTAACTCAAATGGTGATTTTGAAGGTACTTAGTACTTAGTACTTTGTACATTGTACTTAGTACAAATTTCGCCCTCGTTTATTTCAGCGAATTGATTTTTTCTCCGATGTAATTAAGCGCTGGAGCGTAGGTCTCAATTCCATGCCCAACCTGTGGGTAAACTTTTGCTTCAACCAAGGTTTTCAATTGTTTCTTGGCAATTTCTAAAGACTTTTTTAGAGGAAAAAGTAGATCTTGGTCGCCTAGTATGAGGTAAACGGGTATGCTGACTTCCTCCAATTGCTTGCCCATGTAATAGGGTTTTTGCGTTTTGTCTAGGTAACGGCTAATTGCAAATACCTCGTAGTCTACCAATAGTTGTTCAGCCTGTGCGGAGATCTGATGGTTAGGCTTTGAAAAAATCGCTACATCCAAAAATTTAGAAACATTCTCCTTGGTCGGCTTAAATACTGGGAGCAAGTTGTAATACAAATTTTTTAAAGTCAGTGAAAAAGTTTGCAAGCAGCCTGGGTTCAATAAAAAGGCTGCCTTGATCCGATGAGGACTCACTATTCCGAATTTGAGGGCAATCAATCCTCCAAAAGAAGCTCCTGCAACAAAGGCTTGATCTAATTGAAGTTGGTCAAAAACCTCAGTTGCCCAATGCCCATAATCGAGCGACTTGATGTCGGGAGTTGATCCGTCACTTAGGTTTGGGAGCCCATTCGTTTCTACCATAAAAATCCGTAAAGAATGATTCAAGTGGTCCAAGCCTTTGTCAAAATCCCATATTAACGAAGTGGTCCGTGCACCAGGAAAAATCACGAGCGTATCTGTGTATCCTTCTTGAGGCACAAGACTCCAAACATGTGTTTTGCCTAGTGAAGTTGAAACCTCAACTCTACCATACTGTCGGCCATTTAGTTTTTCCAATTGGCTTACCCAATTTTCAAAATAGTCTCTATCTGCACCTTCGCTTTTGAATTTGGATTGACTGTGGATTTTCATTTTGATGGATAGAAAAAGGCGACCGGGATCAGTTCTTTTAGTAATAGTTCAAAAATATCAATAGTAAATAAAACTTCAGGTCTCTGAATGAGGTATTTATTTCAATTCCTTTGCTGGTTGAGCGCTTAAGGGACAAAAAATGGGTGTAAGCTTCTCTGTTTATGTTTTTCCAATTGCCTTACAAATCTTTAAGGTAATCAATAGGATTCAGGTAGAACATTTTCTTCCAGCCCTGCTTGGCTTCGTCTATACGCCAGAAATAAGGAATTGGGGTTGCCAAAGCATAATGCAAGTGTGGCGGTTTGCCAGCAGCATTCCCTGTTGTACCGACGGTACCCAGCTGTTCACCACCTCCTACCAAAGAAAAGTTTGAAGTGGTAATTTCGTTTAGATGCGCATAGTAATGCAAGCGCCATTTGGGACCTAAAACCAGTACAATATTTCCACCCAGTTTGAGTTGTCCAGTATAAAGGACCAGTCCACTCGTAGCAGAGCGAACAGGTGTTCCTTGTCTTGCAAAAATGTCCACTCCCTTGTGGGTACCAGATTTTCCCCAAGGATAATACCAAAATGATTGTTGATTGTAGCTCGATTGTGAAGCTCCTTCAACCGGCATGGAATAATGCTGTGGATACAGCAGACCCATACCAATTACCGCTAAAAGTAGGAGCCCCAGTTTTTTAAAACCCTTCATGGATGGATTCGTTTTTCAATCCCGTGCAAAAAAAGTACCAAGTACTAAGTACCAAGTACAAAGATCTTCCAGAAGTACCATTTAGGTCCTAACACGAATCCCTACTTGGTACCTGGTACAACTCATGGTACCTCGTACCTAGTACAAAAAAAGGCTACTTATTCGTAGCCTCCTTTCTTTTTTTCTCTTTTTTCTTCCTTTTTCTCCTTTGGAGTTTTGGTAGGCGCTTTCTTTGTCGCTTTCTGGGAATTCATTCCTTTAGCCATCTTCGTATGGGGTTTAGGGGTTCAACAGATTAACTCGTATCCTAAGCTAGGAAAATTCCAGGAGGAACCAAATCCATATTCTCCTCAAATATCAATTTCATTGACTTTTTACAGCGATTTATAACAGTTTGTAATACCGCACATACGCGATCCATTTTCCGTCTGGAGACCAGCTATGCACATTAATCGTGCCCTGACCTCCAAAAAACACAGGCGTTAGGTCTTTGCTTTCCCGAGAATTCAGGTCAAAAATTCGAAGCTTTACATCTTTACCAAATGGATGGGATCCTTTTTGATCCTCTAAATAGGAAATATAAACTAGCTTTTGATTGTCTGGGGAAGGGTGAGGAAACCAATTGTCTAATTCATCAAACGTAAGCTGTTCCTGTTTGCTACCATCAGCCTTCATCCGGAAAAGATGCATCCGTCCCGTTCGGTGGGAATTAAAATAGATCCACTGTCCATCGTAGGAATACTCAGGACCATCGTCAAGGCCTGGTGCATTGGTGAGACGAATCTCTTCCCCACCTGCTGATGGAACCGCATAGATATCCCATTTTCCATCTCTTTCGGCACAATACGCTAAATAGTTTCCATCTGGGCTGATTCCATGCCAGTAACTAGGGTAATTTGGAGTGATTAATTTAGGAGTTCCACCTGCAAGTGGAACGGTGTAAATTCTGGACCCTAAGCCTTTTTCATTTTTGCTGTAAACAAGGATTTTTCCATCAAAACTGAGTCCATGATCATTATTTACGGTGGAAATTACGCCTTCTTGAACGAGACCCAAACTCTTGCCATTCAAGTCAATTTTTTCCAACAACCCTTCCGAATTGATAAGCAAATAATCCCCCTCTCTGGACCAGTTGGGAGCTTCAAAATGTCGATTTTGACGAATAATACTTCTTTCCTCACCCGTCATGACATTTAAGATAACAAGCTCACTTGCTATATTTTCTTGAACTTGAGCGAATCCTTTTACTCCAATTAGAAGCAATAAAGCTAGCAGTACTGATTTCCTCATGATTTCTTTAGGGATTGATTTTCATGAAGTTAGCAGTAAATTATTTTTTCAGTTCACCACCTGTACCCAAAAATTATCCTTCGGTAAAAATTCTCCTATCTCCCAAAAGGTTTGCTTATGCAAGCGCATCGTCTCCTCAAACCAGGCCTTATCCTCGGCGCCCACGGAGATCAATAATCCACCGCTTGTTTGAGGATCGCAAAGGGGCACCAACTCCATCCCGTTTACTCCGGTTACCTTGGGATTGAAGGCATTCCAATTCCGATAGGTGTTGTCTGGAAAAATAAATTGCTGAATATAGTCAGCCACGCCGTCGATCATGGGCAGCTTGCTAAACTCAAGCTGCAAGGTGAGGCCTGCTCCCTCAGCCATTTCCAGCGCATGTCCTAGTAAGCCAAACCCAGTGACGTCCGTGAGGGCATGTACCTCCTCGTGGTTACCCAAAACCTCTCCAATGGAGTTGAGTTGGCAAGCGATATCTACTAAGTTGCGGTAGTCTCGATCGTTGATTTTCTGCCGTTTTAACGCGGTAGCCAATACCCCAATCCCCAGTGGCTTGGTCAAGAACAACAAATCTCCGGCCTTGCTCCCTGTATTTTTCTTGATTTTTCTCGGGTGCACCAATCCATTCACAGAAAGCCCGAAAATGGGATCCTTGGCAGCAATGGAATGTCCTCCCGCTAGTTCTATCCCGGCCTGGGAACAAGCCAATTTGGCTCCCTCCAGTACTTTGGCAGCAAGTTCAGGTGCTAGCTTCTCTACAGGCCAACTCAATATTGCATTTGCGAAAAGAGGCTTTCCGCCCATGGCGTACACATCGGAAATGGCATTGGTCGCCGCAATGCGGCCAAAGTCAAATGGGTCATCCACTATTGGGGTGAAAAAATCTACGGTATTAATGATTGCAATATCCTCGGATACCTGATACACGGCCGCATCGTCCTTGCTAGAATTTCCTACAAGTAACCGTGGGTCAGTTTGTGCGAAGGAGCCGCTCGCTCCAAGAATTTGGTCCAATACGGCAGGTGCAATCTTACAGCCACAGCCTGATCCTTCACTCCACTCCGTCAACCTAGTCACTTGTTCCATTGCTTTTTGATTTTGTGTGTAATAGTAAGTCCACCTGCTCCTTTAAAGATTTACCTGCTAGATCAAGTCGGATAGTTTTTGAAGGTTCGTGGCGCTGCAAGTCAAACTCGTAGGTCTTGTCGTAATAGCCTAGCAGGATGGTAATCCAGACTTCTGACTCACCTGCGCGGATCGCCTCCAGTGCTTGGGTGGTTCGATCTCCTCCCAAGCGCTTGTGCAATCGCAGCACGGCAGCTAGGAGTTCTTCCTGGTCCAGATGTGCATATTCACTTGCGATATGCCCGATGCGTTCGGCCTCGGATTTTTCCACTTCAATACGCGGACTTTCGGTCATCTGTGCGTAAAAATCATCCGGGAGGATGATGCGTCCAATTCTTCGACTCTCATTTTCTACCCAAATAGCTTGGTTTGAATTCATTTCCCGTAATTCTTCCGCCAAAAGATTTTCAAATTGCTCTACAGTGGGTTGAGGGGCTTGCCCAATGGACCCAAAGGAGGATCCCTTGTGATTAGCCAGTCCCTCCAGATCGATGACCTGCTCCCCTCTCGCTTTCAGTTGATGGAGTAAAACCGTCTTTCCTGCTCCTGTGCTGCCTCCCAAGATTAGGATGGGGAAGGGCTTTCTTACCCAAGAAAATGTGAAACTTCGGTAAGTTTTGTATCCTCCTTCGAGTCTAAAAATCTCAAATCCTACCATCGTTAGTAGCCAAGAAAGGATCTGACTTCGCATTCCTCCTCGCCAGCAATACAGAATCAGTTTTTTAGCTGGAAATTTCCGTAACGCCTCTTTTTGAATGAGGTGAAAGCGTGGTCCTACCAATTCAAAACCCTTGAGGGTTGCTTTTTCAGCCCCCGCAGTCTTGTAAAGGGTGCCAACTGTAATCCGTTCGGAGTTGTTGAGGATAGGGATATTGACTGCTCCAGGAATATGACTTTGTTCAAACTCCCCCTCACTGCGGGCATCCACTACCGGCAGTTGCTGGCGCAATGTCCAAAATTGGTCAAGGGATAAAGTTACTTCAGCCATGGAGTTAGGGAAGATAAAAAAAGCCGCAAAGGTTTCTTTACGGCTTTAGGGAATGCTGGTGATTAAATTAAAGCTGTGCGTCTAGCTTTTGGGCCAAAACTGCTTTTGGAACAGCGCCCACTTGCTTATCAACGATTTCTCCTCCTTTAAAAAATAGGAGGGTAGGGATGGAACGAATGCCAAAAGCCTGCGCTACAGAAGGATTGGCATCTACATCCACCTTTCCAATCACTGCTTTTCCTTCGTAATCTGACGCCAATTCTTCGACTACAGGGCCAATCATTTTGCAAGGACCACACCATTCTGCCCAAAAGTCAACCAAGATAGGCTGGCTTCCAGAGATGATTTCTTCAAAGTTTGCGTCGGTAATTTCAATTGCTTTTGCCA
>CAJBER010000219.1 GCA_903952135.1 uncultured Algoriphagus sp.
GCTAGCGTTCATCCTGAGCCAGGATCAAACTCTCCATTGTATGTTGTCTATTTTAATAAGTCTGTCTACAGGTAAAGTATACCCATAAACAACCTCGTTCTCAGGTTAATCTTTTTTGCCTTACATCACTTCAAAGAACTTGCTTCCAAACATTTTTGGAACACGTACATTTCTAGAGTTTAACCCCCTAAAAACATCCACTTTTTCTCCTGTTCCTTCCGAACAGGGTTGCAAAGGTAATCAAACTCTACTTCACCACAACTAATTCAAGAAAATAAATTTTAAAAATCTACCCACCCTGAATTCCCACAAAAACCGCTTACCCGCCTTTTGGGAGTGCAAAGATCGTAAAAAGAATCCAATTGACAAGAATAAATCAAGATTCTACCCGGGAATCGCACAAGTGCTTGAGCCTGAACAAGAAAAATTTGCAGAAAAAATGCCCTGTAAATCCGAATTTACAGGGCATTAACTTATTTAAAATTTGGTAAACTATAATTTTTTCAAAACTATATTTCTCCAATAGACTTTTATTCCTCCACCATCGTGGATTTGAAGCAAAACACCGCCTTTTCCTGCACCAATCTTCTCATCGGCATAATTGACCATTTCTACCCCATTCACATAAGATATCACTCGATCCCCCTGCACCACAATACGCATGGTGTTCCATTCGCCAAACTTTAAGGCCTTGTCCTTCTCTGGATCAGGCTTTACCAGCCAGCCCCGACCATAGGATTCGTAAATCCCTCCAGTATCGTTGCCCGGAGGAGCTACCTCCACCTGCCAGCCAGATACCTTGGTGCCGTCTACCGTGGAACGGATAAACACCCCAGAGTTTCCATTGGCCTCTTGCTTAAACTCCAACTCCACCTCAAAATCACCATACTCGGCTGTGGTGCCCAAATAGCCATAGCCCTTGTCAGGTCCACTTTCAGAAACCAACAAGCCCTTCTCTACATACCATTTCTCTGTTCCATACACGGTCCATCCCGTCAGGTCTTTTCCGTTAAACAATTTTTCCTTTTTCTGGGCATACACCGTCTGCATCCCAACCAGTAGCAAGGCTACTAAAATCACTTTTTTCATAAGGGTCGAATTTTAATGTTTTTATACCAAACAGGATCCCCATGATCCTGCAATGCAATTAGCCCCTTGCGGGCAATTTTGTAATCAGGGAAATCATTCCACTTGCCTGAATTCCGTCGCGTCTTCCAGTCTTCAGAATAAGGCACAAAAGCAACCGTCTGCTTTCCATTCAACCAGTAGCTGGCACCTGCTTCAGAAAAAACAATCTTAGACTCGTTCCACTCTCCGGCAGGTTTCACCACTCCTTCGTAATCCGGCTCATACATCGCATAATCTCCAGCAAGTGATTGCCACTTTTCCAGAGGCTGTGCAAAGCCCAACTGATCAATCACCTGGTATTCCGGTCCTGTATAATAAGGAGCCTTGTAGGCTGGACCCTCCACTACATGGTAGAATACCCCTGAATTACCCCCTGCGGAGATTTTCCAAGAAAACTTCAATTCAAACTCCTCGAACTCCTGAGGACCATAGACCACATCTCCTCCAAAATCTTCTCCACCCGTAGCACCCAATCCCTTCATCGCGCCATCTTCAATGATCCAGTTGGCTGGAGTCGTATCCCCATTGAAGGCTCTCCAACCCTGCATACTATTCCCATCAAATAACAAAATCCAGCCCTCGGCCTGCTCCTCTGGAGTCAATGCATTTTCGGCCTGAGCCCCAGTCCCAAGGGAATCCAATCCCGTGGCAGATTCTTGAGACTTGGGACTGCACCCAAATCCAAGCCCTACCATAAGCGCTAGTACAACAGCAATTTTTTTCATTTTTCTGTTCGTTTAACTACTAATTCAAACTCGTATTTTTCACTTTTTAATTCTACCTGTAAACCTGATTTTTTACAGATTCAGGATTGTAGCAACAAGTTAAAAAAAAAGTCCCAACCCCATTTCTATAATTTATACAAATGGGGATGTCCCCTCCTTAACTGATGTATCGGAAATCAAAACTCGGATCAAAGTCTACCAAAAACGCATACATCAGTTCAATGACCTGCTCAATATCACTTTTGCTGGCAGTTTCTACCGTAGTATGCATATACTTCAAGGGAAGCGAAATCAATGCAGAAGGCACCCCTCCATTGGAATAAGCAAAGGCATCGGTATCCGTGCCAGTAGTCCGTGATGCAGCCGCTCGCTGAAAAGGAATCTCATGCTTTCGCGCAGCGGCAATGATAAGATCTAGTAATTTTTTGTGCACCGAAGCTCCATAGGTGAGCACGGGGCCTTTGCCCGCGGCCTGATCACCGCTACTGATTTTGCTGTACAAGGGCGCTGTAGTATCGTGACAAACATCTGTGATGATCGCCACATCAGGCTTGATTCGTTGCGCAATCATTTCAGCTCCTCGAAGTCCAATTTCCTCCTGAACCGCATTCACTATATATAGTCCGAAAGGTAGTTTCTTCCCAGACTCCTTGATTTTACGAGCTACCTGCGCAATCATGTATCCTCCGATTCGATTGTCCAAGGCTCTGCCTGACCAATATTTTCCATTTAATTCGGTCAGCTCGTCCTGAAAGGTAATGACACATCCCACATGGATCCCCAACTGCTCCACCTCCGCTTTGGATTGTGCGCCCACATCGATAAAGATATTGTCCAAGGTAGGCGCATCTTCTTTTCCTTCTTTCCGCACGTGGATGGCTGGCCAACCGAAGACTCCTGGAACAATCCCTTTATCGGTATGGATATTGACCCGCATGGAAGGAGCAATCATGTGATCGGATCCTCCATTGCGGCGAACATAGATGTATCCATCGTCTTTGATGTAGTTGACAAACCAGCTGATCTCGTCGGCATGAGCTTCAATCACCACGCGAAAGGGAGCATCGGGCTCGATCACTGCCACAGCGGTACCATAGGAGTCGGTAAAGTAGCTGTCGACATAGGGCTTGATGTAATCTAGCCAGATCTGTTGCCCCGAAGCCTCATGTCCTGTGGGGGAAGCATTGTTTAAATAGGTTTTCAAAAACTGAGTCTCATTCATCGCTTTAGGGGTAGGACACTATAATTTAAATGGATAGTGTCTTTAAGTTTAGGTAAGTGAAAATTTGAAAAGGTGAAAACTTACACCTGAATACTACTTAGAGTGGAATATTGCCATGCTTCTTTCGAGGCAATTGAGCCACCTTATTTTCGAGCATTTTAAATGCCTTGATTAATTTAGTTCTCGTGTCAGAAGGGAGAATCACCTCGTCAATGTAGCCTCGGTGTGCAGCACGGTACGGGTTGGCAAACTTGGTCGTATACTCCTCCACCTTCTCTTGTAGTTTGGCTTCGGAATCTTCAGCTTCGGAAATCTCTTTTTTGAAGATAATTTCTGCTGCTCCCTTTGCCCCCATCACGGCGATTTCAGCCATGGGCCAAGCGTAATTCAAATCTGCTCCAATATGCTTGGAGTTCATCACATCGTAGGCTCCCCCATAGGCTTTTCGGGTAATCACGGTGATCCGTGGGACCGTCGCTTCGGAGAAGGCATAGAGCAACTTCGCTCCATTGGTAATGATCCCATTCCATTCCTGATCGGTGCCTGGCAAAAACCCTGGGACATCCACCAATACCAATAGCGGCACATTGAAACTATCACAGAAGCGCACAAAGCGTGCTGACTTGATCGATGCATGATTGTCCAAAACCCCTGCCATGGATTGGGGCTGATTGCCCACAATGCCGATGCTCCTGCCGGCAATTCGTGCAAAACCAACTACAATATTATCCGCATAGCTTTCATGTACTTCTAAAAACGAGCCTTCATCCACTATCCCGCCAATCACTTCCCGCATGTCGTAGGGATGGTTTGGGTTTTCTGGTATCAAAGTATCCAAAACAGGTCTTGTCTCGTCTTTCTTGGGTTCGTAGGGATAACTAGGTGCTCGGTCCTCACAATTTTGTGGGAGGTAGCTCAGCAAGGATTTGATTCGCTTCAGCGCCTCCACCTCATTCGCACAGGCAAAATGGGTGACTCCTGACTTAGTGCTGTGGGTGGAAGCTCCGCCCAATTCCTCAGCCGTGACTGTTTCCTGGGTAACCGTCTTGACCACATTGGGTCCAGTCACAAACATGTAGGAGGTATTTTCTACCATCAAGATAAAGTCCGTGATCGCTGGAGAGTAAACTGCCCCACCTGCACAGGGACCCATGATGGCAGAAATCTGAGGCACCACCCCTGAAGCAAGGGTGTTGCGGTAAAAAATATCGGCATAGCCGCCGAGGGAATTGACCCCTTCTTGAATTCGGGCCCCTCCCGAATCATTCATTCCAATAATTGGCGCACCATTCTTGAGTGCCAAATCCATCACCTTACAGATCTTTTCGGCATGAGTCTCGGAAAGCGAACCACCAAAAACAGTAAAGTCCTGGGAGTAAACATACACCAATCGTCCATTCACCTCCCCATATCCAGTCACTACACCATCCCCGAGGTAATGCTCCTTGTCCAAACCAAAGTCTTTGGATCGATGCATGACAAACTTATCCAACTCTTCAAAGGTGCCCTCGTCCAATAGCAAGGCGATTCGCTCTCGAGCGGTGAGTTTCCCTTTTTTATGCTGCGCATCAATTCGTGATGCCCCTCCCCCTTGTTCTGCTTCTGCATTTTTTTTCGCCAGAAGGGCGGTTTTCTCTAGGTGGCCTGATGGGCTGTAATTTGGGTTCTTTGGATCTGTCATCTTGGGAAATTAATTCTTCTACCAAATATAAACTCTCCAACGGATAGAAAAAGCCTTCGCTCCCCAAATCAAGTCCCAAGCTGGATTCAAGCTACTGCTAACCTGCGTTTTATTTGATGTATAAAAACTTAAAATAGAACTTTTAAAAAACTTTCTATATTCGCCCATCCAAAAAAAAGGACAATGGCAGATCCCAAGAAGGCAGCGGTAATTGATATGGGGACCAACACGTTTCATCTCTTGTTGGTGGAGCTGGATGGGAAAGAATTTAAGACCATTTACAAGGAAAAAATTGCCGTAAAATTGGGTCAAGGAGGCATCACCCAAAATCAAATTACTCCCGAAGCCGAAAAAAGAGCGGTACATACCCTTGGTCATTTTAAGAACATGATCGATGGGGAAACAATCAGCCAGGTATTTGCCTTTGCTACCTCCGCAGTTCGCAATGCAACCAATGGGCCTGACTTTGTCAAAAAAGTCAAGGAGGAACTCGGCATACAAATCCACGTCATTTCTGGGGAAGAAGAAGCCCAGCTGATTTACGAAGGCATTCATTTTTCAGGAGCGCTGGACGAGCGAACTTCTCTGATGATGGATATCGGCGGGGGCTCTGTGGAATTTATCATAGGCAATTCACAAGAGGTATTCTGGAAAAGAAGTTTTGAAATAGGCGGACAGCGTCTTTTAGATGCATTCCATTACCATGACCCCATTTTGCCAGAAGAGGTAGAAAAGCTAGAACAGTATTGTGGAGAAAAACTTCAGCCCCTACTCGAAGCCATTGCCACCTACCAGCCCAGTGGATTTGTGGGTGCATCAGGTACCTTTGATACGCTGATTGATATGTATTATGCGACCATGCTGCAAAGCAAACTCACGGGAGAGCATGTGTTCGAGTTACCAGTGAACCATTTTCACCAGATTTTTCAGTTGCTGGTTACCAAAAATAGAGCAGAACGATTACTCATCCCAGGCATGATTGCCATGCGAGTGGATATGATTGTGGTCGCAAGCTGCCTCATCGACTTTATCTTGCAACATGTCCAAGTGGAAAGCATTCGCTGCTCCCATTATTCCTTAAAAGAGGGTGCAGTATCTCGAATGGTCTCGGGGGAAATAAACCTGTAAGGAGCCCCTCATTTCCACTTGAGTAAAACCAGCCCATCGCTTATTTTTTAAGAGAGCAAGGGAATACACCCTGCCTCTTGATTTCTATCTTTGCAACATACTTTATCGCTATTTACTCCAGCAGCCATGCAACAATTCTCCTACGATCACTTGTACCGCTTCACCTACGACATGCTCCTCAAGATTGGTTGTCCTGAAGCGGATGCTCAATTGGCGGCAAAGGTGTTGCTTTCGGCAGACCTTCGCGGTGTAGATAGCCATGGAGTAGCACGACTCAGTGGCTATGTGCGTCTATGGGAAAAAGGAAGAATTAATGCAGCACCTAAGTTGCGGGTGAGCTACGAAACCCCCTCCACTGCCGTAGTAGATGGGGATGGAGGCTTGGGTTTGGTGGTGGCACCTTTTGCCATGAAAGTGGCCATGGAGAAGGCCAAGCAAGTAGGTACTGGCTGGGTATCCGTCAAAAATTCCAACCACTATGGCATCGCAGGATATCACGCCATGATGGCCTTAGAAGAGGACATGATTGGCATTTCCTTGACCAACGCCAGTCCACTGGTAGCTCCAACCTTTTCCAAAGAGCGACTGCTCGGCACAAATCCCATTGCAGTGGCCATTCCCGCCAAGGAGGAACCTGCCTTCGTAGCAGACATGGCTACTACTACAGCTGCAAATGGAAAATTAGAAATCCTTCAACGCAAAGGTTTGGATACCCCCAGCGGCTGGGTGCAAGACAAGTCTGGAAACCCCACCACCTCTGCCAATGGGGTAAAGGATGGGGGAGCATTACTTCCATTAGGCGGTGATCGGGAGCATGGCTCGCACAAGGGGTATGCACTCGGGGCTGTGGTAGACATTCTCTCTGCCGTACTTTCAGGAGCCAATTATGGGCCCTGGGTCCCTCCCTTTGTGGCATTTTTGGATCCACTTCCCAACCTTGTTGGCGAAGGGATTGGACACTTTTTTGGGGCCATGCGGGTAGATGCCTTCCGTCCCGCTGAAGAATTTAAAGGACACATGGATCAGTGGATCCGTAGATTTCGATCTGCAGAACCTACCCCAGGTCATGAGAAAGTATTGATCCCCGGAGACCCAGAGCGGGAACTCGAAATCATTCGAAAAAAAGAAGGCATACCCTTACTCGATCCGGTAGTGCAAGATTTGACGGAACTGGGGAAAAAGTTTGGGGTCAGTTTTTAACATTCTAAGAAAAAGAGGCAAGGGCTCCAAGGAAAAGAGCTTTGAGGTATCAGTTTTTCGGTTTCTATCTAATCCGAGGTGCATTCCTCCCTTTTTCTGCCTAACTTAGACCTTAGGTCCATTTTATCCCTTACCCATGAACCGATTCACGCTTTTCCTTGGCTGGTTTTTGACCTGCATTAGCTTCACTGCGTGCAGCCAAAAGGCTACTTTACGCATTTTTGACAAGCCCATCACCTGGAATACCGAACGGGAGCAGCTCTCGCTTAACTACCTCAAGGAGCGCCATGGCTTGGAGCAAACAACCGCTACCATCAAACCCCAAATGGTGGTGGTACACTGGACGGCCATCTCCAACATCGAAGTGACCTTTGACGTCTTCAACCCAACCACCTTGGGTGGTAGAGCCGACCTCACCGGAGCCAGCAACTTGAATGTTTCCAGTCAATTTTTGATCGACCGCGACGGTACCATTTTTCGCCTATTGCCAGAAACCACCTTTGCCAGGCACGTGATCGGCCTCAATTACCTCGCTATCGGCATCGAAAATATTGGTAGCGACGACATGCCCCTGACCAAGGCCCAACTGGATGCCAACGAGAAACTGATTCGATACCTCAAACGGAAATACGCCATCGAATACGTCATTGGCCACCACGAGTACCAACGCTTCCAAAAAACAGAACTTTGGAAAGAGACGGATCCCAACTACCGTACCGTAAAATCAGATCCTGGAGATGCCTTCATGAATCGATTGCGGAAAAATCTGACTGACCTGAACTTAAAACCGCTTCCTCCGCTTTGATTGCATTATGAATCTGGTCCTCAAATTTACCGCAACTTTTCTTCTTTTACTTTCCGTATGGACAGGCAGCTCTGCCCAAGAATTGGATCCTCAAACTCCAAAAACTAGCGCTACAGAAACCACAAGCAGTGCCTTAGAAAGCAGCGAGGCTTCCTTTGTGACCATTCCCCACAACCTACCCGAAATTCCACGAGAATTTAGAGGCGTTTGGATCGCTACTGTAGCCAATATTGACTGGCCACTCTCCCCCACAGATCCTTGGGAAAAACAAAAAAAGGACTACCTCGCGCTTTTGGATTACTACAAAGGGCTGCATTTCAATGCGGTAATCGTCCAAATTCGTACTGCCGGTGATGCCTTGTACCCTACCAAATTGGCCCCATGGTCCAAGTTCCTAACTGGCCAACAGGGGACAGCGCCTAAAACCCAGGAAGATCCTTTGACATGGATGATTGATGCCGCTCACCAGCGCGGCTTGGAATTCCATGCCTGGCTCAACCCCTACCGTGCCACCATGGACCTCAATACCGCTGCATTAAGTCCAGAACATGACTTCAACACCCATCGAAAGTGGATGCTCAAATACAGCACCAAGTGGTACTACGACCCAGGTCTACCTGAGGTGAAAGCCCATTTACTCAAAATCATCGACGAAGTAGTCTTAAACTACGACATTGACGCCATCCATTTCGATGACTATTTTTACCCCTACCGAGAGCCCAACTTGGAGTTTCCCGACCAAGCTTCTTATGCGGCTTACAAAAAGCCAGGCCAAACCAAAGACGATTGGAGAAGGCAAAATGTGGATGAGCTAATTCTAGCCCTCAGCCAAACCATCAAAAACAAAAAGCCTTGGGTTCAGTTTGGCATCTCTCCATTTGGGGTGTGGCGCAACAAGAGTAAAGACCCGAAAGGTTCTCCCACCCAAGCAGGGCAAACCAACTACGACGACCTTTTTGCAGATGTGCTGCTTTGGATGAAAAACAGGTGGATTGATTACCTGATTCCTCAACTCTACTGGAGCATGGAGCACCGCCTTGCCTCACACCGCATTTTGGCCGACTGGTGGTCCAATACCAGCTATGGTGTTCCCATTTACCTAGGCAATGGCCCTTACAAGATTCGAGACGATTCGGATGCCGCTTGGAAAGAGCCCAAGGAACTCATTACGCAAGTGCATTACGGAAGAACCCTGCCTCAAATTCAAGGCAATGCCTTTTTTTCGGCCAAATCCATGTACCAAAAGAATCAGGACATCGCCCAACTCCTGAAAAAAGAGGTGTACGATCGTCCGGTATTGCCTCCTGCTTTTGAACCCAAAACACCCGTACGCATCAGCGCTCCACAGGTCTTGGATCTCAGCATTTCTTCTTCAAAAATCCAACTTCAACTTGAAAAGCAGTTGGACCCTGCCATCCGCTATGCCCTCGTTCAAGGCAGCAATGACCTGAACAGCATTCATCAGACCACCCTTCACAAGGTATGGGTAGGAAGCAACCAAAAATCCAGTCTAGATATCCCGCAACTCAATAGCAGCTACCTGGCCATCCGCTGGGTGGATAGCTATGGTAGAGTGATCCAAAGCCAAGTCCTCCAACTCACCAAACCATCACGACCATGAAAGACATGCTCGTTCGACTTCTAGAACTTCCTTCAGCCGCAGCACTGGAGCAGCGACTATTAGAGAAGGAAAAAATAGTGGTGCGCAGAGCGATAGCGCCAGAAAAACACCTAGTGAGCGACTGGGTCATGCAAGCCTTTGGTGCCTATTGGCATTCGGAGGTGGAGGTGGCATTTTCCCGGCAACCCGTAACTTGTTGGATTGCTCAGCGGGGCAATGCTATTTTGGGTTTTGCCTGCTACGAAAGTACGGCTCGAAATTTTTTTGGTCCTACGGGGACCCTGGAGTCTGAGCGAGGCAAAGGCATCGGCAAACTACTACTACTCAAATCCCTAGAATCCATGCGAGAAATGGGCTATGCTTATGCCATTATCGGTGGCGTAGGACCAGCAGAATTCTATGAAAAGGCGGTTGGGGCAAAAGTCATCGAAGGCTCAGAAATCAGCATTTACCAACACTTACTCCGCAAACCATGACCCAAAGTCACTCCAAAAACCCTTGGTTGTGGGTTCCCACGCTCTACCTCACCGAATCGGTACCTTATGTACTGATTATTTCGGTCTCGGTAGTGATGTATAAAAATCTGGGTATCTCCAATGAAGACATTGGATTGTATACTTCCTTTCTCTACTTGCCTTGGGTGATCAAACCTATCTGGAGCCCAATTCTAGAACTCTTTGGCCACAAAAAGCAATGGTTTTTGAGTATGCAGTTTATCCTATCCCTGGTGTTTTTGGGAGTAGGATTGACTACCGGTAGTTCGCATTTTTTCACGCTTACGCTTGCTTTTTTTTGGATGGGAGCCTTTGCTTCTGCCACCAACGACATTGCTTCAGATGGCTTGTATTTGATTGCCTTAAAACCCGAGCAACAAAGTTTTTTTGTGGGCATGCGCAGCACCTTCTACCGGGTGGGGATGATTACAGGTCAGGGTTTGATCGTGATTGTTGCCGGCTTTTTGGAAGAGAAATTTGCCGACCCTACCCAGGCCTGGTCTTGGACCATGTTGGGCGTAGGGGGCTTAATGCTCGTACTGACCGGAATCAACTACCTCGCTACGCCAAAAGTGCTGGAGGAACGCATCGCCAAGGAAGACCAACCCAGTTTTGGGAAGGTGTTTTCCACCTTTTTTACGAAGAAAAATATAGGCCTATCTCTGGGCTTTGTCCTTCTCTACCGCTTGGGAGAATCCCAACTCGTGAAGATGGCCTCGCCCTTCTTTTTGGATAAGCGAGCAGCCGGGGGACTGGAATTAAGTACCACCGAGGTGGGATTTATTTACGGAACACTTGGGGTGATTGCCTTATTAGTTGGCGGGATTTTGGGAGGCATCTTCATCTCCCGAGATGGACTGGGCAAGTGGATGATGCCCATGGCCTTTGCGATCAATGCTCCGAATATCGGCTACGTGTTTTTGGCATGGCTTCAACCGGACAACGTCTACTTTGCAGCCTTTGTGGTCGTAATTGAGCAGCTGGGCTATGGTTTTGGCTTTGCTGCCTTTATGGTGTTTTTGCTGTTTCTGGCAGAAGGAATTTTCAAAACGGCCCATTATGCCCTCGCCACCGGATTTATGGCCATGGGGATGATGCTTCCAGGCATGCTCAGTGGCTACGTGCAGCAGTGGCTAGGCTATCCCGGATTTTTCGTTTGGGTGGTGATTGCTACGATTCCAGGATTTGTGATGGCCTACACGGTGAAGTTTCCGAGGGAGTTTGGGAAGAAGCTGGAGGGCTAAGATTCATCATTCGCTACTCAACATTCGATATTCATTATTGATTTATATTCAAATGTCGAATGTCCAAGGCTGAATTTCGAATAGCGAGCACTTCGACATTCGCTGCTCAGCATTCATCATTTAAATAATGTCGATAGAAGAAGGATGAATTTCGAAGAACCTACAACGACACGAACATGAATAAAAATCAAAAAATTGCGCAGCTGTTTTCTCCTGCAGCATTTATTCACGATACGGAAGAAAATTACCAAGCCATCGAGGCGCTGATTCACGAACAGGAAATCGGGGGGCTGACTTTTTTTCACAGCAGGCATTCTGCAGCGGCTAACTTTGAAAAGCGGGCAGAAGTCCTGGATGTGAGTGGCACTTTTGAGAAATTGATCGGCTTAATCCATCGCTACCAGAAAGTCTCCAAAACTCCCCTACTCATCAGTATCGATGGGGAATATGGATTGGCCATGCGGATCGAAAATACCCCACAATACCCCTTTGCAATTACCCTCGGAGCTTTGAAAAACGATGCGGCAAGATGGGTGGAGGAAGTGGGCTACCACATGGGCTTGGACATGAAGCGCTCCGGCATTCACCTCAACCTTGCCCCTTGCGCAGACGTGAATACGAATCCCGACAACCCCGTGATTGGCTACCGCTCTTTTGGAAATAGCCCCGAAAAAGTATCCCAATTGGCATTTGCAGCCTATTCAGGAATGAAAAATGCGGGCATCGGAGCTTGCTTGAAGCACTTTCCAGGACACGGGGATACGGCCACGGACTCGCATCTGGGCTTGCCGATTTTACATAAAAGCAAAGCGGAACTTCAATCCGAAGAGTTGCTGCCTTTTCAATACGGCATTGATCGAGGCGTAGAACTGATCATGGTGGGCCACTTGGCGGTGCCTGCCCTCACTGGGGGCAAAAACATTCCCGCAAGCGTCAGCCGCGAATTGATCACCGACTTGCTGAAAGGCGAAATGGGATTCAAAGGGCTGGTGATCTCTGATGCGCTGAATATGAAGGCAGTGGCCAATCTGTATCCCGAGCCAGGGGAACTCGAATGGCAGGCTTTTCATGCGGGCAATGACATCCTATGCTTTTCGGATCACGCGAAAGAGGGCATCGAGAAAATTGCCCAGAAGGCCTCAGATTCAGAGATAGATGCTGTTTATGAAAAAGTAATGGGGTTAAAATTCCGCCTAGGCGCTGTAGAAACCCAGCCCATTGCTGTCCCTACTTTTGATTGGGAAAGCCATTCCCAACTTCAAAAAGACTTGGCCGAAAACTACGTTTCGGTAATCTCAGGGGAACATAATCCTACACAGCTCCAGAAGGTGGCAGCAGCTGGAAAACTGGGATACCGAGAATTTTTCTCCACCAGCCCAAGCATCTTTTCCCAAGAGTTGGACCTCTCCTTTGGGTCGATCCAAGAGGCAGAGCAAGTGATTTTGGCCGTATTTGTGCCAAGTCACAAGCCCCTCAACCAGTTTGGAATGGAACAAGATATCCTAAATAAAATCCAAAACTTGGCGAAAACCAAGCCTTGCATCCTGGTCCATTTTGGCAATCCCTTGGCACTCAAACATCTGGGGGAGCTGTCCGATTTTGATGCAGTGATCTGTGCCTACCAAGGGTTTATTGAGGCCCAAGTTCAGGCTGCAGTAGTTCTTAAAGGAAGGTAAAGCAGTTCTTAAAGCTATTTTATTAATCTAGAGAAAAAGAAAAAGCCCTTCACCGTGCTAAGGATTGCTTTTCGTTATGACGGCCTTTGTTGACAAAAGGTGAAAATACAATATCATGATGGATTAGGTAACCATCAGGAAATTGAAGCGTTGAATTTATCTTTTGAATTTTTTAAAAAAGGCCCAAGCGATTTCACAGGCATTCATATCCTGACTTGTTTTGCCAATTATTGCTTCGCTTAAATACTGATATCCTTGAGGCCAAGTATGACCACCATTTAAAACCACATAACTTACTACTTCGCTACCATTGGTTCCACCGGAATAAACTCTTCGTTTTATGGTAGTTCCATCGTTTGAAAAATCTGGTAAATCTGTAATGGTCGGTGTAGAATTACACCCATTGATTGTTATCCATTTGTCTATTACTTGAAAATGAGATAATATCATTCCACCTGCAGTACCGCCTGCGGTCATTTGTCCTCCAGTAAATGGTACAAGAGGATCGGCAGTGCCGTGAATATATAAGGTTGGAACTGGAAGACTAGGATTGCAATTGGGCGCTATGGTAGTAGCTTCCATAGTAGCTGCTACTACTGCAATGGCTGCAATTCTGTTACTTAATTCGCACGCTAAGCGTGAAGACATAAAACCTCCATTTGAAATGCCTGTAACATATATTTTTGCTTCATCTACTGGATAGTTCTCAATCAAATAATCGGAAAGCTTATTAAAAAAACTTACATCATTAATCCCCAATTGATTGGGCGTAGTGGGTCGACCATCATTCCAGTTCTTTTGAATTCCAGCTGGATAAACCAAGAGCACCTTATCTCTATCAGCGATTGGCTTGAAATTGGCAATGGTTATCATGCCGTCAGGTGTTCCGCTTCCGCCATGAATGGCAAAAATCAAAGGCATTTTATCCGCATTGTTGAACCCTTCTGGTAAATAAATAATAAAACTTCTATCGATTCCATCAATAGTCAAGTTTATCGTTTTCTGTTCACCTGGTTTATCCCCCCTTGATAACAGTGCATCTTCTTTTATACAAGAACACATCAAAGTGGAAATTGCAAGAAGAATAATATGTACTCTCATATTGAATTCTATCAATTCACCATTTTAAACTAAATGACAATTTTGACTATTTAAATGTGAAATGGTTTAAAAATAAGTAATCAAAAAAATTAAAGTATTGCGTTGATTTTACCAATCAGGCTTAGTTCAACTTGCCGATTGCCAAATGAATAAACAGTATCCACCAAGGTGAATGGCTTGCCTAGTTTGTCTCCTTTTAACTAAATTCAACTTACTTCAACACATGATGCGCCAAGACGCGCTGTACTTCGTAGACGTTGACGGACTTGTTGAACTGCTTTTTGATGCTAGGATGCACCTCACTGGACACCCAAATCTTTAGCTCCGCATCCAAATCAAAGGTGCCTGCAGTCTCTATACTAAACCTAGAAATACTCTTGTAAGCGATCGAGGTATATTCGGTTTTGCTCCCCGTTATTCCTTGGATATCGACCAAAATAAGTCGCTTGTTAGTAAAAATAAAGGTGTCTCGGACAAGCTTGAAACCAAGCTCAATCTCCTCTCCGGTAGTAAGCAACTCCCCATATTTCTTTTGAAGTTCTTCTTGACTTACCGCCCCCGCATTCCCCAATAGTGCTGAAAATAATCCCATGATGATTTTTTAAGATGAATGACTAATTGAATCGCTGTCCATGAAGACGAAAGATATGCCCCAAAGGTTTTTTGTATCCCTCGGGAATGTGGACCTACTCAATCTTCTACGGAAAAGCGGTAGTCGATGGTATGCGTGTAGGTTTCCCCAGGCCGAAGTACGGGGCTTGGGAAGTTGGAATGATTGATCGCATCAGGCCAATTTTGAGATTCTAAACAAAAGCCCCAATGGGTATCGTAGGTCTGACCCCCTGCACCGGGAAACTTGCTTAGAAAATTGCCCGTGTAGAATTGAACGCCCACATTGTCTGAATACATTTCCATCACCCGACCACTTTCCGGATGACGCACGCGAGCCACTTGCTTCATTTCGCTTGATTTTTCACGTTTCGTCACGAAGTTGTGATCAAAGCCTCCTCCATTGGCTGCGATTTGGTCCCCCAAGATTTTTGGCGAACGAAAATCAAATGGAGTACCTGCTACATCCTTCACCTCTCCGGTAGGAATCAGCTCCTCGTCAATGGGTGTGTAGGCGTCAGCCCAAAACTGAATTTCATGATCCAACACATCGCGTTTCATACCTCCCAAATTGAAGTAGGTATGGTTGGTCAAGTTGACCAAGGTGGCTTGATCTACAGTCGATTCAAATCGAATTCGGAGCGTATTGTCACCATGTAGCTCCATCCAGAGCGTCGTCTGCAGGTTGCCAGGATAGCCCTCTTCCCCATCTGGACTGAGGTAAGTCATCTTGACCCCTACCGTGGAGTCTGTGGAGTAGGTTTCGGGTGTCCACACCTTCTTGTCAAATCCCACTTTTCCTCCATGGAGGTGATTGTCTCCATTGGTCTTCGCTAGATCATAGGTCTTTCCGTCCAACTTGAACTGAGCATTCGCAATTCGGTTGGCCACTCTACCTGCGGTCGCGCCAAAGAAGGGGTTTTCTGTATCCAAAAAATCTTCTACTCGATCCAAAGTCAAGGCCACATTCTCCTTCTTCCCGTCACGATCTGGTGCTAGGATTTTGTAGACAATCCCTCCAAAGTTGGAGAGTTCTACTTGAATGGTGCCGTTGTCCAACACATAGCGGTAAACGGGCTGTCCCTGAAAGTCGGTTAGGTGTTCGGATTGAATCATAAAGGTGGTGGTTGCTGATTTGGGGTTTTGTTTTGGAGGAGCGGTACAGCTACTAATCGCTAAAGTAATTAAAAGTAGGAGTTGGCCTAACCGGAGATTTAAACTAGGAATAGAGTGCTTTTTCATAAACAGTTCAGTTTCTGAGGTGATTTTTTTCGATACGATCCAAATTACTTTGAAGTTCTTCTCTCCCAATCCACTTTCCTCGGATCACTACACCCACGGGCTTTTGGAGGGTTTTAAGATCAAGCAGCGGGTTTTGTTCCACAAGGACAAAATCGGCTTCAAAGCCTTCTTTAATTTGTCCCCAACTGTCTGTTACTCCCATGTACTGGGCAGGAACAAGCGCCCCTGTTTTTAAGATTTCAAGGTTGGACATTCCTGCTTCCGACATCAAGGCGATCTCGTGGTGGATTGAAAATCCTGGAACATTGAATACCTGCGGGGAGTCAGAGGCCATGATCATGGGCACGCCAGCGCGGTGCATTTCAAGAAACAACTTTCGGCGAAAAGCGAGGTAAGGAGCCACTACTTCTTTGTTCAGCATGCCTGCCCGTTCCAATTGCTTTTTGGTATTCACCCATTGTTGGATCTGCAAGCCTGGGAGGTATTTCATTTCTGGAGCCAGACGAAAGGTATCGGCCGGAATGTATCCAAAATACCGGTCAAACAGCGTGAGCGTAGGCGCCAAGTAAGTCCCTTGATCCAAGGTCTTCTGAATGAGTCCTGGGAGTTTGCTCCAGTCCACTTGAGAAGATAAATTCAGGTTAAATGGGCCAGAGGTAGCGGGGTCAATGGTAACCGTATTGGGAAGTAAACCTTCCATGTACCCATCCATGTGTTCGATGGATTTAAAGCCATCTTCCAGGGCCTGATGAATCCCAACATCCAAAGGTACGTGTCCTCCAAATGGAATATTTTCTGCCTTGGCTGAAGTTGCGATTGCTTTCATTTCATCCGAAAGCACTCCTGGATGGATCTTTAAGTGATCGTAGCCTTCTTGCTTTTGGGATTTGACCATCGCCGCACCCTGCGCTGGGTCTGTCACGGAATTGGCATTGAAGGAGGGGCCTGAAATGTAGGTTTTTGGTCCCATCAATTGCCCTGCATTCAATTTATCTCGAAGGGCAATGTGGCTCGGGTGTCCCAACATGCTTCGAATCCGTACCACCCCATTGGCTAGGTAAAGCCACATGGATTCCTCTTGGAGTTGGGTATTGCCATCTGCAGCTACCGGCAAATGCGCATGAAATTCGGCAAGCCCAGGGAAAACATAACTACCCTTGCCCTCGACTTGGGTCACTTGCTGCCAGGCCGCGGGCAACTTTCCAGCAGGGACAATGGATTCAATTTTGCCATTTTTGACCAAAAGGGTTTGGTCCTCTTGAATCTTTCCCGTTTCCAAAGAAACCACATGGACGGACGTGATGACTAGGTCTTGGCCAAAAGCAAGGAGCGAAAGAAGTCCAAAAAGAAGAGTCAGGGCAAGCGATTTGAATGTCATAGGGGTATACTTCAGTTGATGTTTGAAGTTCGCTCCTTGTTTAACCAAATCCAATCCCATTGATGGAAAAAAGAGGATCATTTTGGTCAACGGTCCACAGTTCACGGCTGATGGGATTGAACTTCAACTCCAAGTTGCTTTTTATCGAGTGACTTTTCAAAAAAAAAGCTGGACGATTTTCCAGCTTTAGTGTAGTATGAAATTTAAGAATTCGTCCATTGGGTGTGGTAAAACTTCCCGCTTGGATCGTCCTTGCGCTGATACGTGTGCGCCCCAAAATAATCGCGCTGGGCCTGAATCACCGATGCTGAAGACTCGGCAGTAATTCGACCTAGCAGGTAGTTGATCCCTGCACTCATCACCGGCAAAGCAAACCCATTGGTCACCCCCAAGCCCACCAATTCCGCCAAGGCCTTTCTTCCAGAAATCACCTGTTCTTTCACTCCCGGGATTTCAAAGAAGGCCACTTGATCTGCATAATTGGCTGAAATTCGCTCCATCAAACCGGATCGGATGATGCAGCCATTGGTCCAGATGCGGGCGATTTCATTGAAATTCAGTTCCCAGCCTTTGGTGTCTGATACGGTTTTCATCAATCGGAAGCCTACCTCATGATTGATGATTCGAGCCAAGGCATAGGCCTCTTTGATTTTGGGAAGCCAAGTTTCCAAAGAACCCTCCACCTTTTGAAATTCATGTTGGAAGGTTTTGGAAAATGCTACGCGCATCGCCTTTTCTCCAGACACACCACGCGCATTCACGGCCTCAGCCAATGGACTGTAGGGAATTCCGTACTCCAAGGCAGTGGTTAAGGACCAAGCTCCAGTCCCTTTTTGACCAGCCTGGTCCAAGATTTTATCGAGCAGCAATTCTCCCCCTTCTTTGAAAAGCAAAAGATCGGCAGTGATTTCCAGCAGGAAGGACTTCAACTCGCCTTTTCCCCAATCCGAAAAAATAGCAGATACCTGAGCAGCCGAGCAGCCAAATCCAAAACGGAGGAAGTGAACCAACTCCGCCAAAACCTGCATCTCCCCGTACTCAATCGAGTTGTGGACCATTTTGATAAAGTGACCGGATCCTCCCGGACCAACGTAGGTCACGCAAGGCTTTCCATCCTTGTCTTTGGCAGAGATTCTGCCCAAGAAATCGGCCACCATCGCATAACCTTCCGCATTTCCGCCAGGCATGATGGATGGTCCTTTGCGTGCCCCTTCTTCTCCGCCGGATACCCCCATGGGGAGGAAATGCATGCCCACTTCTTTGAGGCGATTGACTCTTCGATCTGAATCGAGGTAGAAGGAATTGCCTCCATCGATCACCAAATCGTCTTTCTCCAAAATCGGAATCAAGGCATCCAACTGGGCATCGATCGCAGCGCCCGCAGGAATCATCATCAAAATGCGACGCGGGGTAGCCAAGGAAGCCACAAAAGCTGCAAGGTCCTCAAATGCAGCCATTTGCGTGAACTCTGGATTTTCTAAGAGCACTTTTTGAGCGATACCCTCCTCCTTACCCGCCACAAATCGGTTGTAAAGAGATACGGAAACCCCATTTTCTGCGAGGTTGAGTGCCAAGCTTTTGCCCATCACACCCATACCGATCACCCCCATGTTCATTTTCATGTCCTGCATTTTTAAATAGTGTAGTGAAACCTCCAACACTTCAGCTGGGGTTCCAGAAATAGCAACCAAATGGCCGACTCGTGGCTGCTCCCAAATGACAAGTTGGGAGTCCAAAAGTCCTGCCTTCATGTAGTGGTTTTGACGCGCAAGCATCCGTTGCCAGATCAGGTCTCGGTCACCAACCAGGTGGATCCAACGCAAACTTTCGCTCACCTGAAGCTGCTCCCGGTAGCCGTTTTTAAGTGCCGAACAGGCGAGTACTGCGCCCCCCTTTTCTTCCATCTCCAGCAACTTGGCCGCCAAGCTGGCTAACCAGGGTTGGCGATCAGCATCCGTGAGTGGCTCTCCACTGCTCATTTTTTCAATGTTGGCAGGAGGATGAAAGTCATCGGCATCCAAAAAGGGGATTCCCAGTGCCTGAGACAAGCCCAATCCTAGGGTAGTTTTCCCTGTACCTGAAACTCCGGTGACCACTACAAGCATGTGACAAAGGTAACTTTTTGATTTCAACTCTGCACAATTTGGTAGCCCTAGGATTTCCATTTTTAGTAGGTGCCCAACCTAAATGAATGAAGTAGGCAAGAAAACCACTCTTCTATTCACAATTCCTTAATGCACTAATTTTGAGCTGGGTGATTTTTCCAAGAACTGAATCCCTACCTTTGCTGCTCAATTTCAAGTACTCATGATTTCAGTAGACAATGTATCCGTCATTCACGGCGGCAGCCCCCTCTTCAGCAACATCACTTTCAACATCAACGAAAGTGATAAAATCGCCCTTATGGGTAAAAATGGAGCAGGAAAATCCACACTCCTTAAAATTATTGCTGGGGTAAACAAGCCGAGTTCAGGTTCGGTTTCTGCCCCAAAAGGATATGTAGTTGCCTACCTCCCACAGCACCTGCTGACTGCAGACGACTGCACGGTCATGGAAGAAGCCTCCAAGGCCTTCGCTTCCTACTTGAGCATGAAATCGGAAATTGACCAGATCAACGAGGAGCTGACCGTTCGTACCGATTACGAATCCGAGGAGTACTACAAACTCATCGAGCGGGTATCCGAACTCAGTGAGAAATTCTATGCCATCGAGGAGATCAACTACGAGGCAGCCGTTGAAAAGGTATTGCTAGGCCTTGGCTTCCTACGGGAAGATTTTACACGCTCCACCTCTGAATTTTCGGGAGGTTGGAGAATGCGTATTGAGCTCGCGAAGATTCTCTTGCAAAACCCAGACCTCATCCTTCTCGATGAGCCCACCAACCACCTGGATATCGAATCCATCCAATGGCTGGAAGACTTTTTGCTGACCAAAGCCAAAGCGGTGGTCGTGATTTCCCACGACCGGGCCTTTGTAGACAACATCACCTCCCGAACCATCGAGGTGACCATGGGACGCATTTACGATTACAAAGCGAAATACAGCCACTACCTCGAGCTTCGCAAGGAGCGTCGAGAGCAGCAACAAAAACACTACGAGGAGCAGCAACGCTTCATCGCCGACACCACCCAGTTTATCGATCGCTTCAAAGGCACCTACTCCAAAACCCTGCAGGTGCAGTCCCGTGTGAAAATGCTGGAAAAACTGGATATCGTCGAAGTCGATGAAGTGGATACTTCTGCATTGAAGCTTCGATTCCCTCCCTCCCCACGATCCGGAAAATACCCGGTAATCGTGGAGGACATGAGCAAAAACTATGGGGACCATGTGGTATTTCACCAAGCATCAATGACCATCGAGCAGGGGCAGAAAGTAGCCTTTGTCGGAAAAAATGGTGAGGGAAAATCCACGATGATCAAGGCCATCATGGGGCAGATTGATTTTAAGGGAAAGTGTGAATTGGGGCACAATGCCTTGATCGGCTACTTTGCTCAAAACCAAGCCTCCCTCCTCGACGAAACGCTGAGCATCTTCGAAACCATCGATCAGCTAGCAGTGGGCGAGGTCAGAACAAAAATCAAGGATATCCTCGGAGCTTTTATGTTTAAGGGGGACGACATCAACAAAAAAGTGAAGGTGCTTTCAGGGGGTGAAAAAACCCGTTTGGCAATGATTAAACTCCTCTTGCAGCCGGTCAATTTTCTGATTCTCGATGAACCGACCAACCACTTAGATATGAAGACCAAGGACATCATCAAAGATGCGCTCAAGGCCTTTGACGGTACGCTCATCTTGGTTTCCCACGATAGAGACTTCTTGGATGGCTTGGCCAGCAAGGTCTTTGAATTTGGCAACAAGCGGGTGCGCGAGCATTTTGAAGATATCAATGGGTTCTTGAGAAACAAGAAACTTGAAAACTTACGCGAAGTAGAGCGCAAGTAATCGGATCCACAGACAACATAAAAAATAGCAATTCTTTCGAATTGCTATTTTTGTTTGGGTGAGCTGGACTTAGCGGGCGTAGTTCACGGCTCGCATTTCGCGAATCACCGTCACCTTGATTTGTCCAGGGTACTGCATTTCCTTTTCGATCTTTTGGGAAATATCGAAGGAAAGTTGACCTGCCTTCTGATCATCCACATTGTCTGCATCAACTAGAATTCGCAACTCTCTACCTGCCTGCATGGCGAAGCATTTGTTGACTCCGTCAAAGTTCAAGGCGAGTTCCTCTAATTCTTTCAGACGCTTCACATAGCTATCCATGATCTCTCGACGGGCACCTGGACGTGATCCGGAGATCGCATCTGAAGCCTGTACAATAGGCGATATCATGGAAGTCATTTCGATTTCATCGTGGTGAGCACCGATGGCATTGCAAATTTCTGGATGCTCCTTGTAGCGCTTGGCAAGTTCCATACCCAAGAGTGCGTGCGGCAATTCCTGCTCTTCAGGCCATACCTTACCGATATCGTGGAGTAAACCGGCGCGCTTAGCGAGCTTGGCATTGAGCCCCATCTCTGCAGCCATAGTGGCGGAGAGCTTGGCCACTTCTCTGGAGTGCTGAAGCAGGTTCTGTCCATAAGACGAACGGAAACGCATACGGCCTACCATCTTGATCAATTCAGGGTGCAATCCATGAATTCCCAAGTCGATACAGGTACGCTCCCCGATCTCAACAATTTCCTCTTCGATGTTTTTCTCTGTCTTGGCCACAACCTCTTCGATACGTGCGGGGTGGATACGTCCATCCTGTACCAAGCGGTGAAGGGAAAGGCGAGCAATCTCTCTTCGAACGGGATCAAAGCCAGAGATGATGATTGCTTCTGGAGTATCGTCTACGACGATTTCCACACCCGTAGCTGCTTCCAGCGCACGAATATTTCGACCTTCTCTTCCGATAATTTTTCCTTTGATGTCGTCGCTTTCAATATTGAATACGGACACACAGTTTTCCACTGCATGCTCGGTAGCGGTACGTTGGATGGTATCCAAAACGATCTTCTTGGCCTGCTTGGTGGCGGTCAATTTAGCCTCGTCTAGAATGTCCTTTATTTGAGAGGAAGCCTTGCTTTGCGCCTCTTCGGTCAGCATGCTTACCAATTGCTCTCTCGCCTCTTCTCTGCTCAAGCCCGCAAGTTTTTCCAAGTCTGCAATGCGCTGATTGGTGACACGATCTAGCTCTTCTTTCTTCACTTGAACGGCATGCAATTGAGCCGTCAAGTTTTCTTTTTTGGAGTCGAGTTCAGCCTCTCTGCGCTTGACATTTTCTTGTTCCTTAGCCACCTGCTGCTGCAGTTGCTTCACCTTATTTTCGTTGGTGATGATGAAGTTTTTCTTGTTATTGGTTTCCTCATCAAATTCCGCCTTGAGCTTAAAGAACTTTTCTTTTGCCTCAAGCATGCGGTCTTTTTTGATGGTTTCCGCGGTCAATTCCGCTTCTCGGAGCATGGATTTAATCTTCTCCTTGGTCTCCCCAACCTGTTTGTTTTGTTTATTTTTAAATAGGAAGCCTGAAATTACGGCTCCTCCTCCTAGCCCTGCAAGGGCCGCTAGGATGGAAAATAAAAGTACGTTTGCCATAGTAGTGAATATATATAAGGTTCACCTACCGGCTCCAGAATCATCAAAATGAAAGGGACTTACTCCTAAACAGCCTTGGCAAGCAAGGAGGAAATATGGACAAGACTGCGCTCTATTTGCTCGCTGTCTTCCGCATTTCCAGCATTGGTCTCAAGGGATTCCACCATGCAATCAAAGGCCACCATGGCCAATAGATCGGTGGAATCATCCAAGCCAAACTCGGATTTATACTTTCTTAACTTCTCATTGATCACTCGTCCTGCATGGCGGATTTTGGCCTCATCTTCGGGCTTTACGCGCATGGGATATTCCCTGTCTCCGATTTTTACTTTTATGGCTAATGTTTCCATGTTATTCGGATAGGTGGGTAATCAACTGATCGATTTCTTGTATATAGGAATTGATTAAGTCACTCATTTCGACGGTATCCTCAGGGCTTACCGGTCGGTTGTCCACAATGTTACTAATTTTAATCTTATTTTTAAAATGGTCGAGGGCGACTTCCTTCTCTTGCACCTGGGCTTCAAGCTCTGCCAAACGGGCATTTAAGCGCTCATTTTCAGCAGTCAAGGCTTCTACCTTTTTACTTACCTGTACAGAAAGTTTTTCAAGTTTTTGTAATTCCTCGTGAATCATAACTTAGCTTCGGATGATGGCCCCCACTTGATTTTGAAAGGCATGAATCAAGTTACTCATTGTTTTTTCAATTTCCTTATCGGTCAAGGTATTTTCTTGATCCTGAAGAATAAAACTCAGCGCATAGGCTTTTTTCCCAGCCTCCAATTTGTCTCCTTGGTACACATCAAAAACATCCAATCGCTTCAATAATTTTCCTCCTGCTTTTTCGGCCACTACCTTGACACGGGCAAAGGAAACCTCCTTATCCAGCACCAAGGAAAGGTCACGACGAACCTCAGGAAACTTGGATAGTTCTTGGAATTTTTTCAATCCTGAAGATTTCTTAGCCAGCAAATCCCAGTCAAGCTCTGCATACCAAACCTCCTGTCTTACTTCGGCCAACTTCAGTTGTTTATCTTCGACCAGACCCAAGGTAGCTACCACTTTTTCACCCAGTTTCAAACTCAAGCCGTAGGCAAAAGGGGCTGTTTCCATCACCTCCACCTCACTTGCTTCTACATTCAAACGCTCGAGGATTCGAGATACTGTGGCATACAAGTCGGTAAAGCCAAATGGCTTCGCGGGCTCTACCCAGCTCTCCGAAGAACGGTTGCCGGACTGAAAAATCGCCAAACGGCGCGATTCCTTGTAGCCCCCTTCCGCCTTCTTTTGGTATATCGTACCAAACTCAAAGCACTTCAAGTCAGTTTGTCTTCTGTTGATGTTGTGTGCTACAACCTCCAAGCCGGAGAACAAGAGGGTTTGGCGCATGACACCTAAGTCTTCACTCAACTTGTTGTAGATCTCCACGGTGGTGCTGGCATCCAAAAAGCCTGCCTTTTCCACATACTTGGGGCTGGTCAAGCTGTTGGTCACCAACTCAAAATAGCCTTGATTGGCAAGCAGCTCGGTGAGTCTGTACTGCAGCTTCGCCACATCCTTTACGGGATGCTCAGCCAAGTAATCCGTGCGTAGTGCATTAGAAAGTAGCACTTGCTGGAAGCCATGAATACGCAACACTTCCTCGATGATGTCTGCTTCACGCGTCACATCCACTCGGTAAGGCTTGACGGTAGCTACAAATCCTTCGGTCGTCAACTCAGAAACTGCAATCTCTAAACTTTCCAAGATCCCCACCACTTCGGTAGGTTCGATAACTTTGCCAATCAGGCGATTGATGTGCCCAAAATTGACTGGAATACGCACGTCCTGCTTGGACTCAGGATAAACATCAATGATTTCGGAGGCAACTTTTGCTCCGGCATACCGCTGCAAAAGGATGACGGCCTGCTTCAGTGCATACACAGGCATGTTGGGATCGGTTCCCCGCTCAAAACGGAAGGAAGCATCGGTCTTCAATCCATGCACCTGAGATCCCTTGCGAATCACGTCAGGGGAGAAATAAGCAGACTCCAAAAAGATACTTGTGGTCTGATCGGACACACCTGAAACGGCTCCTCCAAAGACCCCAGCAATACACATCCCTCCCTTCGGATCACAGATCATTAATTCTTCGCCAGAAAGCTTTCGCTCTTTTCCGTCTAGGGTCACGAAGGTGCTCCCTTTCGGAAGTTTGCCTACGCGAATTTTGCCCTCCCCAATTTTGGAAGCATCAAAGGCATGCAAAGGCTGCCCCAAATCGTGAAGGATGTAGTTGGTGATGTCGACCACATTGTTGATCGGCTCCAAGCCCAGTGAGCGCAGAAAATGCTGGATCCATTGTGGGGAAGGTCCTACTTGAATATTCGTCAAGACGACCCCTGCATAGCGAGGGCAATCGTCCGTTTTGTCCACGACTACTTGTACGGCAGGGCCTTGGGCCTCTACAGGAAGTGGTTTTTCCTCAGGCAAACAAAGATCTCTACGCACAAGGGCTTTCAAGTCTCTAGCTACTCCTAGGTGTGAAGCGGCATCTGCTCTGTTGGGGGTAAGTCCGATTTCTAAAATTTGATCTTGGGTTACTTCAAAATAGGCCGAAGCAGGAGTTCCGTTTGGTAGGTCCGTGTCCAGCACCATGATTCCCGCATGGGAAGTACCAATTCCGATTTCGTCTTCGGCACAAATCATTCCTTCGGAAACTTGTCCTCGGATTTTAGCTTTCTTAATTTCAAAAGGCTCTCCATTGCTTGGGTACAAGGTGGCTCCAACAGTAGCTACCACTACCTTCTGGCCTGCTGCCACATTGGAAGCACCACAAACAATCTGAGAAACCTGGTCTGGGCCGAAGGCTACAGTCGTCAAACTCAACTTATCGGCATCGGGATGCTTTTCACAGGTCAACACCTCTCCAATGACCATCCCTTCCAAGCCTCCAGGTACAGACACAAAAGAATCAATGCTCTCTACTTCAAGCCCAGATTGGGTGAGTAGCGCGGCAATTTCGGCTGGACTTTCAGTCAAATGGATGTACTCCTTGAGTCTATTGATCGATATTTTCATAGCAATGGGTGAGCTACCTTTCCGGTTAGCAAAAAAGGTGCATGAGCACCTTGTGGGTAAGTTACAAATTTAAAAGATTTGCCTGAGCCCTGGGCATTAATCGTAATTTTTCTCCCCTACCGGAATGGCAATTTCCAAGATATTTTCTCGAGGAGGCAGCGGGCAGGCAAAGTCAGGATTGTAGGCGCAGTAGGGGTTGAAGGCCAAGTTAAAATCAATGGTAATGCTGTTTTTTCCATCTTGGCGAACATTCAGGTAGCGCCCTCCTCCATAGGTTTCTTTGCCCGAGGTCTCGTCTGCAAAGGCCAAGAAAAAGTTGCGCATATCGGATTCACTCAGGGATTGTAGCAGGAGGACTTTGTTGGTTTTTCCGCCCAACTCAAATTCTGCCCAGGAATGTTCCAAGTAGCGCTCGGTACTTCCATCTGTCAAAGGCACCTCCCGAACTTTCTTGATTTCGATGGGGAGTAAGCGTGCTTTGACCCGATAGTCTGGGTTGATGGCATAAAATTTCAAACTTTGTAATCCTCGTTTTTGCTCTTCGGTCAAGGGGGACTCGACATTGAAGCGGATGTATTTGAATTGGCGCTCGCGCTCTGTTTCGATTTTTTCTTGGTAATCTTCCGGACTCTCGGCAGCGGTAAACATGTAGGCAACGGCGGCCAAGACCACTAGCGATGCCAGAATAAGTAGAAGATGACTTGATTTCACGTGTTCTTTTATTTTTAACTATTCAAACTACCCTTCCCTACTCTTGGTTTGAACCCCTGCGAAAGAATAGTCCCAATTCTACATCATCCCTTCATCCGCAAAACTAAAGTACCCCTGATCGGTGTAGATGAGGTGTTCAATTAGTGGCAGTTCCAACTCCCTTCCTATTTGCTGTACGCGTTGGGTGAGGCGCTGATCCGCCTCGGAAGGTTTTAGGTTGCCGCTGGGGTGATTGTGTACCAAAATTAGGGAATGCGCTCCGTGTTCCAAAGCAAATTTGAAGACCACCTTGGGATCAACTACCGAAGCAGTGGTTCCACCTTGACTGATGCGTTGCTTTTTGATCAAGCCATTGGTTCGATTCAGGAGGAGTAAATACACTTGCTCTACCGGTTCGTCATGCAAATCCGGTCGCATAAGCAAATAGACTTGTCGGGAACTGGTGATTTTTTCTCGTTTGGGCAGTTCCTGTTCTTTTCTCCGTCTACCCAGTTCCAAGGCACTGACAATCGAAACGGCTTTGGCCTCCCCTATCCCTTTGAATTGGGTGAGGTCTGCTATGGACATCCGTGCCACAGCTCCCAGGTCATTACCTACCGACGATAGCAGCATGCGGGCTAGGTCGACGGCACTGCAGGCCGCGGTGCCTGTGCCAATCAGGATGGCAATAAGCTCTGCATCGGAGAGGGCTGCTTTCCCTTTGAGGAGGAGCTTTTCGCGGGGCCGATCTGCTTCGGCCAACTCAAAAATTCTAATTGAGGAGTGTATATCCATGCGTAGGTTAAAAAGTAAATTAAACCTACGGAAAAAAGGGCATAAAAAAACCCTGCTTGTAGGCAGGGTTTGATTTTTTGGTGGGATAAATTATCCCAAAGCGCTTACCACTTTAGCCAATCTTGACTTCTTGTTGTTTGCGTTGTTTTTATGAATGACATTCTTCTTAGCCAGTTTGTCCAACATGGAAGAAACTTTCTTATACAACTCCATCGCTTCTACTTTATCGGTAGCCGCCTTCAATCTTTTGATAAAAGTACGGGTGGTCTTAGCCTGATATCTGTTTCTCAAACGCTTTACGTCGTTGGCGCGAATTCTCTTTAGAGCTGATTTATGATTTGCCATATCTAGTTAATTTTCTAATTCTTGTCCGAGTCCTATTTTGAACGGGAATGCAAAGTTATTGGAAATAATTAATTCTGCCAAAGGAATTTTAAACATTCCTTACCAAGTATCGAGGTCTTCGGGGAAAAATAAAAGATTGAATGAAAAAAAGTGGGTAAAAATGGGTTCTAGACCCTATTTATCCGAAAAAATCCAGTAGATTCAATCATGAATTTTTTAATCTTTTCTTTCGCATCTATTTTTTTTTATCTCCTTCCGATGCCCTTCTGGGGCTTTTTTGGACATGCCTTGATCAATCGACAGGCTGTATATTCCCTCCCTCCCGAGATGCTGCACCTCTACAAGAAGGAGCTAGCTTACCTTGCGGAAAAATCGGTGAACCCCGACCGAAGGCGCTATGCCGTCAAAGGGGAAGCAGAAAAGCACTACATCGACTTGGATCATTACGGGGACAGTGTGCGCTACCGGCTACCAAAATACTGGGCAGCCGCATTGGAACAGTATCCCGAAGATTCCCTGCGGGCACATGGCATTGGACCTTGGTCTACCTACCTTACTTTTTTGAGTTTGACCAAAGCCTTTGCAGCTCAGGATAAAGCCGCCATCCTACGCCTGTCAGCAGATCTTGGGCATTACCTTGGGGATTTGAATGTCCCCTTGCATACCACTCAAAACTACAATGGGCAACTCAGCGGACAAACGGGTATTCATGGCTTCTGGGAAAGCAGAATCCCGGAGCTGCAGGCCAAGAATTACTCCTTCTGGGTGGGTAAGGCAAGTTATGTTGCGGACCCCCAACAAGCCCTTTGGGAAGCGGTCTACCGAGCCCATGCACAGGTAGACTCCGTGTTGAAATTTGAAAAACTAGTAACGGAGACGTTTCCCGAGGGCCAAAAATATAGCTACGAGGAACGAGGAGGACAGACGGTGCGGGTCTATTCTCGAGCGTTTACTGAAGCCTACGCCTTGGCACTCAACAAACAGGTAGAACGGCAAATGCGTGCGTCCATCAAGATGATAGCTGACTTTTGGTATACCGCTTGGGTCAATGGCGGGCAGCCAGATTTAAGTTCACTCAAGCAGGAGTCTGTGCGAGAGGATGGGCTTCGCCCAGATCCCAAACTGCGGGTACGCGAGCATCGCCCCTAAGCAGGAGGTGAATTAAGGCGTTCCTTTACACTCCCAGGTTTTTGAGCCAAACGCTTATCAAATAGTTAACTTTTTTTTCCCCTTAACTAACTAAATGCTAGAAGCCTCCTACAAATACAGGAGGTGGATGCCAAAAACACCCTGCAAGGCATTGGCCCGCTGCATGTAGCTTCGGTCACTAGGGTTGATGACAATTTTGTTTCCATTCAGAAGGCTGTAATTCCCCCCAAATACCAACTTGAGATCAAAAATGCCCTTGACTTCCTTGGCAACAGTGTACTGAAATGCCAGCCTTCCAGAAAAATTCCCGTAGTCGAGAATAAATCGGGAGGGACTTAGGCCGTGAATCACCTGCAATTGTCCATAACCCAGTTCACCCCGGAGATCAAGATTTTTGACTAGAGGCACCTGATGGTAGAGCTAAATTCCAGTTTCTGGCATACGCACCTCGGTAAAAAACCCTCCCAAAAACCGGTTGTTTTGAATGCTAGCTTCTTGCTTGTCAAAGTAAATCCCAACACCTGGATAGCCATGAAATCCAAAATCTACGGTGAGGCGGTAGCTCAACCCCACCGCATAGGTATCCCCTAAAAAAGTGCCCTTTTCGAAGGCACGGTATCCCAGCGCTGCCCCTTGGGCAAAGGTAAACTGCCCCTTGGGAAGCCTTCCTTCCTCCTCCTTCACCTCTTGAGAAAATCCGGGCAAAACCGCCCAAAACAAAAGGATTGCAAAAAAGCTTTTTCGGATCATTCGCGGACAATTTTTAAAATGCCCAAATCCCTAACCCCATCTGCATCTCTGGGCGCATCAGTGGCGAGCAGGAAATTTTCTGTGAGCTGTATGCCATTGAATTCGGTTTGAAACCGAGCCGGCGCAGTCAGCATTAGGTAATATTCATTTTCAAAAGAGCTATCCGTACGAGATGGTAGGATGAAACTAAACTCCCCTCTTTCATCGGTTTTTATCCGGTAAACTATCGACTTGGCTACCGGAACTTGTCCATTCAAAAAATCAATATTTTGGGATAAAGTAAGTTCCAAACCAGGGACTGCTTTTCCTTCCTTATCCACTATCCGTCCCGTAAACGTATCAAAGCTATTGTGGATAAATTCCTGGCAGGCCCCAAGCGAAAACAGGAGGCTGACCAGTAGAAAAAAAAATCCTTTGCTACAGATTTTTCTCATTTATTTAGTGAAAACACGCGAAAGGGACAAATACACCGTTGCCATTACTAAAAACCTCGACGGTTTAAGTATTAAAACCTTCGAGGTCTAAAAAGACCTCAAAGGTTGGAGGAACAAAACCTTCGAGGTCTGGAAGACCTCAAAGGTTATTTCAAATTCTTATATCGGATACGCTTCGGCATCACGTCGCCCAGGCGCTTTTTCTTGTTTTCCTCGTAGTCGGAGAAGTTGCCTTCAAACCAGTACACCTGTGAATCGCCTTCAAAGGCCAGGATATGCGTACAGATTCGATCTAGGAACCAGCGGTCGTGGGAAATCACCACGGCACAGCCTCCAAAATTTTCCAAGGCTTCTTCCAAGGCACGAAGCGTGTTCACGTCCAAATCGTTGGTCGGCTCATCGAGCAAAAGCAAGTTGCCCCCTTCCTTCAAGGTGATCGCCAAGTGCACGCGGTTGCGCTCTCCACCGGAAAGCACGCCTACCTTTTTCTCCTGATCGGAACCGGCAAAGTTGAACTTGGACACGTAGGCCCGTGAGTTCACTTCCTTATTGCCGAGCTTCATCAACTCATTGCCATCGGAGATTAACTGGTATACTGTCTTGTTGGGATCCAAGGTATCGTGCTCCTGGTCCACATAGGCCAGCTTCACTGTATCTCCCACTTCAAAGTTTCCTGAATCCGCTTTTTCCTGTCCAGTAATCAATTTGAAAAGGGTAGACTTACCCGCACCATTGGGACCAATGATTCCCACAATCCCCCCTTGCGGTAGGGAGAAGCTGAGGTTTTCAAAAAGTAATTTGTCTCCGTAGGCTTTGGACACGTTGTTGACCTCAATCACCTTGGCACCCAAACGTGGTCCCGGAGGGATAAAGAGTTCCAACTTGGCTTCCTTGTCCTTGGATTCTTCGCCAATCAATTTGTCGTAGGCATTCAAACGGGCCTTGCCTTTGGATTGTCTGGCCTTGGGAGACATGCGAATCCATTCCAGTTCCCGTTCCAAGGTCTTCTGACGCTTGGATTCGGTTTTCTCCTCCTGCTTGAGTCTGTTTTGCTTTTGATCGAGCCAAGAGGAATAGTTGCCCTTCCAAGGAATGCCCTCGCCACGGTCTAGTTCGAGGATCCAACCGGCCACATTGTCTAGGAAGTAACGGTCGTGGGTAACGGCAATGACTGTACCCTTGTAATTCTGCAAATGCTGCTCTAGCCAATGCACGGATTCGGCATCGAGGTGGTTGGTCGGTTCATCGAGTAGCAACACATCGGGCTCCTGCAAAAGCAATCGGCAAAGCGCCACACGTCTTTTCTCCCCACCGGAAAGGTTGGCCACATTGGCATCGGCAGGTGGGAGACGCAAGGCATCCATGGCCTTGTCCAGCATCACGTCCAGTTCCCAGGCGTTGACTGCATCTAATTTTTCCTGCACCTCTCCCTGACGGGTAATCAACTTGTCCATGGCATCCGGATCTTCCATGAGGGCGGGATCCATGAATTTCTCGTTGATTTCTTCAAATTCTTTGAGCAAGGCTACCGTGCTCGCTACCGCTTCCTCCACTACTTCCTTGACGGTCTTGCTTGGATCGAGTTTGGGCTCTTGTTCCAACATGCCTACTGTGTAACCTGGAGACCAGACTACCTCCCCTAAAAATTCCTTGTCTAGGCCTGCGATGATGCGAAGTACAGAGGACTTACCGGAGCCATTGAGACCCAAAACGCCAATTTTAGCACCGTAAAAAAAGGATAGGTAAATGTCTTTTAAGACTTTTTTCTGTGGTGGGTAGATTTTGGATACCCCTGCCATGGAAAAGATAATTTTTTCTGCACTCATGCCCGAATAGTTAGGAAGTTGGTAAGTAACTGATGAATGAGGCAAAAATATACCTTTCTTAGGATAAGTGAGGGCTAATTGATTATTTTGCATAAAATTGAGCCTCAACACCTATAACTTAGTCTAGTACCATGAAACATTCCTTTGGATATATCAAAGACGGAAAGGTCTTTCTAAAGGGTTTTTTAGGGGGAGAAGACCGGGAAATAGGCGAGGTAAAGGGGGATGAACCCTCTACTCTCCGCTACTTTGAAGCCCGTTTTGCTCAACTTCAGGAAAAAGTGGCCCATTTAAAGGCTGCCATCCAAGAAAATCAAAACAAGGGCTCTTTTTTGATGAAATTGATTCACCTCAAGGAATCCCTCTTCGAAAGTGATGCATTGGGGGATTTCCCTTCCCTAATTGCAGAACTAGAGGAGCAGGAGGCTATTTTGGGTGAAATTATTCAAGGCAACCGAAGCAAAAACTTGGAGATCAAGCAAGGATTGGTTCAGGAAGCCCTTGCCTTGCAGGACAGTACCGACTGGAAGGAAACCACAGAAAAATTCAAGGAACTGAAGTTGCGCTGGATCAAGACCGGCCCTGTGGAGAAGGAAGTTCATGAGGATTTGGAAGGGCAGTTCAATCAGGCAGTAAACTACTTCTTTGGACAGCGTCAAGAATTCTACGATCAGATGACGCTTCAAGCGGAAGTAAACATCAAAGTGTACGAATCTTTGCTGGAGCAGGCACGCGAAGCACACGACCTACCCGATGCCAAAATGGCTTTTGACATCAGCAAACGCATTCAAAAAGAGTGGAAAGCAGCAGGGAAAGTTCCTGCCGAACGGCGCCAACCCATCTGGGATGAATTTTCTCGATTGAATAACCGAATCTTTTCCCGCTACAAGCGAACGCTCAATCCAGGTCCAGAAATGCATCCTCGAGAAGTGCTTCGTAAAATCGAGGGGATGGTAGAGGAGTTGAAAAAAATGGCTCACCTGCCAACCA
>CAJBER010000220.1 GCA_903952135.1 uncultured Algoriphagus sp.
CCCAGACGTGTACGCTACCGGACTGCGCCACACCCCGATTCAGGGAGGCAAATTTAGTACTTTCTTGAATTTTTTCCAGTCTCGCTTTAAGAATCCTAGATTTCTATCAATAGGAGATTCATTTCCAAGGATTCTAAAAAAGGTTAAAGCCAGAAACAGAATTTTTCAATTCGGGAATCCCAACTTTTCACCTTCCTAAAAAAATCAAAAAAAGGGGATGAAATTGAACTTGGCAAGAAGGGTATAAATCGTATCTTTGCGAATTATTTAGAAAATCTAACACTGAATCCGACTAGTTTATGGAAAAAGCGCTGATTTATTTAGTCCCTGCGCTGGGACTGGTAGGCCTACTCATCATGGCAATAAAGTCTGCCTGGGTGACCAAGCAGCCCACAGGGGACAAAAACATGGTGGAACTCTCCGGCTATATTGCCGATGGTGCCATGGCATTTTTGAAAGCAGAATGGAAGGTTCTTTCCTACTTTGCTGTAATCGCAGGTATTGTCTTGGCTTGGTCCGGGACTTTGGTACCTACCTCTAGCCCAATTATCGCCGTATCGTTCCTGATTGGAGCATTTTTCTCTGCGTTTGCAGGATACATCGGCATGAAGATCGCTACCAAAGCCAACGTGCGTACCACGCAGGCCGCTCGTACCAGCTTGAAGCAAGCCCTAAAGGTATCCTTCACCGGAGGATCTGTCATGGGTCTTGGGGTAGCAGGTCTTGCAGTGCTAGGCTTAGGCTCCTTATTCATCGTATTTTACCAACTCTATGTCGTATCTGTAGGTGCAGGTGTGAATGGAATGGAAATGGAAAAAGCATTGGAGGTCCTAGCAGGCTTCTCTCTAGGTGCTGAATCCATTGCCCTTTTTGCCCGTGTGGGCGGTGGTATCTACACCAAAGCTGCTGACGTAGGAGCTGACCTAGTAGGTAAGGTAGAAGCAGGTATCCCTGAGGATGATGTGCGTAACCCAGCCACTATCGCGGACAACGTGGGTGACAACGTAGGTGACGTAGCCGGTATGGGTGCCGATTTGTTCGGTTCTTACGTAGCGACTATCCTTGCAACCATGGTATTGGGTCGTGAAATCGTATCTGAGGACAACTTTGGCGGCATTGCCCCAATCCTACTGCCTATGGTATTGGCAGGTCTAGGCATCATCTTCTCCATCATGGGAATGGCCTTTGTAACCATCAAGGATGACAAAGGAGATGTACAAAAAGCTTTGAATATGGGTAACTGGTCTTCCATCGTGTTTACCGGTATCGCTTCGTTCTTCATTGTAAGATACATGCTTCCTGAGACGCTTTCCATCCGTGGATATGAATTCACCAACATGGACGTGTTTTATGCCATCATCTTAGGCCTCGTAGTAGGTACGTTGATGTCTATTATCACCGAGTACTACACGGCTATGGGCAAGCGCCCTGTGCTTTCGATCATCAAGCAGTCTGCTACAGGACACGCAACCAATATCATTGGTGGTCTTGCAGTAGGGATGGAGTCTACTGTATTACCTATCCTAGTTTTGGCAGGTGGTATCTATGGAGCTTACGAGTTTGCTGGTTTGTATGGAGTAGCAATCGCTGCTGCTGGTATGATGGCCACTACTGCAATGCAGTTGGCAATCGATGCCTTCGGACCTATTGCGGATAACGCAGGTGGTATTGCTGAGATGAGCCAGCTTCCTGAGGAAGTACGTGGCCGTACCGACATCTTGGATGCGGTAGGTAACACCACTGCAGCTACTGGTAAGGGTTTTGCGATTGCTTCTGCTGCCTTGACTTCTTTGGCCTTGTTTGCAGCCTTCGTGGGTATTGCAGGCATTGATGCGATCGACATCTACAAGGCCGACGTATTGGCCGGTTTGTTTGTCGGGGGCATGATTCCATTTATTTTCTCCTCCCTGGCCATCGCTGCGGTAGGTAGAGCGGCCATGGACATGGTGAATGAGGTAAGAAGACAGTTTAGAGAGATTCCAGGCATCATGGAGTACAAGGCCAAGCCAGAGTACGAAAAGTGCGTAGAGATCTCTACCAAAGCTTCTATCCGTGAGATGATTGCTCCTGGAGCCATTGCCTTGATTTCCCCAATCCTAGTAGGCTTTGCCTTCGGTCCTGAAGTATTGGGCGGTATGCTGGCTGGTGTTACGGTTTCTGGTGTATTGATGGGTATGTTCCAGTCCAACGCCGGTGGCGCTTGGGACAATGCGAAGAAGTCCTTCGAAAAAGGAGTAGAAATCAATGGCGAGATCTACTACAAGAAATCTGAGCCACACAAGGCTTCTGTTACGGGTGATACCGTAGGGGATCCATTCAAAGATACTTCTGGTCCTTCCATGAACATTTTGATCAAGTTGATGTCTATCGTAGCGCTTGTAATCGCGCCTCACATCTCTGAAAAACCACACGGTGCTGCTGAAGCAGGGGTGGTTAACAAAGAGGTGAAGAAGGAGATCAAGATGGTAGATGGCAAGGAAGTAGTAACCGAGACGGTTACCATTACCAAGTAAGAATTAAGTCAACAATTGATTTTATAAAAGGCTCTCCTGAGAAGGAGAGCCTTTTTTTGTGGGTTAGCCAGAAGTTCCAAGGTTGATTTTTGATAAAACTGATGCGAATTCAGTTTTTTAATCTGCTAGCCTGACTTTCGATTAAAAGAATAATTTCTTTGCGTCTTCGCGACTTTGCGTGAAAAAATTATTCTCGCAAAGCCGCATAAGCCTGCCTACCGCAGGCCTACCTACCGTAGGCAGGCAGGCCGCAAAGGGCTTCATGGAGATAGTCTTAACAAATTCTTAAAACCCGCAGAATTGCGAGAGGGGATTTGGGAAAAGAATCACCTTTGAAAAAGTAAAATCACATCACTGGCAATTCATGGATTTTTTCTAAAAAGGGAATAGGCCAGGATTCCCACTAGTCAAGGTTCTCGTTAAATGGCTATATCTTGCTTCTAGTTCCTCGTAATAATTTTAACCAAGCCCCTTTAAGAAGTATGCTCCAACTTTCAGCGCTCCACCATATCGCAATTATCTGCTCGGATTATGCTCTTTCTAAAAAATTCTACACCCAAATCCTTGGATTCAAACCGATTAAGGAAGTTTACCGAACCGAAAGACGTTCCTATAAGTTGGATTTGGAACTCAACGGGACCTACCTAATCGAGCTTTTTTCTTTTCCCAATCCTCCCAGCCGAGTTGCTGCACCGGAGGCCTGTGGACTTAGACATTTGGCTTTAACCGTAGCGGATATTCAAAAGGAAGTCGAAACTTTGACTAACTTAGGAATTAAGGTAGAACCTATTCGGGTGGATGAACATACAGGGAAGAAATTCACCTTTTTTTCGGATCCGGATGAGCTGCCAATCGAACTATACCAAATCTGACCATGGCTGAAAATAAGACCCAACCCACAGCTGCTTCCGTAGATGCGTATTTGCTCTCCACCGATTCTCCCAAAATGAGAGAAGATGCAATGGTCCTTAAAAAAATCATGGAAGAAGAGACCGGAGAAAAAGCCGTGATGTGGGGGGAGTCGATTGTAGGTTTTGGTACCTACAAGTACCAGTACCCAAGCGGTAGAAAAGGAGAGTTTCTGATTGCTGGCTTTTCTCCCAGAAAGGCAGCTATTTCTCTCTATTTAATGGCCTGCATGGAGGCAAAGTTCGAGAACCTTTTTACCCAACTTGGCCGCTACAAAACAGGGGCTTCCTGCGTCTACATCAAGAAGCTTTCGGATGTGAATGAAACAGTCCTACGGGAACTCATCAGACAGTCCTTCCATTTTATGAAGGAAAAATATCCTTCTTGAAAAAAAATCTAGTAGTATCTTCACCCCATGCGTTGGTCGATTGATTTTCCCATTCCTGCTTCTCCTTTTCCCATAAGCCACAGCTCCAAAGTAGTGAGCCTGGGCTCTTGCTTTGCACAAACCATCGGCAGCAAGATGCAAGCAGCAAAATTTGAGGTACTGGTCAACCCTTTTGGGACGCTTTTTCATCCACTCAACTTGGCCGATCTCCTCAAACAAGCAATTCCTGCTGCACAAATGGATCCATTAGGCGTCGTGGAGCGGGAAGGTGTTTTTGTGCATTATGGAGCCCATTCTGACGTGAAGGGTGTCACTCGGACCGAATTGGAAGAAAACTACACCCGCCAAATGCTCGCCTTGCATCATTCCCTGAAAGAGGCCACCCACCTGGTACTTACTCTAGGCACGGCTTGGATCTACCAGCACAAGGAATTTGGTCGAGTGGCCAACTGCCACAAACAGCCAGCAGCACTCTTTGAAAAGAAACTTTCCTCCCTAGAAGAATTGGAAAAGGGACTCAGACCAGTCTTAAGGTTGCTAACTCATGTCCATCCACATCTAAAAATTATCCTGACCCTCAGCCCTGTTCGCCATATCAAAGAAGGGATCTATGAAAACCAGTTGAGCAAAAGCCTGCTACGCGTGCTCTGTGCCCAGCTGGAGCAAAAGCTAGAGGCGGTCACTTACTTCCCCGCCTACGAAATCCTAGTGGATGAGCTTCGCGATTACCGCTTCTACAAATCGGACCTCGTGCATCCCTCAGAGGAAGCGGAGAACTACATTTGGGAAAAATGGCAGCAGTTTAGTTTCAGCCCAGAAACCCAGCAAAAAGTGGCCGAAATCCAAAAAATTCAGCTTGAACTGGCACACCGTTCTTTTAACCCAGATTCCGAAGCGCACCGGAAGTTTCTCCAAAATTTACTAGGCAAACTCGAACGAATGCAGGGAGAAGTTGATTTTTCTGAAGAAATCCAAGACGTAAAATCCAGACTGCAGCGCTAAGTTTTCTGGGTTCAACCAATAGTTACCATGTCCGCAAATCGACTGCTTCATTCCCAAAGTCCCTACCTCCTGCAACACGCGCACAATCCCGTGGATTGGTACCCCTGGGGTCCTGAGGCTTTGACGCGAGCCATCGAAGAAAATAAACCCATCCTAGTATCTATCGGCTACTCGGCCTGCCATTGGTGCCATGTGATGGAAAAAGAAAGTTTTGAAGATGCCTCAACGGCGGCTCTCATGAACGCCCATTTTGTCTGCATCAAAATCGACCGCGAGGAGCGGCCCGATCTAGACAATATCTACATGGATGCCGTGCAGGCCATGGGACTCCAAGGAGGTTGGCCCTTGAATGTCTTCTTGATGCCCAACCAGAAGCCCTTTTACGGAGGTACCTACTTCCCCAATTCCAAATGGAAGCAGCTTCTTGGAAGCATAGCGGATGCCTTTGTGGGCCATGCCGACCAATTGGCGGAAAGCGCCGAAGGCTTTGGAAGGAGTTTGAATCGCAAGGAAACCGACAAATACGGCATTCAAGCCGGGGAGGGGGAATTGGATCCAGACGAATTGGTGGAGGTAATCACCAAACTCGCGGCCCAGTTTGATCCAGAATGGGGAGGGATGAACCGAGTACCCAAATTTCCAATGCCCGCCATTTGGCATTTTGTGCTGGATTACGCGCTGCTTAGTTCCCGCGAAGACTTGCGTCAAGCTGTATTTTTCACCCTCCAAAAAATGGGGATGGGAGGGATCTACGATCACCTGCGCGGAGG
>CAJBER010000221.1 GCA_903952135.1 uncultured Algoriphagus sp.
ACCAAACCTACCTCAACAACGAGGAATTCGGTTACGAGTACCAGTACGTGCGCAACATGCTTCACATCAACAATGGACCTGGTGTCCCATTTAGTGAGGTAGGGATGTTTGCCGGAGTCTATCAAACCGATTGGAGCTGGGCTCCCTTGTTTGCAGATATGGACAACGATGGCAATCGGGATCTATTAATCACCAACGGGTTTCCCCGTGACATTACAGACAAGGACTTTGCCAACTACCGTGCAGATGTGGGTAGTATTGCCTCTACCCGGCAACTCTTGGATTCTATTCCGATCGTAAAAATTCCAAACTATGCCTACAAGCACAAAGGCAATCTGGCTTTTGAAGATGTGGGGCAGGCTTGGGGATTGAGTCAACCTTCCTTCTCCAACGGAGCGGTGATCTTGGATTTGGACTTGGATGGAGATTTGGATTACGTGGTCAATAACATCAATGATCCGGCTTTTGTCTTTGAGAACACCCTGAATCAACAGGATAAGAAGCCAAATTACCTTCGAATCAAATTACAAGGACCAAAAAACAATGCTGATGGTCTAGGAGCTAAGGTTTGGGTGAAGTTTGGGAATGGACAATTGGGCTACCAAGAAATGCAAGTCGTGCGTGGCTACATGTCTTCCACCGAACCTGTCCTTCATTTTGGTTTGGATTCTGCTGCAGTGGTAGATGAGGTCTTGGTGAAATGGGCGGATGGAAAAGTCAGCTCCCAAAAGCAAGTTCCTGCCAACCAAGTACTGAAAATTGCCTACGCCCAATCAAGTCCGGGAACTGCTACCCTTGCTTTAGCGGAGTTGGCTCAAGGAAATCAACTCTTTGCAGAGGTTTCCGATTCTTTAGGAATCAGCTATGTACATCAGGAGGTGGATAAAATCGATTACAATATCCAGCGTACAATTCCTCACAAACTCTCTCAGTATGGGCCTACACTTGCGGTGGGTGATTTGAATGGAGATGGGAGAGAGGATTTAGTGGTTGGCTCTTCTTCAGGATTTGCCCCAGTGTGGTACAGTCAAAACGGAAATGGATCCTTTACCCAAAAAAATCTGCTTCCGGCTGGAGAAGGCATCACCCAAGAGGTGACGGGCGTGCTGTTAGTAGATCTGGATAACGATGCAGATTTGGACTTGTACCTGCTATCAGGCAGTGCTGAATTCGTGCCTGGAGCTCCAGAATACCAGGATCGGGTATATTTCAACGATGGAAAAGGCAACTTTAAGTTGGATCCCAGCTCTTCCATTGTGGTAGGCAATGGTTCGGTCGTACGTGGGGCAGACTTCGATGGAGATGGGTTCGTGGATGTATTTGTAGGTGGACGTGCGCCCATTGGGCAGTATCCGCTCCCTGAGAAATCTTTCCTTTTGAAAAACGAGAAGGGCAAGTTGACCGATGTAACTAAAATCTGGATTCCTGAATTGGAAAATCGAGGAATGCTCACGGATGCGCTTTGGTCAGATGTGAATCGTGATGGAAAAGTAGATTTGGTTGTGGTAGGAGAGCTGATGCCGATTACGCTATTTCTGAATACGGGTAAGCGCTTTGAACTAGCCAAAGCAACTGGCCTGGAAGAATTCAGCGGCTGGTGGAATAGCATCATCTCTGCCGACTTGGATCAGGATGGAGACTCGGATTGGGTGGTGGGGAATATTGGTGCCAACAATCCGTATCATCCCTCAACGGTCCGTCCTTACAAGGTTTATGCAAAAGATTTTGACGCCAATGGCTCGGTAGACCCTGTCTCTTTTGCCTATTACAAATCCAAAATCGGGGGCGATTACCAGGCTTATCCTACGCATTTTTGGGATGATTTGATTGGACAGAGCCCGATGTTCAGACGAAAATTTGATCGCTACAAATACTTTGCCCTGAGTACCGACCAAACCTTCTTCACGGAAGAGGAGAAGAAGGATGTGCGTGTGCTTACTGGAAATTACGATCGTTCTGCTTGGGTGGAGAATTTGGGGAACGGAAAGTTTACCCTTCATGAATTACCTTGGCAAGCACAGTTGGCGCCGATGAATGGAATGCTAGCAGAAGATGTCAATCAAGATGGATTCCTTGACCTAGTTCAAGTAGGAAATGATTACGGCAATGAAGTGTTTATTGGAAGGCTAGATGCCTCCGTAGGTTGGGTATTTCTTGGCGATGGCAAAGGGGGCTTTACCTCGATTCCTGCAAGAGAAAGCGGCTTTATAGTTCCTGGGGATGCCAAGGCTTTGGTCAAACTCGCGCGTGGTGGAGGGGAAGCCTTGTACATCGCATCGCAAAACAGATCCAAACTATTGGCTTTTTCGGCGAAACAGCAAGGAACAACTCTCTTGCAGGTGCCGGCAGATGCCATGGCGGTGGAGCTAGTCCTCGCCAACGGCAAAAAGCAACGGATTGACACGAGCTACGGAGCGGGTTTTGGTTCGCAATCCAGCCGTACCCTTCACCTGCCTTTAGGACTAAAATCGGCCACGAAAATCAACTACCGAGGAGAGGCAAGTGCACTTCCTTTACCCAAGTAATTAACGGTATAATTCTCCCGGTTTGGCCTGGCAAATATCGCCGATCAGGTCTGAAATCTTGTCTGTCACATCTTCAAAATAGCGTCTTCCTTTTTCAGGAGACGCTTTTTTTGGATTCCCTATGCCGGTATCCTCGGATACTTCAGACCATTTGCGCTCGGCCCAGGCCCACTTTTCACGGATGCCTCGGATGACTGATTTTTTCTCCGCTCCATCACCCGCCTCCGCTAAGGGAGCCACCAGTTCTTGATGTAGGTATTGGATCAAGGAGGTTTCCATTTCGTCAGCATGATCTCCTCCTTCTTCAAAATAGGCAGACTTATCGAGCGCCTGAAACCAGTTGCAGGTGAATAAAAGCATGTCTGGGTATTTCAATCCCAATTCGCGTAGCATAGGTTGGAAGTTGTTTCCTCCATGGCTATTCAAAATCAATAGTTTTTTGAGGCCCTGTCGCTGAAATACGTCAATCAAGTCCTGAAGAATCAACAATTGCGTACTCGGATTGAGGTTGAGGTCCAAGTAAATGTCCGATTGCCCGGTATTCACGCCAAAGGGTACAGTGGGTAGGACGACTACTTTATTCCCTTTTTCCCAGGCCTTCCTTGCTCCTTCCGCTGCAATGGCGTCTGCTTCATAGATATCTGTGCCATAGGGGAGGTGGTAATTGTGCGCCTCGGTGGCTCCCCAAGGCAATACGGCAAGCTCGTAGCGAAAAGTTTGGAGGGATTTCCAGCTGGCTTCTTTCAGGATGTAGGGTCTCATGGATTTCTTGGGAGTTTTGATAAAAGGAAGGGGTAATTTGGAGCAAAATTGATAATTTGTCTTCCAGATTCTAAAGTACAATCCATGTCGCAAAGAAGAAAGTTTATCAAGCAATCCTTGTTGGGCTCGGCCCTATTGATACCCGGGCTAGCTACCCTTGAAGCACAAGCAGCTCCTGCCAAAAAAGCAGCAGGAACCAAACCGATTATCCTTTCAACTTGGAATCATGGGATTCCTGCCAATGCGGATGCCTGGGCCAAATTGAAGGAAACTGGGAGTCTCTTGGATGCGGTAGAAGCAGGGGTTCGGAATACCGAGTTGGATATGGAAAACCTATCCGTAGGACTTCAAGGCTTGCCTGATCGGGAAGGGATTACCACCCTAGATGCTTCCATCATGCTTGGAGACGGATCTTGTGGGTCAGTGGCTTTTGTCAGACAAGTCAAGCATCCCATTTCCCTCGCGAGAGCGGTGATGGAGAAAACCCCGCACGTGATGCTTGCAGGAGAAGGAGCGCGTCAGTTTGCCATAGCACAAGGCTTTCCGATGGAAAAAGAAAAATTAAGCCCCAAAGCACAGGTTGAATACGATAAATGGAAAGTGACTAGCCAATACAAGCCGATTATCAATATCGAAAATCACGACACCATCGGAATGATTGGATTGGATGATTCAGGAAAATTGGCAGGAAGCTGCACTACGAGTGGCTTGGCTTACAAGATGCATGGACGGATAGGCGATAGCCCGATCATTGGTGCTGGATTATTCGTTGACGATGAGGTAGGTGCTGCCACAGCAACTGGCCTTGGAGAATCCATCATTCGAATCTGCGGCAGTTTTTTAATTGTGGAGCTGATGCGTCAAGGGAGAAGTCCTCAAGAGGCTTGCGAAGAGGCGGTTCGTCGCTTGGTAGCCAAAAACAAAAATATCAAAGACATTCAAGCAGGCTTTTTGGCCATCAATAAAGATGGGGAAGTGGGAGCTTATGCGGTTCATCCGGGATTCAACTTTGCCCAGGCCACCGAGTCTGGCAATGTATTGATTGATGCGGCTAGTCATTTTAAGGCATGAGTATTCTTTTAGAAGCTCCCGTATTCAATTTGCAGGCTTCCTTGGAAGCCGCACAGCTGGGCATTGATCGCTTGGAATTGTGCTGCAATTTTCCCGAAGGGGGAGAAACACCCAGTGCAGGAATGCTCCGCTTCTTGAAGCGTGAAATCGACCTTCCCATTTTTGTGATGATTCGTCCTCGTGGAGGCAATTTTGTCTATTCCTCCAAGGAGTTGCTGGTCATGAAGCAGGACATTCAACTTTTAGGGGATTTGGGAGCAGATGGATTTGTATTTGGAGCCTTAGATGCCCAGGGCTCGGTCAATGAATCGGCATGTGAATCCTTGTTACGAGCCGCTGAATCCAGACCATGCACTTTTCACCGGGCCTTTGATGCTGCGGCGGATCTTACGGGTTCCTTGGAAAAAATCATCCAACTCGGCTTTCAACGTGTACTCACTTCAGGAGGAGAAAATACCCTCACGGAAGGATTGGAAAAGGTAATGGCGCTATTGGAGCAAGCCAAAGAGCGGATCATCATCCTTCCAGGTGGAGGGCTCAAGGCAGCTCATGTTTCTCGATTGAAGGAGTCAGGCTATCTGAAAGAGGTGCATGCCTCCTGCAAGTTGGCCAAGCCAGCTGACAATCAATTTGTCAAGCCGAGCCTTTCTTTTGCGGGAGCTCCCTTAGATTTCAGCCTAAATTTTGGCATCGACCCCCAACTTGTACACGAATTTAAATCTGTTCTCTAAGTCAACTATGCGCCTATCTTGGGGTCTTGTGTTTGTGGTCGTGTTGGGTTGGGCGTGTGAACCGATTTCAGAGCGAAAGCAGCCTCCTCCCAGTCTTTACCAACTTTCCCAATCGGATCTAAATCTTTCGGGGGAGCAATTGGCCAAGGGGTATTGTGCAGCGTGTCACTTGATGCCTGATCCCAAGGTATTGGATAAGAAGACATGGGTCACCCTGCTTCCCGATATGCGTAAGCGCATGGGCTTGTATTTGGAAGAGGATTTAGGGACAGTTCTACCTGAAGATGAAGGAGTACCTGAAGGCATTTATTCCAAGATTCCCTACATCACCCGTGAAAACTGGGCAAAGCTAGAAGCCTATTATTTAGAGAATGCACCGGATACCTTGCTGCTGCAGGCCAAGAAAGAGGTTCCCAAACTTGGAATTCCAGGTTTCAAGTTAGAAGTCCCAGAATTTAAAGGCATCCGTCCCAGTTTGACGACCTTACTTCGAATTCATCCACAGACAGGGGATTTGTGGGTAGGCCATCGATTTCGTGCGCTGTACCGATTGGACTCAAAGAATAAGTTCAAGCAACTTGATTCCCTACCTACACGAGTTGCTCCGGTAGACTTGATTTGGAATACTCCAAACTCCTTTGATTTGCTATCCATGGGAAAGATGGATCCTTCCAACGACTCCATAGGCCTTTTGTCTACCTATTCATTGAATTCAAAGCGCTGGGAAGAGACCCCTCGAATCGATCAGTTGATGCGTCCCATGGACATGGAAGTGGCGGATTGGAATGGAGATGGCAAGAAGGATTACGTGCTTTGTCAATTTGGGAACCACCTCGGCAAACTGAGTATTTTTTTAAGTAAGGGAGAAGGATTCACGGAAGTGATTTTGAAGCCAGATCCAGGAGCTAGGCGATCCATTGCTGTGGATTATGAGGGAGATGGGGACCTGGACTTGATGGTGCTATTTTCTCAGGCCAAAGAAGGGATTTCCCTCTTTGAAAATGTAGGGCAGGGGAAATTTAAGGAAAAGCAGCTTCTGGCATTTCATCCAGCTTTTGGATCCAGTGACTTTCGTTTTGAAGACATCAATGGAGATCGAAAGCCGGAACTTGTGCTGGTGAATGGGGACAATGCAGACCAAAGCCAAATTTTCAAACCCTATCATGGGCTGCGGATTTTTGAGCGCGATGCCGAAGGGGAGTTCCAAGAAAGCTGGTTCTATCCCATGCATGGCGCGAGTGGCTTGGAGCTAGGAGACTTTGATCAAGATGGAAAAGTGGATGTGGTGACCATTGCCTTTTTCCCAGACCGAAAACAAATCTCCTTTCAAAATCTCATCTACTTCAAGCAATCCGCATCTGGAGACTTTCACCCACACATCTTGAAGGAGCAGTTGGCAGACAATTGGCTCACGCTGACCAAAGGGGATTTGGATTTGGATGGAGACGAGGATCTGGTGATCGGAACCTTTGCCTTTGATCAGTTGTACCAAGTGCCAAATAGCCCTTGGAAGCCCTTTGTGGTTTTGAGAAATACGCTGCGCTAAAGATTTGCTTACTTGGATTGCTCCAAGGCTCGCTCCACATCCTGGATGATATCCTCGTAATGCTCTAAGCCTACAGAAAGGCGAATCAACCCATCCGTGATGCCCACTTTTTGCCGCTCCTCAGGACTCAGCTTGCTGTGGGTGGTGGACGTAGGATGCGTAACGATGCTGCGACTGTCTCCAAGGTTGGGTGTGATCGAAATCATCTGCAATTGGTCGATAAAGCGTTGCGCTCTGGCAAGTCCTCCTTTGACGGTCAAGGTAAGAACCCCTCCGCCTGCTTTCATTTGCTTCAAAGCCAAGGCATGCTGGGCATGGGAAGGGAGAAAAGGATAGTTGACCGTGTCGAGCTGGGCATTGCCTTCAAAGTAGCGGGCCACCTTTTCTGCATTCTCGCAGTGGCGATCCATTCGCAGCGCTAGGGTCTCCATGCTTTTGGATAGAATCCAGGCATTGAAGGGAGATAGAGAAGGTCCCGTATGACGGGTAAAAAAACGAACTTCGTTGATCAATTCTTTTTTTCCAAGAATCAAGCCGCCAAGTACTCTTCCTTGTCCATCGATGTACTTGGTAGCACTATGGGTGACGAGATGGGCTCCCCATTTGGCTGGTTGCTGTAGGTAGGGAGTTGCAAAGCAGTTGTCTACCACCAAAATAAGTCCATGTGCTGCAGCAAATTTCCCCGCCCACTCGAGGTCAATAATTTCCAAACCAGGGTTAGAAGGTGTTTCTAAGAAAAGCATTTTCGTGTTGGGCTGCAGCAATTTGTCCCAATTTTGATAGTCGGAAATGTCCCCATAAGTGGAGGTAATGCCCCATTTCGGAAATACGCGGGTGAGCAGTTGGTGGGTGGAGCCAAACAAAGAACGGGAAGCCAAGATATGATCCCCTTGCTGCAGTAGGGAGGCGATACTGCCAAACATGGCCGCCATTCCTGAAGCAGTAGCAATGCCATCTTCGGTGCCTTCCGCACGGCACACTTTCTCGATCAGGTCTGAGGAGTTGGGATTGGAGTAGCGGGAGTAGATATTGCCTTGCACTTCTTCTGCAAACATGGCTCGGGCTTCTTCGGCTGATTCAAATACAAAACTAGAGCTGAGGTAAAGCGCTGAAGAATGTTCGCGTTGGTTGGATCGCTCTTGGATGCGAATCGCATCCGTTTCAAAGTGTGACATCTCGGTTCGTTTAATAGGTAACTCAGGGAACTATTTCGAAAGAAATTTTCCAAAGCAGTGTACGAACTGAAAGAGGGGTAGGGGGAGTTACGCCAATTTATAGTTCCCGCAATGGGTAGGAATTGGCACCATACTCTTTTGGAGTGGGTTGCCAGAGGGTCGCAGAGCCTAATCTCTCGCCTCTTCTTTATAAAATAGTACCTGAAAGGTTTACAAATAAATGAGGATGGCTTCGCAATTCCAAATTCTTGAAAAAATCAATCGTTGAATTGCGTCATGGTGTGTGCAATTCCGACGGTGCAAAATGCCAAAGCCATGGAGATGGCCTTATCCATGATTTCGGGAAGCACATCCAATTCTTGCTGGGTAAATCGGCCCAAGACGTAGTCTACTTGTCTTCCTTTGGGAAAATTGTCCCCGATACCCATGCGCAAACGGGGATAGTCCTGTCCTCCGCAGAGTTCCTCGATATTCCGGAGGCCATTGTGTCCTGCGGCACTTCCTTTGGGTCGCATGCGTAATTTTTCAAAGGGGATCGCCACATCATCTACCAGCACCAGGATATTTTCCTTCGGAATGTTGAGGGTCTTCATCCAATAATTCACCGCCTTCCCACTCAAATTCATGTAGGTGGTGGGTTTGATGAGGTGGAGGGTCCGTGATTTGTGCTTGAATTCGGTTTTGAAGGCAAGGCGATCGCTCTTCCACACGGCACCTTCCTTGTCCGCAAGGCGGTCTAGCGTGAGGAAACCAATGTTGTGGCGCGTCAATTCGTATTCAGGGCCAATATTACCCAAGCCTACAAGTAAGTAATTCATGGAATGCGGGTTCGATGGGGTAAAAATAAAAAATCCTGCTCGGGAATGAGCAGGATTTTCGTTGAAGAAAGTAAGGAATTATTCTCCTTTCTTTCCGCGTAGCGCTCTTGGGATACCGATGGTCACGATAGACACGTTCGGAGAAGTCAAGATTTCAAATCCTGTGGACTTCAATTCCCCTACTTTGAAAGATTTTCCAAGGTCTAGGTTCGTGATGTCAACCACTACATAGTCAGGAAGGGTTTTAGCCATTCCTTTAACTTTTAGTTTTCTAGTTTTAAACTCCAGTTTACCACCTTTTGCGATACCAGGTGAATTTCCTTCGATTTTCACAGGAATTTCAAATTTGATTGCTTTGGCATCCGTGTAAGCCATGAAGTCTGCATGAAGCAATACTTCACTTACTGGGTGGAATTGGGCTTCTTTCAAAACCGCTTTGATGATTCTTCCTTCGATGTTTAGTTCTACCAAGTGCACCTCAGGTGTGTAGATCAGGTCTCTGAAAAGAATCGCTGGGGAGTAGAAATGAACTTGATCAGGAATACCTGGTCCATAAACCACGCAGGGTACATTGCCGGCATCTCTGATTTCATTCAAAGCAGCACTGTCGAGATTTGCTCTTTTAAACCCTATAATCTCTAGTGTTTTCATGTGTATGTGTATTTAAAATTGGTTCAAATAAATAAGGAACTGATGGAGGTATTTCCGGTCACCGCATGAATTGCTTTTCCAAATAGTTCTCCTACAGTCAGTACTCTAATCTTGGAACTAGGTTGCTTCAAGGGAATGGTATCGGTGATGACTAACTCTTCCAATACTGAATTCTCAATGTTTTCATAAGCCTTTCCGGAGAGTACACCGTGAGTCACGATGGCACGTACCGAGTTAGCTCCCTTTTCCTTGATGATTTGCGCAGCCTTGCACAAGGTTCCTGCAGTATCTACCAAATCATCCACGAGAATTACATCCTTTCCTTCCACATCTCCAATCACCTGCATGGAAGCAATCTCGTTGGCTCTTTTTCTGTGCTTATCACAGACTACCATTTCTACTTCAAAATGCTTCGCAAAAGACCGAGCGCGAGACACACCACCTACATCTGGAGCGGCGAAGATCATGTCTTTGAGCCGAAGCGTATTCAAATAGGGTGCAAATATAGCAGATCCATTTAAATGGTCCAACGGGATATCAAAAAAACCTTGAATTTGACCAGCGTGCAAGTCGCAAGCCATGATACGGTCAGCACCGGAAGAGGTCAGCATGTTGGCAATGAGTTTGGCAGCGATAGAAACTCGTGGTCTATCCTTTCGGTCTTGACGGGCATAGCCAAAGTAAGGAATGACTGCACAGACTTTGTAGGCACTGGCTCGCTTGGCGGCATCAATCATCAAGCACAATTCGAGCAGGTTGTCGCTCGGAGGGTTGGTGCTTTGAATGATGAATACCGTACAGCCACGGATGGATTCGTCAAAACTTGGGGACATTTCCCCATCGCTGAACTTGGATAGGGTCATTTCTCCAAGTTTTTTACCATAGCTTTTGGCGATTTTTTGTGCCAAATCTATGCTATTGGAGCCTGCAAAGATTTTTACCTCGGACATTGGAATAAAGGGGAGATTGAAGAAAAGGTTGGAAAAGGATCTGTAAACAAAAGTAATGATTTTGGGGAAAGGATTGTGCTCCGAAAACTACTGTCAAAAGAAAAATTTCAAGATGGATATGTCTCCCTTATTTTTTGGAAAGGGGGGAGTCCTTTGCAGCGAATGAACGTCATTTCAGCAATTCATTTTGCTATTTTTCCGACCCTGTAAAAATTGGATGGCAGGACTAATTTTCGGTCTTTTTCCAAATCAAAGGGTTAAATTGGGAAGGTATAATTAACTGCATTCATGAAAAAAATAGTTCTTTTCTTCCTGCTGACGCTGCTTGCGCCGATTGCCTTGCTTGCTCAGAGCATTCCGACTCCTAAGGAGCATTTTGGATTTACCATTGGTGATCCCTACATGCTTGCCAATTTCACCCAAACGGAAGCCTACTTCAAGAAAGTGGCTGAGCTCTCCGATCGAGTGGAATACCGAAGCATCGGGCAAACTGAGTTTGGGCGTGAACAGCCGCTCTTGGTGATCACCTCCCCGAAGAACTTCCCGGATTTGGAGCGCTACCAGGAAATCTCTCGAAAGTTAGGTAGAGCAGAAATCACTGAAGCAGAGGCCAAGGCATTGGCAAATCAAGGCAAACCCATTGTATGGATCGATGGGGGATTGCATGCCAATGAAGTAGTGGGAGCGCAGCAGCTCATTGAGACCTTGTACGAATTGGCTTCAAAGAACGATGAAGAGACCCTTCGCATCTTGGATGAGGTGATCATTCTTTTGGTTCATGTCAATCCTGACGGTATGGAGATCATGTCCAATTGGTACATGCTTCCTTCGGAAAAAACCAAGCGCAACAAGAATATCCCAGTGCTTTACCAGAAGTATGTGGGGCACGACAACAATCGAGATTTCTTCATGAACAACATGCAGGAGTCCACTAATATTTCCCTTCAGCAATATGTGGAGTGGATGCCACAGATTATCTACAATCACCACCAGTCTGGTCCAGCAGGAACGGTAGTAGCGGGGCCTCCTTACCGAGACCCTTTTAACCATGTCTTTGATCCCTTGATCATCACCAGTTTGGATGCAGTAGGGGCAGCCATGATCAATCGTCTGCATCAAGAAGACAAGCCAGGATTTGTTCGATTGGACGGATCGGTGTTTTCTACCTGGTGGAATGGCGGTTTGCGTACCACTCCTTACTACCATAACATGATTGGAATTTTGACGGAAATTGTGGGTGATCCTTCTCCGTATTCCATTCCTTTGGTGCCAGATCGCTTGATTCCCAACAATGGAAATCCTTTTCCAGTAACTCCAGGTCCATGGTCTTTCCGTACCTCCATCGACTATTCGGTGTCCATGAACTATGCAATTTTGAATCATGCAGTTCGCCATGGGGATGAGTTGCTGTACAATTTTTACTTGATGGGCAAAAAATCCATCGATCGAGGCAATACAGATACCTGGACCCGCTATCCAAAATATGCGCAAGAAATTCAAAATTCCTTTGAGGCAAGTAAAGGTAAGCAGGCAGGTGATGATCCTGAAGAGGCCTATTTTGGCAATAGATCAGGTATTCCTTTGGCTTTCTACGATTCGGTCTATGCTGATCCTGAAAAGCGGGATCCCCGAGGATACATCCTATCTGCCGATCAGGCGGATTTCCCTACTGCTGTAAAATTTTTGAATGCACTTATTAAGTCTGGTATTTTGGTACATCAGGCAAGTAGCGATTTCACGGTGGGAGGCAAATCCTATCCCAAGGGATCTTATATCGTAAAGACGGCACAGGCATTTCGTCCCCATGTGATCGATATGTTTGAGCCACAGGATCACCCCAATGATTTTCAATATCCAGGAGGACCTCCTGTTCGTCCCTACGATGCGGCGGGTTGGACCCTAGCATTCCAGATGGGGATAGAAGTAGACCGAATCATGGAAGGCTTTGAAGGGCCCTTTGAAGCGATGCCTTATGGGCAACTACTCGTTCCTGAGCCTTCGGTGTTGTCCTCTTCAGCTTCTGGCTATTTCCTAGATGCTCGGGTCAATGATTCCTTTAAAGCGGTCAATGATTTGCTCAAAGGAAAGGTGAAGGTGTACCGAACTCAAACTGCAGTAGGATCTAGTCCAGCGGGTTCTTTTTATGTGCCAAGTGCAGGTAAAAAAATCCTGGAGCAAGCAGCAAAGAACTATGGATTGAATCCTTTAGCGGCTCGAGGCATGCCTGCTGGAGCTAAAGAAATCAAGCCAGCTCGGATTGGATTGTACGATTACTATGGAGGTTCCATGCCATCGGGCTGGACGCGATGGATCTTGGAGCAGTTTCATTTCGATTATGCGCAGGTCTTTCCTTTGGAGATAGACGGGGGTAATCTCAACCAGAAGTACGACGTCTTGCTCTTTATAGGACCAGGGATGCCTGGTGGCTCAGGAGGCTATGGAGCAGGAGCTCAACCGAAAAAGGAGGATATTCCAGCAGAGTATCATTCCATGTTGGGAAGGCTTTCCGTAGAAAAATCAATTCCAATATTGAAAGCATTTCTGGAAAATGGGGGACAAATCCTCACAGCTGGAGCTGCTACCTCTTTAGCCAACCATTTAGGGCTTCCAGTATCCAATGCCTTAGTAGAAGTAGCTAATGGAAAAGAAAGAGGTCTCAGTGGAGAGAAATTCTACATTCCAGGAAGCGTTTTGGAAATGCAGGTAGATCAATCAGCTCCAATCAATTTCGGGATGGGAGCGAAAGCAGATGTATTGTTTAACAATAGTCCTGTCTTCCGACTTAGTCCTGAGGCTGCCCGTGTGGGAGTGAAGCCTTTGGCTTGGTTTGGCACGACTCCTCCCTTGCGAAGTGGCTGGGCTTGGGGACAGCAATACTTGAAGCAGGGAGTGACTGCGTTTGAAGCGCAGATAGGCAAAGGGAAGTTGTATGCTTTTGGTCCAGAGATTACTTTCCGAGGACAGGCGCATGGTACCTTCAAAATGTTGTTCAACGGCTTGTATAAATAAAACCGATCCTTTCGGGTTCTTCTAAATAGCCCTAACTAAAAAGACCTCCCAATGGGAGGTCTTTTTGTTGACCGACTAGGGCTCGAACCTAGACTCTTCTGAACCAAAATCAGACGTGTTGCCAGTTACACCATCAGTCAGGATAATCTAAAAGCAATCGTTTTTGCTTTTGATGGTACAAAGGTAGAGTTCTCTGAAATTTTTTCCAAACCTACTGCTAAAGATTTTTGACAATAACCAGGGTTTGAAAGCTAATTTGTTTGTGTCAAGTGACTTGTCTTTGTCAAAAATCTAGACATTACTAACCCGGATTCGAAGCAGGATCTGAGTGTCAAAAGGGCTATGAAATCGATTGAAATTATTAAATCATTAATAAATAATAATAAATTTTGAAATAATTAAAAAAAATTCAGTCATTTGTTTAGTAATAGAAAATAAACCAACTAAATAATTAATGCGATGAACTCCAACAAAATGGAAAAAGTGGTGGCTCCGGTCATCGAGAAATTGGAAAAATTAGCTCAGTCAGAATTGGCGGCAGAGCTAAGCTGGTGCTGGGGAAGTTACCAAAACGATCAAAATCCCACGGGATTGGTAGCAAAAGGTGAAGCTGCGCTTTCTGTACTTCAGGCTGCTAGAGAAAAAAACAGCAAGTCGGTAGCCAAGAAGCTTGTTGATGATCTGCAAGCTGCATTGGCATAAAAAAAGCCCCGCACAAGCGGGGCTTTTTTTTGATTTACGGAGTAAGTTATTCGCCTGCTACGACAAATTTCACTTGCGTCTTCACCTCTCTGTGTAGATCGATGTCAGCAGTAAATTCGCCAGCACCTTCCACGGGAACAGTGATTGCGATTTTCTTTCTGTCGATTTCAAATCCTTTAGCTGCTAGCGCATCAGAGATTTGAAGGGTAGTCACTTTTCCGAAGATTTTTCCGGAGTCACCGATTTTCGCCTTGATTTCAAGGGTTGTTTCGGCAAGTTTTGCAGCGATATTTTCAGCTTCAGTTTTGATTTTTTCGGCTTTGTGTGCTGCTTGCTTGATGTTTTCAGCAAGGATTTTCTTGTTTGACCCTGTAGCAAGTACAGCAAAACCTTGAGGAATAAGGTAGTTTCTACCGTATCCTGGCTTCACGCTCACCAAGTCATTTTTATATCCAAGACCTTTGATATCTGTTTTTAGAATGATTTCCATTTGTAATGATCTTTATTGATTGAACGATACACCGTGGGCCTATTTCAAACCGTCGGTTACGAATGGCAACAAAGCCAAATGTCTTGCTTTCTTAATCGCTTGAGCTACTTTGCGCTGATACTTTGCAGAGTTACCTGAAAGTCTTCTTGGAAGGATTTTACCTTGCTCGTTTACGAATTTTAAAAGGAAGTTAGGATCCTTGTAGTCGATATACTTGATACCGTGCTTCTTGAATCGGCAATACTTCTTTCTGATTTCGCCTCTGTTGATAGGTTCGTTTACTAGTGTCATTAGGCTTGCTCCTCCTTAGCTTCCGCTTTTTTGTTAAATTCTCCTTTTCTTCTTCTTTCGGCATACACGATTGCGTGCTTGTCCAATACAGTAGTCAGGAATCGCATCACTTTCTCATCACGTCTGATTTCAATCTCAAACTTTCTGATAAGTGTTGGATCAGCCTTGAACTCTACCAATACATAAAAACCTGTAGTCTTCTTCTCGATAGTATAAGCCATCTTCTTAAGACCCCAGTTTTCCACATTGATAACATCTGCCCCCTCTTCTTTTAACAAGTTCACAAACTTGTCGACAGTATCCTTCATCTGAACATCAGATAAAACGGGAGTTAAAATGAATACCGTCTCGTAACTTCTTTGGAACATTTTTAAATGTGTTTGTTGGAATTTAAATAAATAGACCGCAAAAGTAGTAGAAAACCACCTTCCCTCCAAACAAATAGCTAAAATCTACCTGGATAAATCAAAAAATAAAGAATAGGATCAATTAGTCAATTGCAAAAGAGCTGCTCCCAACGTATTGGTTGTTGATGTACAACTTGATTTCATAGGTTCCTACAGCGTAGGGGCTTCCTTTTTCGTAGAAAAATACAAGGGTTTGTTCATTGGTATCATACCAAAACTCTTGTTTGGCGGTATAAAACTCTTCTTCTCCAGACCAATTGAATTTGCCAGAACCTTTTGCAAGATCAAAAAGCGGTAACTTATTGGGGCCAATAACCTGAAGGTAGGCATTCCGACTCCCTTTTTCTGCCACGGTATTCTCCGCAAGTTTGGCTACTACTTGAATTCCCTTGAGTTGTTTCTTTTTAAAGGCTTTGCCTGCTGCTAATTCTTTTCCCCGAGCATTGATTCCGGAGATTCGGATTCCTGATAGTTTGAGTTTGGATGCTTCGGCAACCTTGCTCGTGCTACCTTGCCCCAAAGAGACCCAACCTGCGACGGCGATGCCCACGGGCTCCTTTTCGGTGTTGGCTTGATCGGTATCTGGCACAACGGCGCCGGATGATGCTGCCAAAGGCATGTTCACCAGCATCC
>CAJBER010000222.1 GCA_903952135.1 uncultured Algoriphagus sp.
TAAAATCTCCGTTCGGTTGAAATAGGATTGTCTCGTGTAGCGATCGCCTGGAAAAAGAAAAACTTCCTCCACCCCGCGCAGTACAGTAAAGTACTCCAGGCAAGGAAAGTAATGCAGGTCTAAGGCAATGCGTTTCACAGGAACGGGTAGGAATTTAAATTGTCAACTTTTTCTAATGCCAAAGGGAGGTACAATGTACCAAGTACAAAGTACAAAGTAGGGATTCGTATTGGGATTGAAGTTCTGATATTTAAGGATCTTGCCTGCCTGCCGCAGGCAGGGTTTATTGTACTTGGTACTTCGTACAACTTTCAGCGTCTTGCTACTTGCTACTAGTTACTTGATACTTTTCCTAATGTCGAACGCTGAACGCTAAGTGCAGAATGAAGAAGTGGGAATTCGTAGAACATACGAATCTCCTAGCATGACGCATAAAGTCTCGTTTCTTGGTTCTCGCATCTCGCTTCTGAATCTACTTTGTACTTCGTACTTGGTACTTGGTACTTCGTACAACTTTCAGCGTCTTGCTACTTGATACTAGCTACTTGATACTAGTTACCTTTTCCCCATCCCTGGAGGCATCAGCTTACCCATCGCCGCTTTTGCTCCACCCATTTTATTCATTTGCTTCATCATCTTGCGCATGTCGTCAAACTGCTTCATCAAATTATTGACTTCGGTGATGTTTCTTCCCGAGCCATCCGCAATTCGTTTTCTTCGTCTGCCATCGATGATGTCTGGGTTTTGACGCTCTTTTGGGGTCATGCTGCGAATGATTGCTTCCACAGGCTTGAAAGAATCGTCATCGATATCCAATCCCTTCATGGCTTTTCCCATTCCAGGGATCATTCCCATCAAGTCCTTGATATTACCCATCTTCTTCACTTGCTCCAACTGAGACAGAAAGTCGTCAAAGTTGAAGTTGTTCTGACGCATTTTCGCATTCAAACGCTTTGCCTCGTCCTCGTCAAAGGACTGCTGCGCACGCTCTACCAAGGAAATTACGTCTCCCATGCCCAAAATTCGCTGGGCCATACGGTCCGGATGGAATACGTCTAGGTTTTCCATCTTTTCCCCCGTAGAAATAAACTTGATCGGCTTATTCACTACGTGGCGAATGGAAATGGCTGCACCGCCTCGGGTATCTCCATCCAATTTGGTCAACACCACCCCATCAAAATCGAGTCGCTCGTCAAAGGTCTTCGCAGTATTTACCGCATCCTGACCCGTCATGGAATCGACCACAAAAAGTGTTTCGGATGGGCTGAGCGCTTTCTTAAGTTGCTCAATCTCCTGCATCATCGCCTCATCCACCGCCAAACGACCGGCGGTATCAACTACTACGGTCTTTTTGCCTGATTTTTTGGCGTATGCAATGGCATTGTTTGCGATTTGAAGTGCATTTTTATTTTCTGGCTCTGCATAGACCTCTACTCCGATCTGCTCACCCAACACCTTGAGCTGGTCAATCGCTGCAGGACGGTAAATATCGCAAGCTACAAGTAGCACTTGACGCCCTTGTCGCTTCAGTAAACTTCCTAGTTTGCCCGTGAAGGTGGTCTTACCCGAGCCTTGAAGACCTGCAATCAGGATCACAGATGGATCTCCACTAAGCTTGATGTCCACCTTGGTGTTGCCCATCAATTTGGTCAGCTCCTCTTGGGTGATTTTTACCAAAAGCTGTCCTGGGGAAACCGAGATCAAGACGTCTCGACCCATGGCCTCGTCCTTGATTTTGTCGGTGACTTCCTTGGCCACTTTATAGTTGACGTCGGCATCGATCAAGGCTCTTCGAATCTCCTTTACAGTAGATGCGACGTTGATTTCGGTGATTTTTCCGGTGCCTTTCAGTGTCTTGAACGCCCGGTCAAGCTTCAAACTTAAATTATCAAACATGCTGCTTTACGGCTATTTCATGCAAAAGTAATGAATTTGGAGCTTTACTCGACAATTCTCCTTGGGATTTAAGTGAACTTAAAAGGCGCTTTGTGCCTCCTTTGGAACCTGACACGAAAAAGGTAAGCAGCTCCCTAACGGCCTTTCCCTCGAATTACTTAATTTGCGGTTCAAATCGCTGAACTCCTGCATGAAGCTTCAATTTCAAAAAGACATCCTTCCTCACCTTCTCGGTATCGTATTTTTCTACTTGCTTGTGGTGGGGTACTTTTCTCCGCTCGTATTTGATGGGCAAATCATCTTTCAAGGTGACATCCTGCAATGGGAAGGCTCAGCCAAAGAGGTGCTCGACTACCGAGCCGCTACGGGAGAACAAGCCCTCTGGACCAACCGCATGTTTGGCGGGATGCCCACCTACTTCATCAGCTTGGAATTTGCTGGAGACATCACCAACCTAGCCATCTCCATCTTGACCTTAGGCCTCCCACACCCCATCAATGGCCTATTTTTCGGGATGCTGGCCATGTACATTTTACTGCTCAGCTTTGGGGTGCGCCCGATTTTCTCCGTAGCAGGCGCCATCGCCTTTTCTTTCAACACCTACAATCTACTTTCGCTGGAGGCCGGCCACAATGCCAAAATCTGGGCCGTTTGCTTGATTCCATTAATCTTGGCGGGTATTCATCTGGCCTTCGATCGCAAGCGGCTCCTTGGAGCTGCGCTACTTGGGCTTGGACTCCTGCTGCAACTCAAATTCAACCACCTTCAAATCACCTATTACACCCTAATCATCGCGGTGGTCTACGTCATCACTCGACTTGCGTATGATTGGAAAAAAGAAGGTCTCGGAAGCCTATCCAAAACCCTTGCTCTCTTGTGCTTGGGAGCCATCCTAGGTGTAGGAGGAAATTTGAGTAGAATCGCTACGGCCTTGGATTACAGCCCTTACTCCACCCGAGGTAAGGCCACCATCGAATCTGCAGGCGCAGGTCTCGACAAAGAATATGCCTTTGGCTGGTCCAATGGTATTGTGGAAACCATGACCCTCCTAGTTCCTGACTTTTATGGAGGAGGTAGCACCACACCACTTCCCAAAGACTCTGCTTCCGAAAAAGCGCTGCGTTCCCAAGGATTGGAGCCCGCCCAAATCAATGATTTTGTTAAAGGAGCCCCTACCTATTGGGGAGATCAACCCTTCACTGGAGGGCCTATTTACGGAAGTGTGATCCTAGTATTCCTGGCTATTTTAGGTATCTGGGTAGCGCCCCGCGCAAGTCTGATCACTTTTGGATCCATCATTGTGCTCTCACTGATGCTCAGCTGGGGCAAAAACCTGGCCTGGTTCAACTTCACCTTGTTTGACATTTTACCTGGCTACAACAAGTTTAGAGCCGTATCCATGGCTTTAGGCATGACGCTTTTCGCCATTCCTGTCCTAGGCATGATTGCCTTGGAAAAATTGACCCAAACCAAAGCCTTGAAGCCCCTGCTGATTTCGGGAGGAATAGTGGCTGGTACTACCTTACTTCTAGCGGTTATGGGAAGTGCATTCTTCCGTTTTGAAGGTGCCGGAGATACGAATTACCCAGATTGGTTGGTAAGCGCCTTGCAATCCGATCGCAAGGACCTACTCGCTTCCTCCGCTTGGAAAAGCTTTGCCTTTGTAGCACTTGCACTTGGGGCAATTTTCTTTTACCTCAAGGGCAAAATCTCTGAAAGCATCTTGGGCATGGGTTTAATTGCCTTAATCACCCTAGATGTATGGACCATCAACCGCCGCTACCTCAATAGCGATTCCTTCAAAGGAAATCCGGCTCGGGAGTTTTTTGCTGAAACTCCTGCGGAAAAATCCATAGCCGCAGACAAAGGGTACTTCCGAGTGCTCCCGCTCACGGAAGGGCTTACACAGGGGGCACGCACCAGCTACCGATTCAATAGCCTAGGTGGCTACCACGGCGCCAAACTACGCCGCTACCAGGATTTGGTGGATTACCGATTGGAGTTTGAACTGCAAGATTTTATCAAAAAAGCTCAGGAAGGCAACTTTGATTGGGCAGCTATTGGGACGATCAACATGCTCAACACGAAGTACTTGATCGCAGGAGCAGAGTCCAATGCCGTATTTGAAAACCCAGAAGCAAATGGCCCTGCTTGGGTACCTAGCCAACTCCTTCCGGTAGGAAGCAACAAAGAGGAAATAGACAAATTGGGCACCATCGATACCAAAGCGCAAGCAACCATCAACACCAAGGAATTTGGAGAGCAAGCTGCGGGAGCAGGTACCATCACCCTGACCAAACAGGCTCCGAATGAAATGAGTTACCGCGCAGAAATGACCAAGGCAGGATTAGGCGTGTTTTCGGAGATCTATTACCCAGCAGGTTGGACGGCAAAAGTGGACGGCAAGGAGGTTCCCATCCTTCGCACCAACTACTTGCTTCGAGGCCTTTCGCTTCCTGCAGGAACTCACGAAATTGTCTTTACCTTTGCCCCAGCGAGTTACACCGCTACCAAGACACCCATGATCCTATTCCAGTATGCATTGGTGATTTTGTTGATCGCTGGACTAGTTACCACTTACAAAAAATCAGATGCAAGCCGCTGAAGAACAAGATAAAGTCGTTCGCTTCTACGACCAATTTGCCGAGAAGCAAGAAAAAACAGGCATCAACTCCAGGCATTTGAGTATCCTGGATAAGGCGAAGCAGGCTGGACTGAAATCCAATCACCGGATTCTGGAGGTAGGCTGTGGCATCGGTACCGTATCCCATCTCCTAGCTACCCAAGTCCCTCAAGGAAAGGTACTTGCGGTAGACATTTCTCCAGAAAGTATTGAAAAAGCTCGAGTGCTTTGGAAAAAGCAAGGCAACTTGAAGTTTGATGTCTCAGACATGTCCGATTTCAATCTCCCCGGAGAAAAATTCGATTTTTTTGTGTTTCCCGACGTATTGGAACACATTCCTGTGGTCCAACATGCTCGCTTGTTTGAAAACATTCAGCGCCATGCACATGCTGACTCGGTGGTTTTGATTCACATTCCTGCACCGCGTTACCTGGAATGGATGATTGCCAATCAACCAGAGAAACTTCAGGTAATTGACCAGCCGCTGGACACTGGGGCTCTAGTTCAGACCTTGGGAGCATCCGGTTTTTATTTGGAAAAAATGGAGACTTACGCCCTCTTTTTTCAAGAAAAGGATTACCAATATTTTGTGTTTCGTGCCCACAAACCTGTGCAGAAATCCACCGCGAAAAACAAGTGGCAGGTACTTAAGGAACGAATTCTTATCCGTTTCAAATACGGAATCAGCAGTTAATCAATAGACACATGGATATCAAAGCCGGTACGGTGGTAGGGCTCACCTACGAACTCAAGGTAAGTAAGGAAGAAGATGAAATCGAGTCCGCACCTTTTAGTGTGGAAGTTCGAGAAGAGGATGATCCCTTTTATTTCCTATTTGGTCAGAGTGGCTTACCTGAAAAATTTGAGGAATTACTCCAAGGCAAGAAATTGAAAGACGAGTTTTCCTTCACCTTGACTACGGCAGAAGCCTACGGGGAAGCGGACGAGGAGTTGTTGGTAACTCTTCCTGTGGATCAGTTTTCCAAAGAGCGCGGGTTTAGCCCATCCATGCTGGAGGAGGGCAACTTTCTTCCGCTAGTCGACGAAAATGGCTATCCCATGCAGGCGAAGGTTTTGAAAAATTTAGGAGAGGAATTGTTGTTGGACTTCAACCATCCCTTGGTAGGCTTTGACCTGCACTTTGAGGGCAAGGTCATCGAGGTACGCAAAGCCACCAAAAAGGAACTGGAGCAAGGGCATGTGGAAGGAGCAACAGATCCTGAAGCCTAAGCCATAACCCAAAAGCAAAAAAATCCCGCCATCAGATTCGAATGGCGGGATTTTTTTTTGAGCTAAGATTTAAGATTTCAGCACCAATACTTTTTCTTCTTGAATATGCAGGTAAACTCGGTCCCCGATCTGGTATTTTCTAGCTGGATCATCCACCTCCCACAGCTGCCCTCCTTCTTTTAAGCGAATCAGAAGGCTATTGTAATGCACTAAAAATCGTTGTTCGACCACATGCCCTACGAACCCCCCTCGGGTGCGAATGCGAATGTCAGCTGGTCGGATGTAGGCCTGCTCTCGATCTGGGAGGGCATTGATGGACGAAAAAAGTCGCGCCACATACTTCGATTTGGGTTGCTCACAAAGCGCCTTAGAATTCCCCTTTTGAGTGACTTTCCCTTTTTGAAGGACCACCAAGGAGTCCGTAAGCCAAAGCGCATCGTCTAGGTCATGGGTCACAAAGATCACAGTAGTTTCCATCTCCCGAAGCAGCTCCTTCAATTCGTAGATCAACTTCCGCTTTTGAATGGCATCCAGATGGCTGAATGGTTCATCCAAAAGCAACACTTCCGGCTCTACAGCCAAGGCTTGCGCGATGGCCACCTTCTGCTGCTGCCCCCCACTGAGCTGCCGTGGAAGGCGATCCTTGTAGGGAGTCAAGCCAAGCCGATCCAGCAAGTGTGCGATGCGTTGTTTACGGTAGTTTTCTTCGTAATTCAACAAGGGTCGGGTGATATTTTCTTCGACCGTGGTATTGGGAAAGAGTTGGTAATCCTGGTGGATAAGTTTGATCTCATCGTATCCAGGTACCAATTTTTCCGCAGGATTTTCAATTTTCTTTCCGTTCAGTAATACCTCACCAGAGCTCTGAGTCAATAGTCCCGCAGCGATGCGCAGAAGCGTACTTTTGCCCGAGCCACTTTCCCCAATGATGGAGACAAACTCTCCCTTGGCTAGCTCCAGACTAAATTCCTGTAAGGCAGCGTGTGAATCGTAGGATTTGGTGAGTGCGCGGAGGGAAAAATAGGACATAGAATAAGTTGAAGTTACCAGAATTAAGGAATGCTTGTCCCTTCTAAGATAGAAAGGGAATTTTACTTATTTCTTATTTTCTGGTTTAACTCCTCCATTTTCGATTCGAATGGATGATTCACTTAAATCAGTGATCGCCTAGTACGCCAACCATCCCCCATCGGCAACGAGCGTTTCTCCATTGACAAAGGAAGCATCCTCGCAAGCAAGAAATAGAGCTACTCTGGCAATTTCATTCGCTTCGCCCATTCTAGGCATGGATCCTGCGCCGCTGCTGCAAAGTGATGCTCCCTCCGGATCGGGTTCGGCCTCATCCATGATGTGAGTAGTCACTCCTCCCGGAGCAATTGCATTGCAACGAATGCCCTTTTGGGCATACATGAAGCCGATGTTTTTACTCATCCCCACCAGGGCATGTTTGGAGGTGGTATAGGCAAGCCCAGCTCGTGCGCCCGCTACGCCTCCCACAGAGGCAATATTGATGATGCTGCCTTTTCCTTGCTTCAGCATCTGCACGATGGCTAGCCTGCAGGCATAAAAAGGGCCGTTGACATTCACAGCCATGATTTTTTCCCAAAGGGCGTCCGTCACCTTGTCCAAGGGCATGAAGTTGTCCATGATACCCGCATTGTTGACCAGCACATCCAGGCTGCCGTACTCCTGTAGCGTAGCTTCTAGGAGGCGCTCCACTTGCTGCTGATCGGATACGTCGCAAGCCAAGCCCAAAGCATGCCCACCGTGCTGGCGGATCTGATGGGCCACCGCCTCAGCAGCGACAGCATCCCGGTCAGCCACCACCACCTTGGCACCTTCCTGGGCAAAGAGCAGGGCAATGGCTTTTCCTATTCCAGAAGCAGCTCCAGTAACAAGAGCACAGTTGTTTTCTAGTTTTTTCATGATTTTGATTGAGTTTTGTTCAGTTTTTTTTCTGCTGCGAGCATGGTTTGTATCCCGCTCAGCAAGGCATCTGCCTGAAAGGAGATGCTATCGATTTCTTGAGTAATTAAATACTGGGTGAATTCGGGAAGGTCGCTCGGGGCTTGGCCACACAGTCCCACCTTTTTACCTTTTGGTTTGGCCACACGGATGAGTTCTGCAATCATCCACAGTACGGAGGGATTGGTTTCATCAAAAATGTCCCCCATGATTTCAGAGTCACGATCCACTCCCAAAGTCAATTGGGTAAGGTCATTGGAACCAATGGAAAAGCCATCAAAAATTTCCGCAAATTTCGCTGCTTGAATTACATTGGCCGGAATTTCGGCCATCACATACAGCTTCAATCCATTTTTTTTCTGTTTTAAACCAACCGAATCCATCAGATCTCGGACTTTTTTTCCCTCCTCTGGGCTTCGGCAAAAGGGAATCATCACATTCAGGTTAGTTAAACCCATGTCCTCCCTTACTCGCTTTACTGCTTCACATTCGAGTAGAAATGCTGCCTTGTACCGCTCGTGCGTGTAGCGAAAAGCACCTCGAAAGCCCAGCATGGGATTCTCTTCCCCAACTTCAAATTGACTGCCCCCGAGCAAATGGGCATATTCATTGGACTTAAAATCACTCATCCTCAGCATGACCTCTTTAGGATAAAAAGCTGCAGCGATCGTCCCAACTGCTTGTGCAAGCGTATCCACAAAATATTCCTTTTTGTCGGCGTATCCCCGACAAATCTTGGCTATTTCCCCCTTCTCCTTTTTATTTTTTAGTTCCTCCCAATGCACCAAAGCCATGGGATGGATGCGAATGCTGTTGGCAATCACAAACTCCATGCGCATCAGTCCCACCCCTTGATTGGGAAATAAGGCGGTCGAAAAAGCTTTCTCGGGGTCAGCTAAAATAAGTTGGGCTTGGGTATGGGGTAGCTGCAATCCTCGGAAATCGTGAAGGGTCTCCTTCCATTTCAGTTGTCCTTCGTAAATAATACCAAGCTTTCCCGAGGCATTGGACAGGGTAACCAAATCCCCAGTTTGCAAGGCCTTAAAAGCCCCTTCTGCACCCACCAAAGCAAGGGTTCCAAGCTCGCGAGCCACAATAGCGGCATGGCTTGTTCTCCCTCCTTTGGTCGTGATGATGGCAGCAGCTCTTTTCAGAACTGGATCCCAATCCGGATTGGTGATCTCGGTGAGTAAAATTTCCCCCTCCTCCAAAAGGTGACCTTCTGCTGGAGAATGGAGAATTCTGATTTTTCCACTGCTAATTCCGCTTCCTATTGCCACTCCAGTCACCAATACCTTCCCTTGTTCAAGTAAGGTATATTCTGTCTGAATCAAGGAATCTTTTCCGGCATGGATGGTCTCCGGACGGGCTTGAACTATATACAAGTTTCCAGTGATCCCATCCTTGGCCCATTCGATATCCATGGGCATCTGGTAATGCTTCTCTATCAAAAGGGCCCAGCGCGCCAGTTGCTCCACTTCGACTTCCTGCAACACCCACTGCTCCTGCTTTTTAACTGAAGTATCTCGATTCACCACGCCTCCATCTTCCGCATAGACCAAGGTCTTGGACTTGGAGCCCATTTTTTTGGATAAAATAGCCCGTTTACCCTGTAGCAGGGTGGGCTTAAAGACCACAAATTCATCGGGGATTACGGTGCCTTGCACGATATTTTCCCCCAGACCCCAGCAGCCTGTCACTAAAACTACCTGATCAAATCCTGATTCGGGATCAAGCGTAAACAAAACCCCACTGCTCCCTAAATCGGCCCGAACCATCCTTTGAACTCCCACAGAAAGGGCGATGGAGGAACCTGAAAATCCCTTATCGTATCTATACTTAATCGCACGGGCATTATACAAGGAAGCAAAACAAGCAAGAACCTTTTTTAATAGGCCCTTCTCCCCTTTTACATTGAGAAAGGAATCATGCTGCCCTGCAAAACTTGCTCCAGGCAAATCCTCTGCAGTTGCACTACTCCGAACAGCCAAGCCAAGCTCCTCATCAGCTCCTTTGGCCAATTTTCGGTAGGCAGCAATCACCTGTTCTGCTAACCCTTTGGGCAAGGATGCGCCGAGGATACGCGTCTTGATTTGAGTGGATACCGATTGGAGATTGGTGAAATGCTGCCTGTCCAACTTAGCTAGCTCGGTTTGGATGACCTCTTCCAAACCGTTTTCCCGAAGAAAAAGGCGGAAGGCAGCAGCAGTGGTAGCAAAACCTTCGGGAATGCGTATGCCCAGGGAACTGAGCTGTACAACCATTTCCCCCAAGGAAGCATTCTTTCCTCCTACCTTTCCCACATCCCCAATACCTAGTTGACCAAAAGGAATAACAAATTCTTGCATAGAATCTTGGACGCTTGATAAAAAACAAAATCAAAAGCTTGCACGAAACGCTCTAAAAAATTCCGTTGAAAAATAAGTGAAGAAGCCCACTCAAGCCGGAAACAAGGTATAGTAAAGTGGTAATTATAAAGCTGATAAAAATCAGGTTCTGGAGAAATTATTTTGGAGGCAAACAAGGGCCTATTTATTTTTGTTAGCTTCACAATTCAATTCACAACCTACCCCCATGAAAAACACAAACTTTATTTTCTTGACCTTGGCATTCTTGCTAATCGGTTCTATTGCTGCTAAGGCGCAAATCCAGCAGCCTGCAGCTAGCCCTGCAGCTCATGTAAGCCAAGTTGTTGGCTTCACCAAAATCAGCATCGACTACTCTTCTCCTGCAGTGAAAGGCAGAAAAGTATTTGGTGGAATCATCAAGTACGGCGAAAGCTGGAGAGCTGGTGCCAATGGCCAGACCATCATCGAATTCAGCACTGCGGTGAACGTAGGTGGTAAGAATTTGGCAGCTGGTAAGTACTCCATTTTTGTAACTCCTGCAGCTTCAGGTGAGTGGACCATCCACCTCAACAAAAAAGCAGAGAGCATCTACAGCTACATGAAAGACAATAAGATCGATGAGGCAGCACTTGCTGCAGACGATGCTGTGGCTGTAAAGGCAGCTCCTGCAACTGTAGGTGCTACCGAGCGTCTTCAGTACCACATTTCTGCTGGAAACAACAAGGTAGCTCAAGTAACTCTTGCTTGGGAAACTTCCGCTGTTTCCTTTATGGTAGACACCTTGGTAGATCAAAAAATGGAGCAGTTTAAAAACCAGTTTTAATCTCTTCCGAGAAACACTTTAAATTCCTAAAACTCCTACCTAGTTCATTCGAGGTAGGAGTTTTTTTTTGCTGTTCAAACTTGTTTCTGCTCTCAATCTAGAACACCTTTTTAACCTTCAATCAAAAAATCTTCCGGATTTTAGATTTTTAGTGTAATTTGAATCATTCGGTGGTATGTTTAAAAAAGACAACTACTGAGATAGGCCGAGAATCCTTACCTAAGGAAGCATTGCCTGCTTAAATTTTATTTTTAGTACCCTAACTAATCTTGTGAATAACTGATTTTCATCTCTTATGAATACCCCAAAAACTCAGTTTAACTACGTGAATTACCTCTGGAATGAGGAGAAGGCTGCACAACTCGAAGGCAATGAAGTTGACCTTTTCCTCTACCGCTCCAACCTCCTCGGAGCGGATCTCAGAATCACAAATTATGGGGGAGGCAACACTTCCTGCAAAACGAAAGAACTAGACCCCTTGACCAAAACCTGGGTGGAAGTGATGTGGATCAAAGGCTCAGGCGGAGATATCGGGACGATGACCCGCTCTGGACTTGCAGGACTTTATGTAGACAAGTTGAATGCCTTAAAAGGCATCTACCGAGGCTTGGAACACGAAGACGAAATGGTGGGATTATTTGGGCACTGCCTCTACGACCTGGACTCCAAAGCGCCTTCCATTGACACGCCCCTCCATGGATTTTTGCCCTTCAAACACATTGACCACCTCCACCCGGATGCAGCCATCGCCATAGCCGCGTCCAAGGATGGAGAGGAAATAACCAAAACCCTCTGGAAAGGAGCGATAGCTTGGGTGCCTTGGCAGCGGCCTGGATTTGACTTGGGACTCAAACTCAGGGAGGCCTTGGACAAAAATCCTGGTATTCGAGGCATTATGCTCGGAGGTCACGGCCTATTTACCTGGGGAGATACATCCTATGACTGCTACATCAATAGTTTGGAAGTCATTGAAACTGCCTCTGCATTTCTTGCTGAAAATTATGGCAAAAAGCGACCGGTTTTTGGAGGTGAAAAAATCAAATCCTTACCCCCTGACCAACGGAAAAGCCAAGCGGCTCAACTCGCACCGCTTTTGCGTGGATTGGCATCTTCAGCATCCCGAATGGTGGGCACCTTCACTGACAAGGAGGTAGTCTTGGAATTCAGCAATAGTCAAGATCTGCAACGCTTAGCTCCCATGGGAACCAGCTGCCCGGATCACTTTCTCCGCACCAAAATCTCCCCTTTGGTTCTTGACCTTCCTGCAGCTACCGACCTTTCAGATCTGAGTGGACTACGCCCCCAATTGGAAACTGCTTTTCAGTCCTACCGAGAACGCTATGCAGCGTACTATGAGCAACACAAGCAAGCAAACAGCCCTGCCATGCGGGACCCAAACCCTGTGGTCATTATTTGGCCAGGAGTCGGGATGTTTAGCTTTGCCAAAGACAAGCAAACCAGCCGGGTAGCTTCTGAATTTTACATCAATGCCATCCAAGTGATGCGTGGTGCGGAAGCCATATCCAGCTACGTGTCCTTGCCGCTACAAGAAGCCTTCGACATCGAATACTGGTTGCTCGAGGAGGCAAAACTGCAGCGCATGCCCAAGGAAAAACCACTTTCTAGAAAGATTGCACTCATCACTGGTAGTGCGGGTGGCATCGGAAAAGGCATTGCAGAAAAATTCCTGCAGGAAGGTGCCTGCGTAGTGCTCTCCGATATCAACCAAGAACGGCTAGATCAAGCTTCAGCAGCATTTGAGAAAAAATACGGCAAAGACAATGTCTTCGGCCTCCAGCTAGATGTGACCAATTCCGACAGCATTTCCAGTGCTTCCCAGGCCATAGCACTCCAATTTGGTGGGCTGGATATTGTAGTCAACAACGCAGGAATATCCATTTCCAAGTCCTTTGAAGATCATAGCGATCAGGATTGGGGGAAACTCAACGACCTCTTGGTGATGGGGCAATTCCGCATCTCCAAACTGGGAGTTTCCTTGATGAAGCAGCAAGGTCTTGGGGGAGACATTGTGAACATTGTAAGTAAAAACGCCCTGGTAGCAGGTCCAAAAAATGTGGCTTACGGCACCGCCAAGGCAGCCCAATTGCACATGTCTAGACTGATGGCCGCCGAACTTGCAGACGATAAAATCAGAGTAAATGTGGTCAACCCAGATGCAGTCATTGAAAATTCAAACATCTGGGAAGGTGGATGGGCAGAAAATCGCGCCAAAGCCTACGGCATCGAAGTAGCCGATCTCCCACAATACTACGCCAACCGCACCCTACTCAAGGAAAGCGTCAAGGTCAGTGACATCGCAGATGCAGCCTTTGCCTTTGTAGGTGGACTGCTCAACAAATCCACAGGGAATATCCTCAATGTGGATGGTGGTCTTGCTGCAGCTTTCCCAAGATAAACCCGAATAGCTCCTGTAATTTCAATGCCAAAAGTCCCAGTAACAGCCATATTCGACATCGGGAAAACCAACAAGAAATTCTTTCTCTTTGACCAAAATCTGAGAGAGGTGTTTCATACCTATACCCGTCTGGATCCCATTCCTGACGAGGATGGCTTCCCGAGCGAACCTGTGCTGCCACTTCGGGATTGGATGCTGGAGACATTTCATGCCGCGCTAAATTCGACTGAATTTGAAATTACGCGGCTTAACTTTTCGGGACATGGCGCATCCTTTGTTCATACGGACCTGGATGGAGAGCCTGTAGCCCCATTGTACGATTACCTAAAGCCTTTTCCGGAGGAGCTGTTGGAACGATTTTATTCCGAAAACGGAGGAAAATTTGCCTTTTGCAAGGAGACCTCTTCCCCTCCCTTGGCCATGCTCAATTCAGGCCTGCAACTCTATTTTCTCAAGTATGCCAAGCCAGATGTTTACCAAAAAATCCAACGAAGCCTCCACCTTCCTCAATACCTAAGTCTGATTTTTACTGGCCAATTTGTCTCTGACTACAGCAGCATCGGTTGCCATACAGCCTTATGGGATTTTGGAAAGATGGACTACCACGATTGGGTGAAACGAGAAGGAATAGACCGGCTACAGGCTCCCATATTGCCTGGAGATACACTTTTGAAAACCAAGCTTGAGCTCGGTGGAATTCCTTGCGGAATTGGCGTGCATGACTCTTCGGCAGCCCTTCTACCCTACCTGAAGCAGGAAACCCAACCCTTCGCCCTGCTATCAACGGGCACCTGGGCGATCAGCATCAATCCTTTCAACAAGACCCCGCTTACAGAATCGGAGCTGACTAAGGACTGCCTCCAGTTTTTGAGTATTTCTGGACAGCCCATCAAGATCTCTCGCCTCTTTATCGGAGAGGAGCACAAGTACCAAGTGGAAGAAATGTATGCCTATTGGAACCTGCCCTTAGGCACCTACAAGAAACTTCAATTCGAAGAATCCTGGTACCAAAAAGTCAGCAGCCAGCCATCAAAAAGAATTCGCTTCCACTACATCCAGCCAGAGAATTTTGGGATAGAAAATGGGAATTTCAGCGATTGGGGTAGCTTCTCTGAATTTACAGAAGCCTACTACACCTTCCTGCATGAGTTGACCAGCATTCAGGCGGCCTCTGTCAAACTTGTTTTAGAGGGTGCACCTGTTACTCGGCTATTTGTAGACGGGGGCTTCAATGCCAACCCGATTTTTCTGGAGCTGCTGCGCAAAAAACTTCCTGGAATCGAACTTATCCCGAGTGATTTTCCAAATGGCTCTGCTTTAGGGGCAGCAATGCTCGTGAATATGAACGCTAGCGCTTAACTTACCCCAATGAAAACCAATTCCCCATCTGTCGCCTTGTTTATCCCCTGCTACGTAGACCAGTTCTACCCGCAAGTAGGCATTGCTACGCTGGAATTGTTGGAGAAATTAGGTTGCCAGGTGACCTACCCCTCGGGTCAAACCTGCTGTGGGCAGCCCTTAGCCAATGCGGGCTATGCACGGGATACGGTAGGCACAGCAAGGCATTTTATAGAGACCTTCAACGACTATGACTATGTAGTTTGCCCTTCTGGAAGCTGCACGCTGCACGTAAAAGAGCATTTTCCTACCATTGCAGGCCTAGAAAAAGAACAAGAAGCACTGGAGCATAAAATCTACGAACTCATCGAATTCATCACGGATGTACTCAAAATAGAAAAGCTGGAGGGAAAATTTCCCCATCGAGTAGGCTTTCACTCCTCCTGCCATGGGCAGCGAGGGCTGCACCTCTCCTCTGGATCGGAACTCAACCAGCCTCCCTACAATAAGGCCCGCAAACTCCTAGAAAATCTAGCCGGATTGGAATGGGTGGAACTCAGCAGAACAGACGAATGCTGTGGCTTTGGAGGAACTTTTGCCGTCACCGAAGAGGCGCTTTCCATCCAAATGGGAAAAGATAGACTAGCAGATCACTTGGAGCACAAAACCGAAATCCTCACTGGAGGAGATATGTCCTGCATCATGCATTTGCAAGGCATTGCGACTCGATCCAAGCAAGAGCTGAAGTTCCTTCACCTAGCGGAAATCTTAAACCAGGCCCTGTCATGACACATCCGGAGAATGCAGCTGAATTTCTAAAGGATAGCCAAAAATCAAAGTGGCATGATGAAACGCTCTGGTTTGTTCGCGACAAGCGAGACAAAGTCAGCAAAGGCATCCCCGAATGGGAACAATTACGGGAGTTGGCTTCCGGCATCAAGGACAATGTCCTTGCAAACCTTGCCAACTACTTGGAGGAATTTGAGCGCAATACCACAAAAAATGGAATCATTGTCCATTGGGCAGCAGACAGCGAAGAACACAACCGGCTGGTACTGGAGATCCTCCAACAGCAAAACTGTACTGCAGTCGTCAAAAGTAAATCCATCCTCACGGAGGAGTGCCACCTCAATCCCTACTTGGAAAAACACGGCGTAGAGGTGGTAGACACCGATCTTGGAGAGCGCATCGTCCAGTTTCTCAACCAGCCCCCTAGCCACATTGTCTTGCCTGCGATCCACCTGAAAAAAGGAGAGATTTCCGAACTTTTCCACGAGAAGCTCCATACCGAAAAAGGCAATGAAGATCCTGCCTACCTCACGCAGGCAGCACGGGTTCACCTGCGGGAGAAATTCTTTGCCGCCAAGGTGGCCATCACCGGGGTCAACTTTGGGATTGCGGAGACAGGGGAATTTGTCGTGTGCACCAACGAGGGCAATGCTGATATGGGGGTTCACCTGGCCCAGGTACACATCGCCTGCATGGGCATCGAAAAAATCCTCCCGAGACGGAAAGACCTGGGGGTATTTCTTCGCTTGCTGGCTAGATCGGCCACCGGGCAGCCCATCACCAACTACAACTCTCATTTCAGAAGTCCATCGACCGGAAAAGAAATTCACATCATCCTCGTGGACAACGGTCGTACGGCTCAACTGGCACGAGAGAAATTTAGAAACTCCCTCAAATGCATCCGCTGTGGGGCCTGCATGAACACCTGTCCAATCTACCGCAGAAGTGGGGGATTCAGTTACAACAGCACTGTTCCAGGACCGATTGGGTCCATTTTATCGCCAGGGCTAGATTTGAAGAAGCACAGCAGCCTCCCCTTTGCCTCTACGCTTTGCGGAAGTTGCACGGATGTATGCCCAGTGAAAATCAACATTCACGAGCAATTGTACGAATGGAGGCAGGAGGTAACCAAAACGCAAGGCGAATTTGCCAAAGGACTATCCATGAAATTGGCAAACGGAATCTTCAAGAGCCCACTCGCCTATAAAATTTCCGGAAGCTTGATGCGAAATGCGGTTAAATCCCTTCCCAATAGCCTAATTTATCATCCTTTAAATACCTGGGGGAAAAATAGAAACCTCCCAGACCCTCCTAAGGAATCTTTTCAACAGTGGTATCGAAAAAACAGGTCATGAGCAGCAGAGAAAAAATCTTAAGCGCGATTCGGAGCCTGACCCTCGAACCCAAAGCGCTGCCCGATATTCCTCATTTCTCCAACTCAGGAGATTTGGTGGAACGATTTACGCAGTCCATCTCCGGCAACAAAGGCGAAGTCATGACCAAAAGCGAATTCGAAGAGTGGTTTTCAACTTCGGGATTTTCAAAAGTGATTTCCCTTTCGGACCATTTCTCCAAGCTGGCAACTCTTTCCTTGCCAGAAGACCCACATGACTTGGAGACCTTGGAAGTAGCCATCCTAGATGGGCAATTTGGAGTAGCTGAAAATGGTGCCATCTGGCTTGAGGATTCGCAGCTTGGACTTCGTGCGCTCCCCTTTGCTACCGAGCATTTGGTGATTGTTCTCGATCGCAACCGTCTTGAGGACACCATGCATCAGGGCTATGATAAAATAGCAGCAGCCCATTCCGGCTTTGGACTATTCCTTGCTGGCCCCTCCAAAACCGCAGACATTGAGCAGTCTTTGGTCATTGGAGCGCAGGGAGCGAAGAGTTTAAGGGTAGTATTAATTTAAGGTCAGACAAGGTCAAAGTAGCAAGTATCAAGACGGTTCTAGAAGCAAGATGCGAGAAACAAGAGCCAAGAGTAGAGAGCCTGCTTCTGGCTAAAGACAGGTTGTCCCTACTTCGACATTCTGCACTGGGCGTTCAGCGTTCGACATTAGAAAAAGTATCAAGTAACTAGTATCAAGTATCAAGACGCAAAAAAATTGTACCAAGTAGAATGTACCAGGTACAAATAAGGGATTCGACTTTGTGGCAGAATTCTGGTACAAATTCGAATCCCTACTTGGTACTTTGTACTTGGTACCTGGTACTTAATTCAATTTCTAATTATAGTAATAAACTAATTCATTTACACCTTCTCTACCCAGTCAACCCCGGTGTCTTTCCAGGCTCGATCGCGTGCTGATTCGAGTACTGCCTCACACACTTTCTGCGTTTCAAAGGCATCTCGGAAGGTAGGGTGACAGGCTTCACCAGTTTCCAAGCTGTGGAAGAAATCTGCCACTTGGTGGATAAAGGAGTGCTCGTAGCCAATGGAAGTTCCCGGAATCCACCAACGGTGCATGTAAGGGTGGTCTCCGTCCGTTACGTGAATGGATCGCCAGCCACGCACCTTGCCTTCGTCGCTGTGGTCAAAGTATTCCAAACGAGTCAAATCATGCAAATCCCAACGGATGGAGGCATGCTCCCCATTGATCTCGAGGGTGTATAAGGCCTTGTGTCCGCGGGCATAGCGCGTGGCTTCAAAAAGCCCAAGGGAGCCATTGTCAAAGTGGCAATGAAAAATACAGGCATCGTCAATTCCTACCGCCTGCTTTTTGCCCGTATCCGAATGCACACGCTCCTTCACAAAGGTCTCGGTCATGGCAGAAACATCTTTGATTCCTCCGTTGATCCACATGGCCGTATCGATGCAGTGTGCCAGCAAATCACCCGTTACTCCGGAGCCCGCTGATTCTACATCCAATCTCCAAGTTCCATCTCCCCCTTGTGGCAAGTCCGGGTTAATGGTCCAATCCTGAAGGAAGTTGGCTCGGTAATGGAAAATCTTACCCAACTTCCCCGAAGCAACGATGTTTTTGGCAAGAGTCACCGCCGGTACTCGACGGTAATTGTACCACACTGTGTTTTTTACACCTGCTTTTTCCACTGCCTCCAGCATGCCCTTGGCTTCGGCCACAGTTCGGGCAAGCGGCTTCTCACAAAGAATCATTTTGCCAGCCTTTGCTGCAGCAATAGCAATTTCTGCGTGCATGTCATTTGGCGTACAAATATCCACTGCGTCAATATCCTCCCGTGCTAGGAGCTTACGCCAGTCTGTTTCGTAGGAAGCATAGTCCCAGCGTTCCATAAAGGCTTTGGCATTGGCTTCTCTTCGGGAACAGCAGGCTTGCAATACAGGTCGGTATTCGTATTCAGGAAAAAAGTCAGCCAAGCGCTTGTAGCCATTGGTGTGAATTCTACCCATCAGCCCTGTGCCGATGAGGCCTACACGAATTAATTTTTTGTTGCTCATTTTTCTAGTAAGAATGATGTAAAAGAAAGATCTCTAGTATTCAGTTATTAGGTAAGTGACAGTGGATTTTATTGGGCTAAGGCAGCCGCAATAACAAACTCATATCCCTCAGCCTCAATGTCCCTGTGCATTACGAACTGCTATCATCGCAGCCAGGATGTCATTCCAGGTTTGCTGCTTTTCCATGACCGCATTTGGGAACATGCAGCCATCCCAGCAAATATGAGTCAAGGCTTGGTTGTACTTCCCAGAGGCATCTCGCATCCAGTAACCCGCATCATGGGCGATATCGAGCAACCCATTCGGATCGGTTGCCTGGCAGTGACGGCCAGTTTTATCGTGCGATCCAGATCCAAACACGGACCCGTCATTCTGGGCCACGTGGAAGTCGATGGTCCAAGGACGCAGTGCATCTGATACTGATTTAATGGCAGCTTTGATCACTTCTCTATCCTTCAAATCTGCGTCTACTGGGAGAATACGATGCTCCGGGGCATTGTAGCCCATAGTGTAAAGGAAGGTGTGGGACATGTCGGCCTGGAAACCCACATTCTTTCGATCGGTCATTTCTAGCAATTCGACCATGTGCTTCCAGCTGTGCATGCCTCCCCAGCAGATTTCTCCTTCTGCTGCCAGCTTTTCTCCAAATCCAGCGGCAACATCAGCGGCTTCCTGGAAAGTTTGGGCAATCAATTTGGAATTGCCAAGTGGATCCTTAGCCCAGTCGGACACGCCTGCTGCGGAGTCAATTCGGACGATTCCATAATCCCTAACGCCAAGCGCCTTCAGCTGCTGTCCAAATTCGCAAGACTTGCGGACCATCTCCACAAAAGTTTTGCGCTGATCGGCTGTGCCCATGGCAGAGCCTGCCCAGATTGGGGCTACGAGGGAACCTACTTTAAGGCCATGTTTGGAAACTTTCTCCGCTAACTTTTTAGCTTCTTCGGCCTGATCTAGGTAAATATGTGGTTCGAGTAAGCCCACATCAATTCCATCAAATTTGACTCCATCCACTTCCGCTGCAGCGGTCATTTCGAGTAACTGATCAAAGGCGATTACTGGCTCTGAGTCTGGGCCTTTTCCCACCAATCCAGGCCAAGTGGCATTGTGCAGTTTGGGTAATGTATTCATTGCTATTTTGGGTTAGTAACGTAGTGTAAAAACAAAATCCTCTAATTAATTAATCACAATACCGTCAAATCAGGATTCTTGGGCCCAAAGTGCTTGAGCATCACGATAGGATCTGATTTGGAGGTGTTGGTAATTTTTACTCCTGCCTTCGCAGCGGCTTCGGATACGAAATATTCATCCTGGGTCAATTGGCCAAAACGGATCAACGAAGGAGTTTCAATATCCCAAGCGCCCATTTTTCCATGCCCTTGCATCATGATCATGCCATAGGCTGCCGCGTCTCGAATCACTACGGTCTGCCCAGGAAGCACAGTAAGTTCCTTGGCACTGTAGTCGTGGGATCGGTAGCAAATCCAGGTTTCCTGGTAGCCCGCAGCCTGCATCTGAGCAGGATCGGCAACCGGCTTGGGTTCCATGTAGTGGTTGTCCATCAAGTTGGGATTGACGTTAAGATCCCAGTCGATCATCTCCAACAAGAGTTCGTAGTCTCCCCAACGGTTTTTTGGACAAGCATTCCAGAGCAACTCATCCGGAATAATGGCTTCATTCACCAAGGATTGGTACATGGCAAAGATGTCGGAGGCTTTTTGCGGTTCGTAGGTACACATGCTACCAGGCGCATGGAGCATCCCAGGAGGGACATCCCAACCCGTGCCCGGCTGCAAGCGAAACGCTTGGGAGTAATTGGTGATCTTGTTGTCTCCCTTATTAAAGTTCTTCAAGCAGTCCAGAATGGTTTCCTTGCTCGTCCCCGGCGCAATGCCAAAGAAGGTGTAAGGAAAATCTCCTCCGTGGTTATTCACTTGTGGGGGAAAATAGTAGGCCTCTGGCTTTCCATTTTGACCCGTCAATTTGCCAAACTCATCCGAAGGGTGAATGTGGTGCGGCAAAGGGCCCATGTTGTCAAAAAATTTGGAGTACATGGGCCAAGACTTGAATTCA
>CAJBER010000223.1 GCA_903952135.1 uncultured Algoriphagus sp.
ACCCAATTCATATATTGTGGATTTGCATCAAGGCTTGTATTCCCCAGGTCAAATTTCATGTAAGTCAATTCCTTTTCATTAATTCCATCTTGAGTCATTTTTATTCGTACTCCAGCGAACTTTTCATCCATGGATACAAAATGATTACCCGTAGAATCTATACCAATAGTCTCAAGATTTAAAAGTTTATGCCCAGTTCTAGCAAGAAAGACGTAATACAAAGGCAATATACCTGAGTACTCACCTGTTCTCAAATCTGTTTGCATGTGCATAGTGATGAAGTAGCTCTTTCCAATCACATCTCTTAATGAATTACGAAGACTTGCCAAGTAATCGGTAAGCTGCTTATCCGTCATTTTTTCAAAATCAGGTAATTTGGTCACATTTTCTAAAGCCACAAGATGATAAGCTGGTGCCTTAGGATAAAAATGCCAAGCATGTAGAAAATCTGCCCCTGCAAATGGATAATACAAAGGAAGTTCTGGTTTTATTTTGGGGGTTAACGCCTGATCCGCCCAAGAAGAAATTAGATTAAGCCTTGAATCTTCTGCCCTTTTCCAAATCTCGGTCATTTGTTTCTTATGGTTCAACCAAAATTCCTTAGTCTCGATTTGAGAATAATAATTAGTATCCAGTTGAGGCAAACCAGCTAAAAATAGTGCTGTCCTATTAAACTCCTCCGAAACTGCTTTTAGCTGTGGTGGAGTAGGTGCAACAACTTCCACTTGTGGTTTCTGTACATCCTTTTCAGGTTTGCTACATGAAAAAAGTAATACACTTAACGATAGGAGAATATAACTAGCTAGAAAAAATTTTCTCATGATGTTTTTTGATTTTTTTGAACAATAAAATAAACTATAATTCCAGGAATAATTGCAAAGACAGAATACCAAATTTTTATTGGATCCATCAAAGCAAAACTAAATATCATCCAAACTGTTGCGACAATAAATATAATTGGGGTAAAGGGATAGCCCCAAGTTTTTACCGGTCTTTCTTCTGATGGATATTTCTTTCGAATTATAAAAATCCCTAATACTGTTAAAAGCGAAAAGAAAGAAAGCGTTATTCCCAAAGTTTGAATAAGCTCTTGGAATGATGAAAACAAAACTAAAGCAATGGAAATAAGTGCTTGTAAAAGAATAGCATAAACTGGAGTTCCTACTTGATTTTTTACAGCAACTTTCTTAAAAAAGGAAAAATCGTTTCCAATTTGCTCTGAAACCCTTGGTCCAGCAATAATCATTGCACTCATCGTACTAAATAATGCGAAAGAAAAAATTGCAGAAAATACTCCGCCAAATTGCTCACCAAATAACTTTAAAGCCACAATATTCCCTATATCCTCCTTACCCGCCATCTCTTCGAATGATGCTACTGACATAAAAGAAGAATTTAGGAATACATATAAAATTGTAACTATAAGAGTTCCTCCTATCAGTACAAAAGGTATCGTTTTTATTGGGTTTTCAACATTTCCAGCAATGTAGACCACCGCATTCCATCCTGAATAGGCATACATTACCCAAACCAGTGCTGAAGCAAAAGAAAAACTAAAAATGACAGATAGACTCGTTTCTGTTGGATATAAATTTGTTGCTATTGATGAATCAACTGGGGTAAAAAAGAAGGGCGCCAAACAAAATAAAAGTATTAAGGCAATTTTAAATGCTGTCAAAATGTTCTGAACCATTCCTCCAACTTTAGTTCCATTTAAATGGACTAATGATAAAAATAGAATAACACTTATCGCAATTATTTTTTGAATGCTCAATTCAAATCCAAACAACCCTATTTCTCTTGCAACATCCACACCCAAAGCTGGAGCACTATACTTCCCTATAGCAAGTCCTGCTGAGGCTATCGCTCCTGCAAAACCAACCACTAAGCTTATCCAGCCGCTTGCAAATCCAATACTCGGGTGATATAACTTACTTAGGAAAACATATTCTCCACCGCTCCTTTTTAAGGTAGTGGCAACCTCTGAATAGGTAAATGCCCCGCATAACGCTATTAATCCACCTAATAACCAAATCAAAAGAATGGAAAATCCATCTGGGATTCCGCCATTTTCAAAAGGGACTACCTGGAACCCTAAAGAAGAAAAAACACCAACACCAATCATATTAGCAATGACCGTGCTTAATGCTGCAACTTTACTATACTTATTATTTTCCATTAAACTAGGAAGAAAATGATTTGCAAGAACTACAAATTAGTTAAACTAAAATCGAATATTCACTTTCTAATTAACCAGCAAATGCGGAAAAAATCCATATTTACTGAATCAAAAGTAGAGATTTAAAAATTATTTACGAGGAAGTCTATAATTAAATTTTAAAACTCAGAAATGATTTCGAGATCTACTTTTTGAAAAAAGATGTTTTTATAGACAAAACGATATAAATAAAAAAAGCACCCAAATGGTTTGGGTGCTTTTTTTACTTTCAAAGAAATCAGGCAGAGGCTTTGCTAATTTGTTTTGCCAAAATACCTATGCCTTCCATGAACGTTTTAGGACGATAACCCAATTGATCAATCGCCTTTTGAATGATAAATCCTGTCTTCATCGGTCGACGAGCCGGCTGCGTAAAACGGGTAGAATCCGTGCGAACAATCAACTCCTTGTTTAAGCCGAAGTAATCGGCTGTCTGCATGGCCATATCGTAAGGAGTCAGCAATTCGGATCCTGAAATGTTGAATACACCTGTGGCTCCTTGCTCGGCAATCAAAATACATCCTGCAGCCAAATCCTCTGCCAAGGTTGGGGTCCGCTCCTGATCATCCACCACCTGAATCTGCTTGCCCGCTTCCAAAGAGGACTTCACCCAGAGAATGATGTTGGACCTGCTCAAGTCATTGGCAAGGCCGTAGACCAAAACGGTCCGTGCAATCGCCCATTTTAAGGTCGAGCGCTTGATGAGTTCTTCCCCCTCCAACTTCGTTTGCCCATAGTAATTGACTGGATCAGGCAGCGCTTCTTCCTTGTAGGGATTGTATCCATCCTCCCCCGAAAAAATAAAATCTGTAGACACAAAAATAAAGTGACTGCCAATCTTCTCTGCCGCTCGTAGCAGGTAGGAAGTTGCCAGTACATTGGCACTGTAACATCCCTCCTGGTTTTTTTCACAGTCATCCACATGGGTCATTGCTGCTCCATGAATCAACACATCTGGACGAAGCCGTGCTAAGTTCTCTTCTACCTCCTGCTCATTTTCAATATCCAGACTCTGGTACGTAAACCCTGCCCCCGAGAGTCTACAGGCACCTCTACCCGTAGCAATCACAGCATAATTTCCTTGTGCTACTAGCTGCTCTACCAACTTCTGTCCCAGCAAGCCATTGGCTCCTGTGATCAAGATTTTTGGTTTACTGAACGACGGGATAGACATAGCCAAAATCTTTTTCGATTTTCTTTCGTGACATTTTTTCAACGGTCACCTTCATGATTACGGGCTCCAAAGGAACCTCCCGATTAGTCTTCTCAGCGGCAATTTTATCGACCACCTCTAGGCCTTGGATCACCTGACCAAAGACGGTATACTCAAAATCTAGGTGTGGAGTACCCCCCACTTCGGCATAGGCCTTGATTTGTTCAGGACTGTAATCTTTAGTGAGTTTCAAGGATAAGGTTTTGGCGATATCATCTCTTTTAGAAAGCAAAATCTGCGTCAAACTATCCATTTTCCCCTCCTGATAAAGCCGCGTGTACTCTTCCTTCAGCTGCTTTTGGCTTTCCAATTGCATGTACTGGAAGACCGCCTTTTGCAAGGCTGTAAAGTCGGTAGTCAACTCTTGCTCCGCATAGGTTCTTCCTTGGACAATGTAAAACTGAGAGCCATTGCTCCGTTTTTGAGGATTGCTATCATCTCCTTCACGAGCAGCGGCAAGCATTCCCTTGGTGTGTACATGATTGCGACGAATCTCAGCAGGAAGTGTTGGCCAATTTTGGTAAGGAAGACTTTCTTTAGTAAAAACATCTCCACCTTGAACCATGAAGCCCTGAATCACCCGATGAAACTGGGTGGAATCAAATCGCCCTGCTTCAGCAAGGTCAAGAAAATTCTCCTTATGCACCGGAGTATCGTCAAAAAGAATGGCCTTGATCTCACCATGTCGGGTGGAAATGGTGACCACATAATCCTTTTCTTTGCCACAAGCCGAAAAACTCAGCACAGAAAGGATAAAGAATAAAATCCGCATTTTCTGGTTCATATCAATGAGGGGACTGTTTGATTTGTTCTAAAATTGTTTTTCCTCCCGCTTGGAGGACTTGCTTGGCCAAGGATTCACCTAGATGCACAGCTTGACTAGCTGGACCACTCACTTCGAGTACGATGCGCTGCTGTCCATCCAAACTCACAATCCCGCCTTTTAGCTGGACTTGATTGTCTGCAAGGGTGGCCATAGCAAAAACCGGAATGCTGCACCCTCCCTCCAAAACTCGGAGATAGGCACGCTCGGCCAGCAAGCAGACTTGGGTCGCTGCATCGTTGCAAGCAGCAACAATGGCATCCCGAAGTTTGGGGTCAAGGCTCGTAGAGGCCTCAATAGCGATGGATCCTTGACCCACGGCAGGGATAAATTGATTCAAATCCAAATTCGCTACCAAAAGGTCCGTGTAACCCATTCGATGCACTCCCGCATAGGCCAAGAGCAACGCATCACAATGCCCTTCCTCCATTTTTCGAATTCGGGTTTGAAGATTCCCTCTTACCTCCACGGTTTTTACCTGAGGATAAAAATGCTTGAGCGTCGCAATTCTTCGAGTTGAAGAAGTGCCCACCACCAAGTTGGCATCTCGTAAGGAAATTCCTTTTTTCGTAGAAAGCAGCACATCCTGTGCTTGCTCGCGTGACGAAAAAGCAATCAACTCCAAACCATCTCCCAAACTAGAAGGCATGTCTTTTGCCGAGTGAACTGCAATCGAAATGCTTCCATCCAGGAGTTGATCTTCCAATTCTTGGGTAAAAACTCCTTTGGAACCAATTTTTGAAATGGAAACATTCAACACCTGGTCCCCTTTGGTATCGATCGGAACAATTTCCGATGCCAACCCCGCTTTTTTGAGCAAGTCTGCCACATGGTATGCTTGCCAAAGGGCGAGCTTACTGGCACGTGTTCCGATTTTTATAAGCTGATGACTCACTGTTTTTCTCGTTTTGACGTTTTCTTCACCACACTTTCCACTACAAATTTGATGATTTCGGCGGCAACATTCACACCGGTAGCGCCTTCAATTCCTTCCAAGCCAGGAGAACTATTGACTTCCAAAATCAAAGGACCTCGTGCAGATTGAAGCATGTCTACTCCAGCTACATCCAGGCCCAAGGCCTTGGCTGCATTGAGCGCGGCTTGCTTTTCTGCACGGCTCAATTTGATGACGGTCGCCACTCCTCCACGATGAAGGTTGGAACGAAATTCTCCTTCTGCTCCTTGACGCTTCATAGCCCCCACGACCTTTCCATTGACCACAAAGGCACGGATGTCAGCACCCTTTGCTTCTTTGATGTATTCCTGAACAATAATTCTGGCCTTCAGCCCATGAAACGCCTCCACCACAGACTGGGCTGCTTTCTTGGTTTCAGCCAAGACTACTCCCAAGCCTTGCGTCCCTTCCAATAACTTGATGATGACAGGAGCCCCACTCACTTGTTCGATCAATTGCTTCTCTCCCCCTTTGGAAAAATTGGTAAAGGCCGTCTTGGGCATCCCCAATCCATTTTTTGAGAGAATCTGCAAGCTTCTCAACTTATCCCTACTCCGAACAATCGCCTGCGAGGTCACCGCTGAGAAGGCACCCATCAGTTCAAATTGACGAACGACTGCCGTACCATAAAAAGTAACAGACGCCCCTATACGAGGAATGATGGCATCCACCCCTTCAAGTCGCTGCCCTTTGTAAATGATCGAAGGACCCTCCTGCTCAATAATCAGATCACAAAGGCTATGGTCTACAACCATCGCTTCGTGTCCCGCCTTTTGAATTTCTTCCATTAGGCGTTGAGTAGAGAATAACTTGGGATTCCTCGAAAGGATGGCAATTTTCATTTCTTTTTGCGGTAGGGTTTACCTAGGTTGGTCTTGGATACATCTACAAGAAATCTTCCTCGCAAGATTTTTCTACCTAGCAAAATGGAATTTTTCATGCTTGAGCGATCGGTGAGTGTAAACTCAGCCCGGAAGGTTTCTCCTGCCAGCTGCAATTTGGTTTCAATGAGGTAACGAACCTCTGCCTGTCCAAAGGAATTCTTTACTTTCTTCTCCCGGAAGGATTCAAAAGTTAGGGTCTTTCCTGTGTACTTTCGGTGGGCAGGCATCAAAATTTTGAAATAGAGTGTTTTTCGCCCTTCTACCTCCTCAATCCGAATTTCCTCCGCATGCAAACTACTCGTGTAAGCTCCCGTATCAATTTTGGCAGCTACGAGATTTAAGCCAAGTTCAGGAAGTGTGATTTTTTCTTTTCGCCCAAGAACCTTCTTTTCCATCTCCCTAGTTTTTGGACATCATCAAGAGAATCTCCATGGACAAGTCGGTGAAAATCATTTTCGCATTCCCATTTCGTTCCAAATGGTAATGCGCGGTATTGAAAGTCTGGTAGAGTTTAAGCGCATGCTCTTCGGTCAATACCTTTTTGCTGATGTTATTAATAAAAGCCCGGTCCTCGTCTGTAGTGCGCAGGAGGTGATCCATATCGAGATTTTTCAACAAAATCTCTCGCGTCACATTCAATCCTGCCAGCATCAAGGACTTTTGGGATTCCTTATCAGCTTTGTGAAAATCGTCGGAGAGCGCGAATAAGTCTTTTAGATTTTTAGTGGCGCAAAGGCGAAACCAGTCCCGCAACTGACGGACCGTCTGGTCTTCCACCTGATCGATCAAGCGATAGGCTGCACGTAGGTTTCCATCTGCTAGCATGGCGATTTGCGCTGCTGCTTTGGCATCACATTGACCGGATTCTACAAGGTGAGTACTTACTTCTTCATCCGTAAAGGCACGAACTAGTATCTTTTGGGTTCGAGATAAAATCGTTGTGAGCAACTGATCAGCCTGGGAGGTGACCAGCAGGAAAAGGGTTTTGGCAGGTGGTTCCTCAATGATTTTGAGCAAGGCATTGGCCGCTGAAGGGTGTAAATATTCCGGTGCCCAGATCAGCATGATCTTGTACCCTCCCTCAAAAGACATCAACGACAGCGTCTGAATCATCTTTCGAGCAGCTGCCTTGGTAATGTTTAACTGCTTTTTTTCAAAGCCATTGAAGTAGATGAAGTCGTGCACATTGCCATAGGGCTGGCCCAAGACAAATTTTCTCCAGTTGCCCATCAGATCGGATTTCTCATCCTTCCCATCCTCATCTCCCTCCTCTTCTTTGGAGGAGGCCACTACTGGAAATGCAAAGTTTAAATCTGGAAGAATCAATTTATTCATCCGCTGGCAGGATCCACAGGTACCACAGGAGTCGGTTTCTGTTTTTGCCTCGCAATACAAGTAACTCGCTAAAGCCAAAGCCAGAGTCAAGTTGGCCGAACCTTCTGGCCCATGAAACAAAAGTGCATGGGCAAGGTGGTTCAACTTCACTGCGTTGAGAAGCTTTTCTTTGGTTTCCGGAAGTCCAGGTATTGCTGCAAACTGCATGGTGCGGTGGGTCAGGAAGTTTTATCCCAAATTCTGTAGCTTTTGGTCAATTCAAAAACCTTATCCAAAATTTCTTTTTCATCTACCCCCCATACTTTCCCTCTTCGGGCATACACGGCCTCGGCTGTTTCATGAAACTTCGGAGGGGTAAAGGTAGAGAATCCAGCTGCTCCACCCCAGGCAAATGAGGGGATGAAATTGCGTGGATAGCCATCCCCAAACACATTGGCTCCGACACCGATAACGGTACCAGTATTGAACATGGTATTGATGCCGCACTTGCTGTGATCTCCCATCATCAAGCCGCAAAATTGCAGTCCTGTGTTGGCAAATCCTCCTTTGGTGTAGTCCCAAAGTTTGACAGGCGCGTAGTTGTTTTTGAGGTTGGAGGTATTTGTATCTGCACCTAGGTTACACCACTCCCCGATCACGGAGTTGCCCAAAAATCCATCGTGCCCTTTGTTGGAATAGCCCAAAATAACCGAATTGGACACCTCTCCACCCACCTTGGAAAAGGGGCCAATGGTGGTGTCGCCACGAAGCTTTGCCCCCATATTGACTGTGGATCCTTCACAAAGTGCAAAGGGTCCTCGAATCAAGGCACCTTCTTGTACCTCTGAATTTTTGCCCAAATAGATGGGTCCTGCTTCGGCATTGAGCACAGCTGCACGTACTTGCGCCCCTTCTTCAATAAAAATTTGATGCTCCCCATAGCAACGGGTGTGGGGATCCAGCATAGGTTGGGAGGTTCTTCCGGCAGTAAGTAGGGTGAAATCCTTGCGGATTTCCGCCGCATTGAATTGAAAAATGTGCCAGGTTTTCTGGAGGAGAACAGGGTCCTGCTCCAGTTGAATGATTTTCTTTTCGGAGGCAAAAGCCAAGCTTTTCTCCTGCGGCCCGCAAGCGGTAGCCAACAGGGTTTTTCCAAAAAATAAAGCCTCATCCTCTTTTAAGGCAGAGATTTTTGGCCAAGAATTCGCATCTGGCAACCAGGAGCCATTGATGGCTATTCCCTGCGCTGCTGTTCTTGGAAAAGATTTTTGAAGGTACTCCTGCGTCCAGAAAGAAATGGATGCTCCGGTGTATTTTTCCCATTTCTCTGAAACTTTCAAAATCCCTACCCGAAGGTCGGCGATGGGCCGAGTAAAGGTGAAGGGAAGGAGAGATCCGCGGATGGCAGGATCGTCAAACAGGAGAAGTTGCTTCATAGAACAAAAATAAAAAAGTCTCCCGGAATCTTTGCTCCGGGAGACTTTTTCGAAGAACGAAAATCGAAATTACTTCTTGGCGTAACGCTTGTTGAATTTCTCCACACGACCTGCGGTATCCAACAACATTTTCTTACCAGTGTAGAAAGGGTGAGACTCAGAGCTCACTTCAATTTTGAACACAGGGTAGGTATTGCCATCCGTCCACACGATAGTTTCGTTGGTTTCGATGGTAGACTTCGTCAAAAACCTAAACTCACTAGAGGTGTCGTAAAATACCACGTCTCTGTAGTTTGGATGAATATCGCTTTTCATGCTATTGCTAGTTTTAATTTTGCTTTTCTGAAATGAGGCACAAAGATATTCTTTTAAATAAATCCGACCAAATGTTTAGAAAGGATTTATTGAATAATCTCAGAAAAACTGGGGCTATCCGGTTTACTTGCTTTTAAAATCGCCTCGTTTGATGGATCGGATGAACTGAGACCAGGCAAATGGGTCCAAAATCCGTAAAGGTCTAGGTCCATAGATGTCTTGATTTTGGAGCATCTGCGCCTCCTGGAAGGCTCGGAAATTCTCCCCTCCCGAGGCCGGCATGGATTCTGCCCAGCGGAGGAGCATCTCCGGTCGCATGTTGGTTCGGCTGATGGACATTGGATCCACCACGGACATGGCTATCACCGCTTGCTTAAATTCATCCTCCGTAGGATAGGGCATGACTTCAATCTCAGCCAAGGCAATCTCATCCACTTCCATGGTCAGGATTAAGGAAATTCGATCCTTATCCATATTTTCAGGAACCGTAAAACTTTGCTTCTTCAATCCAATGAAGGTGAAGACAATGGTGTCTCCTTCCAAGACAGGCATGGAAAAATAGCCAAATCGCCCAGAAACTGTTCCTCTCCCCTTTTTAGGTACATAAATATTCACCCCAGGCACCGCATCCGTACTATCAGCATTGAGGACAATACCAGAAAGTTGAACGACTTTTTTTTCCTGCTTATCTTGAGCCACAAGGTCTTGGCTGCAGAAAAAAAATCCCGACAACAGAATAAGCGCGTATAAATGGGTTATTTTCACGAATATTGGGTTCAAAGCGGTGCAGATCTTGGACTTCTTGTGAATTTAAAGCCAATTTCAGCGATTATTTTCGTTTCACCTCGTTCCAGAAGTTAAAACTTACTAATGAGACTCAAAAATATCAGTTTAAACTATGGTTTGCGAATTTTTAAAGCACTTTCGGAAGAGCCGCGTGTGCGTATCCTGCATTTATTGATGCAGAATAAGGAATTGAGCATCTCAGACCTGGAACTTATTTTGGACTTTACGCAAACAAAAACTAGCCGTCACTTGATTTACTTAAAGAATGCCGGCCTCCTCGGAAGCAGAAGGGTAGATCAATGGATGTTTTACTACATCTTGGAAGAATACCTCGAAATCCTGCAACAGATTTTTAAGTTGATCCAAAAGGATGCAAACCTGACTAAAGATCAGGCTACTTATGAAATCTTAAAATCCAACCGAGAACTGGCAAGCAATAAGATTGAAAACAACCAGTACAGACGCTAATTTTTCTTGAAAACCTACCAGCATGTATTTTTCGACCTAGACCATACGCTATGGGACTACGATCGAAACGTACGCGAATCCCTCTCAGAACTCTTCCAAATCTATGCCTTGCAAGACCTGGGCATCCCCACTTTCGATCAGTTTTTTTCCTCCTTTCATACAGTCAACTACCAATTGTGGGACGACTATAACCTGGATAAAATCGACAAGCAGGGGCTACGTAGAGAACGCTTCCCACGAATTTTCACCCACGCTGGAGGAAATGCTGCTGCAATTCCTACTCCTTTTGAGGAGGACTTCATGCACCGCACCTCCTCCAAACCGCACCTATTTCCCTATTCCAAAGAGATTTTGGACTACCTGAAAAAAAAGTACCGCGTACACCTCATCACCAATGGATTCAACGAATCCCAAGCAAAAAAGATGAATTCCTCCGGGCTGAATGGCTACTTCGAATTGATCGTTACCTCGGAAACCACAGGCCATAAAAAGCCAGATCCACGGATTTTCTACTACGCGCTGGAGCAACTTCAGGCAGATTCTGCGACCTGCCTCATGATCGGCGACAACCCCAATTCAGACATTCTCGGTGCCCAGAGAGCAGCTATCGATCAGGTATATTTCAATCCTGAAGGAAAGGAAACTCCCATTCCAGCCACCTACGAAATTCGTCACCTTCAGGAACTTGAACTGCTTTTGTGAGTAAAAGCACTGCAGCATTTCTTCAGAAACATTATCTTCGCATTTTCCAATCACGAAAATACAAATTCTATGTTAAAGGGATTTTTCAATGTGCCGACTCCAGTCAATGAGCCGGTAAAATCATACGCAGCAGGTAGCCCTGAGCGAAAAGAATTACAAGCCATGTTGGCCACACTTCGCGGCAAGCAAATCGATATCCCGATGTACATCGGCGGCGAAGAAGTGCGTACAGGCAAGACGAGATCGATTTCTCCTCCGCATGATCACAAGCATATTTTAGGATATTTTCACGAAGGGGACAGTTCCCATGTGGAGCAGGCCATTCAAGCGGCTCTAGGCGCCAAAGAAGCCTGGGAAAACATGGCTTGGGAGCAGCGCGCAGCCATTTTCCTAAAAGCAGCAGACCTAATCGCGGGCCCTTACCGTGCCAAAATCAATGCGGCCACCATGCTCGGGCAATCCAAAAATGCCTTTCAAGCAGAAATTGATGCCGCCTGTGAATTCATTGACTTCCTCCGCTTCAATGTAAAATACATGTGTGAAATCTATGCCCAGCAGCCGCCAGTTTCTGGCCCAGGGGTATGGAATAGATTGGAACAGCGTCCTTTGGAGGGCTTCGTATTTGCTTTGACTCCGTTCAACTTTACTGCCATTGCCGGCAACTTGCCTACATCCGCAGCCTTGATGGGCAATACCGTCGTTTGGAAAACTGCCTACACCCAAATCTATTCGGCACAGGTGCTGATGGAAGTTTTCAAGGAAGCCGGTGTCCCAGATGGAGTGATCAACTTGATATTTGTGGATGGACCAACTGCAGGAAATGTGATTTTCAAACACCCTGATTTTGCAGGCATTCACTTCACTGGATCCACAGGAGTATTCCAGCACATCTGGAAAAGAGTAGGTGAAAACATTACCCGCTACAAATCTTACCCAAGAATTGTTGGGGAAACGGGAGGCAAGGACTTTGTCTTGGCACACAAATCTGCGGATCCAAAGGCTGTAGCCGTGGGACTCGTTCGGGGTGCTTTTGAATACCAAGGACAGAAATGTTCGGCCGCTTCTCGTGCCTACATCCCAAGCAACTTGTGGGAGGATGTGAAAAAATACATGATCGAAGATCTGGCCTCCATGAGCATGGGTGGGACAGAAGACTTCAGCAATTTTATCAATGCGGTGATTGATGAGAAGTCCTTTGACAAAATCGCGAATTACATCGACCAAGCCAAGGCTAATCCTGGAGTAGAAGTGGTAGCTGGTGGAAAGTATGACAAGTCAAAAGGGTACTTCATCGAACCGACCGTCCTACTCACCCAAGACCCCATGTACACCACCATGTGCGAGGAAATCTTTGGCCCTGTCTTGACCATCTACGTGTACCATGAAGAACATTTTGAAACGGCATTGGAGTTGGTAGATCAAACCTCCCCTTATGCACTTACTGGTGCGGTATTCTCCAAAGACCGGTATGCGATCGAACTAGCTACCCAGAAATTGAAAAATGCAGCGGGCAACTTCTACATCAACGACAAGCCTACAGGCGCAGTAGTCGGACAGCAGCCATTCGGTGGTGCAAGAGCCTCAGGCACGAATGACAAGGCGGGTTCCATGATCAACTTACTCCGTTGGGTATCCCCACGTACGATCAAAGAAACCTTGGTCTCACCAACCGACTACCGCTATCCGTTTTTGGAAAAAGATCGGTAATTGGTTAAAACCACATAGACACATAGAGTTGTCTTTTGGATAAAAAGTGAACCACATAGACACATAGAGTTGTTCTAGTCGTCAATTAGGCAAAAAATAACCACATAGGCACATGAGAAAAAAGTGAATTCACTTCCTTTCTATGTGTCTATGTGGTTTTTTAAATACCTATGTGGTTTTAAAATGTTAAGTATACATCGCTCCATTGACATGAAGCACTTGGCCGGAAATGTAGCTGCTCATATCTGAGCCGAGAAATACGCATACATCCGCAATTTCTTCGGGCTGTCCTCCTCGTTTCATCGGGATGGCATCTCTCCAGCCCTGAACTGTTTTTTCATCCAAGACCTCAGTCATCTCTGTTTCAATGAATCCAGGAGCCACGGCATTGCAACGAATGTTGCGTGATCCCAATTCCAAGGCGATGGATTTGGTGAATCCGATGATTCCAGCCTTCGAAGCCGCATAATTCGCTTGACCCGCATTTCCTTTTACGCCGACCACAGAGGTCATGTTGATGATGGAACCAGACTTGGCCTTCATCATTACTCGCGTAGCCGCCTTTACGGTATTGAAGCAAGACTTCAGGTTGATGTTCATGATCTCATCCCAGGACTCTTCAGTCATGCGCATGAGCAAGTTGTCCCGAGTGATACCCGCATTGTTGACCAAAATATCCAGGCCTCCAAAGTCAGCCACCACCGCATTGATCAATTCATCTGCTGCTTTAAAGTCGGAAGCATCCGAGCGATATCCTTTGGCAGTAATGCCAAAAGCCATTAGTTCAGTTTCTAAGGCAAGCCCCTTTTCTACGCTTGAAAGGTAGGTGAAGGCCACTTGCGCGCCCTCTTGGGCAAATTTGATGGCAATGGCTCTACCAATTCCCTTGGAAGCTCCAGTGACGAGGGCAATTTTTCCAGTTAGTAATCCCATGAATAGACTCATTTTTGATTTCGCCAAAAATAGAAATTTCTCCCGTCATTTAGTTGCTGGATTTTTTGAAAAGAGAAGGAACTGATCTGGAACGAATGATTTATCCTATTTTTTTGAAATAATCCCAAGAAATACACACCAAAAAAGCGTATCTCAGAATTAAGTTTACCCCTACTAAATCCTTCACTAAGAAACTTTTTCCTGTGAAAACTACCTCGTAAAACAGATTTTTTTCTGAAAGCAAAAGACCTATTTTTGCGAAGTTATTTTGATATCAAATCCATTAAACTATGTCTTCGACAAAATTTGACTTGATTGTGCTGGGTAGCGGACCGGGAGGATACGTGGCGGCCATTCGTGCTTCACAACTTGGACTGAAAACTGCCATCGTGGAAGCAGAAGAGTTGGGCGGAATCTGCCTCAACTGGGGCTGTATTCCCACCAAAGCGTTGTTGAAAAGCGCACAGGTTTACGAATACATCAACCATGCCAGCGACTACGGAATCACCGTGAAGGATGCTACAGCAGATTTTGGCAGCATGGTCAAGCGCAGCCGCGGTGTCGCAGACGGCATGAGCAAGGGAGTGCAATTTTTGATGAAGAAAAATAAAATCGAGATCATTTCCGGTTGGGGCAAAATCCAACCTGGAAAGAAGGTAGAGGTAGCAGACAAGGATGGCAAAAAGACGGTTTATGCCGGCGACCACATCCTTATCGCAACTGGCGCTCGCGCTAGAGAACTTCCTACTTTAAAGATCGACAACGAAAAAGTAATCGGCTATCGCAAGGCGATGACCCTAGAAAATCAGCCTAAAAGCATGGTGGTCGTAGGATCTGGCGCCATCGGGGTGGAATTTGCCTACTTCTACAACGCCATCGGCACCAAGGTAACCATCGTGGAATTCATGGACCGAATCGTGCCTGTGGAGGACGAGGAAGTATCCAAAGCCCTTGAGAAGAGCTATAAAAAATCTGGAATCACCATCATGACTTCCTCCGAGGTCACCAAAGTGGACACCAAAGGTGCAGGTTGCAAGGTAACCGTGAAAACAGCCAAAGGAGAGGAAGTTCTGGAATGTGACGTGGTTCTTTCAGCGGCGGGTGTGGTATCCAACTTGGAAAACATCGGTTTGGAAGAAGTAGGAATCCTGGTAGACAAAGGAAAAATCCAAGTGAATGAGTACTACCAAACCAACATGCCAGGCTATTACGCCATTGGTGACGTGGTTCCTGGACCTGCATTGGCGCACGTAGCCTCTGCTGAAGGCATCATTTGCGTAGAAAAAATCGCAGGACACCATCCAGAGGCACTGGATTATGGCAACATCCCAGGATGTACCTACTGCTCTCCAGAGATCGCCTCTGTGGGCATGACCGAAGCCAAAGCCAAGGCGGCAGGCCACGAAGTACGCATTGGTAAGTTTCCTTTCTCCGCCTCCGGCAAAGCCTCTGCTTCCGGTGCAAAGGAGGGTTTTGTGAAACTGGTATTCGATAAAAAATACGGCGAACTATTGGGTGCTCACCTTATCGGTGCCAATGTCACCGAAATGATCGCTGAGATCGTAGCGATTCGTAAACTGGAAACTACCGGTCACGAATTGATCAAAACTGTGCACCCGCACCCAACCATGTCCGAAGCGATCATGGAAGCGGCGGCTGCAGCCTACGACGAAGTGATTCACTTGTAAGCAATAAATTTTCTTGAGGCCCGCTCTTTAGCCTTCCAATTTAAATCAATTGGGAAGTTGAGAGCGGGCTTTTTCATTTCTTTTCCCCAACTTACGTCTTAGACTTACGCTAGTTCAATGGAACTCCAACTCTCCACTCCTGCCCTCCTCTTTTCCGCAATCACCTTGCTGATGCTGGCTTTTACCAATCGGTTTTTGGCCATCGCTACCCTGATTCGGGGACTGCACAAAAATTACCTGAAAGACCCAGATCAAGAGATCATCGTGGAGCAGATTCACAACCTCCGCAGAAGATTGACTTTGATTAAGAACATGCAACTTTTCGGGGTATTTAGCTTTTTGCTCTGCGTGATTTGCATGTTTTTGCTGTTCAAAGGATTTACGGATGCCGCCAATTGGACCTTTGTCATCAGCATGGTTTCCCTGTTGATTTCCTTGGGGATTTCCTTGGTAGAAATTCAAATTTCCACCAAAGCGCTGAACCTAGAACTTTCGGATATGGAGGGAATCTTTCAAAAGCGAAAAAGTAGCCTAGACCTATTCTTTAAAAAAGACGAGAAATAAACATGCTGACTCTAGATTTACGAAGTGATACGCTCACCAAGCCCAGTGTTGGGATGCGCGAAGCCATGTACGCCGCTCCCCTAGGAGACGATGTATTTGGAGAGGATCCTACGGTCAATGCCCTGGAGGAAAAGATAGCTGCCCTTTTTGGAAAGGAAGCAGCGCTATTTTGCCCTTCCGGCACGATGACAAACCAAATCGCCATCCGTTTGCATACAGGCCCTCAAAAAGAAGTCATCTGCCACCAATATTCCCACATCTACCTGTATGAAGGAGGGGGCATCATGGCCAACTCCATGGCTTCGGTGAAACTCTTGACTGGAGACTTGGGAAAAATCACCGCTTCCCAGGTGGCCGAATCCATCAATCCGGACGATGTCCACGCACCGGAGACTACGCTCGTTTCGCTAGAAAATACGATGAACAAAGGCGGCGGAAGCATCTATACGCTAGATGAGGTACGACCCATACAGGCGCTTTGTCAAGAAAAAGGGCTCAAACTTCACCTCGATGGCGCTCGCCTATTTAATGCTTTAGTCGAAACAGGCGATGCTCCAGCGGAATGGGGACAATTGTTTGACACCATTTCCATCTGCCTAAGCAAGGGCCTGGGTTGCCCCATAGGATCCGTGCTTTTGGGTTCAAAAGTAGATATCAAGCGCGCCCGTAAGGTGCGAAAAGTCTTTGGGGGCGGCATGCGCCAGGCAGGATTTTTGGCAGCAGCGGGTATTTATGCCTTGGATCATCAGGTAGCGCGCTTGAAGGAAGACCACCGACGTGCACGAAGTTTGGGTGAGTTCCTCATGAAGGCACCTTATGTAGTAGAAGTACTGCCTGTGGCGACCAATATTGTCATTGCCCGACTGGAGGGAATTAGTCCTGAGGCCTATCTTCAGGAATTAAGCAGCAAGGGCATCAAGGGAGTAAAGTTTGGCAAGGACCTTATTCGCTTTGTGACCCACCTCGACTTTGGAGACGATCACTTGGAGGAGTTTGGGAAACGGATTTCTAGGAGTTGAATTCCCCTAGAGTGAATTTTTCTTATTAAATTAAACAAAAGATAAATCCATGATTACCAAAGACAAAGCGATAGAAGTCATCAAATCACTCCCTGAGGAATTCTCCATCGAAGAATTGATGGATGGATTAATTCTTCTTAACAAGATTGAGACCGGACTCAGACAAGCGGAGCGAGGAGAATCATTCACGACTGATCAGGCAAAAAAGATGGTGAAAACAAGCCATTGAAGGCATTCACAGAATAAAAGCTAATTTTTTTGTTCATGATTACCTGCTTTCATGAAAATGACTCAAACCACAGATAGATTTAAAGAACTTCAAATCTTATTTTTTGGATACTGAAAAGAAAAGTGAGCTGAATATTTTTTTAATAAATACTAAAATTAATTACTAACTTTTCACGTTAGTATTGACAAACGAGAGTAATGATACGTTCTTTTGGCGATAAGGAAACAGAAAAAATTTGGCATGGGATAAGGTCCTCCAAGTTGCCTAACGAAATTCAAGATGTCGCCAGAAGAAAGCTTAGAATGTTGGCTAACTCCCAAAATCTATCTGATTTAAAAATCCCTCCATCAAATCATTTAGAAAAACTATCTGGAAACTTGGCTGGCAAATTCAGTATTCGAATCAACCAAAAATGGCGTCTAATTTTCATTTGGGAAGAAAACCAGGCCTTCGAAGTCCAAATTGTTGACTATCATTGAATAATACCATGGCAACTATTAAAAACATCCACCCGGGCGAAATTTTAAACGAGGAATTTATCAAGCCCTTTGGGATTTCCGCGTACCGCCTCGCAAAAGAAACGCATCTACCTCAAACCAGAATATCAGAAATCATTCAGGGAAAACGTAGAATCACCGCAGATACCGCACTCCGATTTTCAAAATTCTTTGGGAACTCTGCAAAATTTTGGTTGGGAATTCAAGATGATTTCGACTTGGAGGAAGCAAAAAAATCAAAGCAGGCAGAATTTGACTCCATTTATCAAATAGAATCAAATTAGACCTTAATTTAAGTACTAAGTACCTGCCTGCGGCAGGCAGGCCAGTACTCAGTACGGATTACGGTACATCTTGCTACTTGATACTGGCTACTTGATACTTTTCATAAT